>JAPPHD010000193.1:0-83417 GCA_028821125.1 Gammaproteobacteria bacterium
GAAAGCAATCCTTAGCTTTGCCCTCAAACTGTCCAAACGGACCCGACCACCTCACAACATCAGCCTCGAGAACTACCGGAAGTTTTGGAGACGTTTTGGCTTTACCGATGCAGATTTCGCGGACGGAGGGTCCGATCGGCTAATTGACGCAACAGTTGCATGGGGAAACCAAGCCAGTGTCGAAGCGTTCATACAACGTCATTTCGATGCCGGCGCGACACATGTCTGCCTCCATTTTGCCGCGACAGGAGATGACTTCGGAACGATCCCCTGGAAGGCTGTTGAGGCATTGGCGCCAAAGTAGAAAGTGCAGAAAGCGTTTATGAAAGCAGTAGTATTCAAGAGGGTCGGTCAGCCACTGGTGCTTGAGGAGCGCCCTGAACCCGAGATCAAGTCCGATCAACTACTGGTTCGAGTTAAAACTGCCGGTGTTTGTGGCAGCGATTTACATGCCAGCGAGCAGAACTGGACACCCGCCAATATCGTGATGGGTCATGAGTTCGCAGGTGAAGTTGTGGCAGTGGGCAAAGATGTTACTGGGTGGTCGGTGGGAGATCGCGCAGTGCCTCTGGCGAAATTGGTTTGTGGCGAATGCACGAACTGCATCCGAAACGATTATACAAACTGCGAAAATTCGGAAGTTATCGGATTTAGTCCCAACGCTGATGGGGGGTTTGCGGAGTATGCCCGAATCAGCGCGGCTACAGCACTGCACTTGCCGGACGGCCTGGAGTATCTGGATGCAGCTATTGTTGAGCCACTTGCCGTTGGCTACAACGCCGTGCGCATTGCGGAACTAAAAATGAACGATTCGGTGCTAATTGTTGGTGCCGGTCCGATTGGTCTTTGTATTGCCCAGTGGTGCAAGCATTTTGGCGTTACCGATGTTGCCGTTTCAGAGTTGAATACCGCTCGCCTGTCTCTGGCGATTGAGACGGGTGCAAACATACTGATTGATGGCAATAAGGTCGATGATCCAGCTGCGGAATTCAAGCGCATTACCGGCCGCAATCCTTCGGTGATTGTCGAAGCTGTAGGTGTTCCAGGAATGATACAACGCTGCATTGAAATCGCCGCGATGCATACCCGAATCGTTGTCGTGGGTGTATGTTTCGGCTACGACCAGTTTCAGCCTATGCTCTGTTTCGAAAAGAGATTGAAGTTGATATTCGCGGCGGGTTACAGCGTTGACGACTTCGCTGAAATTCTCAAGTTGATGGACCAAGGCAGGATATCCGGCAAGCCTCTTGTATCGCATCGCATCAGGTTGGAAGAATTGCCCGATATGTTCGAGAGGATGCGCAGGCCAACGGATCAGATCAAGGTAATCGTTGAGCCCTAGCCCGGAGACCTTGTAATAAGGGGATGCCCATAACGCGCGAGAGCTAGCTAGTGTTCAATTCAGCCAATTGACAAAGACTCAGTCTCGTGCCTGCCGGCCCTGTTCGATCAATGTGGTTGTCTCGTGTTTCCCCGTCATGACGTGTTCGCGGGTCGGTATCAGGTATCCCAGTCTGGTCACGGTCAGCTCCTTCAGGCATGCCTCGGTCTGTTCATCAGCGACCTTTCCAGACCGGTGCCCGTTTTTCGGCGAATGCGCGAGGCCCTTCCGCTGCATCCTCGCTGGCATAGGCCTTTTCATGCAATTTGTCGGCCTGATTCAACGCGGTTTCCATCACAAGGTCCATGGCGGCCACCGCACTTCGCTTCGCGGCTTCCACCGAAAGGGGGGCTGCCTCTGCAACCCGGTCCGCAAGCGCCCTGGCGCGTACCATCAAGCTCGGCACATCCGGTTCAAGGTAGTTGATGAACCCGACCTCATGAAATCGCTCTACCGGCATGAAGTCCCCAACCAGGGTCAGCTCGGACAGCAATGCCTGCGGCATCTGCCACAACAGCGGCATTGCCCACGGAGAACCTCGACCGCGGTGAACCTCGGTAATCCCCAGCTGTGTGCCCTGGACCGCAACCCTCAGATCGCAATTGAGGGCCAGATTCATACCTCCCGCCGGCGCGAAACCATTTATGGCCGCGATTACTGGTTTACCGAGCTTTCTCATATCGTACTCGTCAACTTTTTTCATTTCTTTTACGTAGTCACTGCCTTGAGCCCTGAATGCGGCCATCTGTTTGAGGTCTGCTCCGGCACAGAAGGTCCCACAATCACTTCCCGTCAGAATGGCGACCCGTACCTCAGGATTGCTATCGATGTCCCTCCAGATCCGACTGAGCCTTTCCAGGGACTCGATCAATAGCGCGTTGCGTTGTGCCGGTCGATTGAGGGTTACTGTCGCAACCTTCTTGTCAATCTCGTACAGCACGATGTCTTCTGTACTCATTGCGAACTCCCAATTGTTTGGACTGCATCTACGTGAAGGATCCGAGACCACAACGGGTACGGTCGTGCACCGGGATTCGAGCCACCCGTGAAGAGGACATTCGAGCATATCAGCTATCGAACCTTCATGACGGGAGTACCCGCAAAAGTTGAGGCAGTTTCATGACCAGACTCGATTGCACCGGTGCTTTGAGACATACCCGAAGCAGCACGCAAACGGCACGGAAGGTCCATCGCCTGCCCGGCAATCGGCAGGAAGACGTGGCTGGCCCGTACTGCCCTTGCTATCCTGTGAGACAAAAGCCATCGGGTGATTCACATGATCAACCGCCTCATGAAAATCAACCTGCGGGTGAGATCCATGGAACGCGCAAAACGACTGATGACCGAGTTGTTGGGCGGTGAAGTCGTGTATGACCGTGGTTCAGATACCCTTGGGGATTACGAATCCTGCACGTTCAAGGTTGCTGATGTGACATTTGACGTCCTCACTCCCGCCAGCGGTGAAAGCGACCTGGCCAAGGCCATAGAAAAGTACGGTGAAGGCATCGATTCGATCTGTCTGGCAGTGGATGACGTGGACGCCCTCAAGGGTCGGCTCAACTCAAAAGATGTCCGGTTCACCTACGAAGCCGAATATCAGGGACACAACATTGCGTTCGTTCATCCGAGAGATGTATGTGGCGTTAGAATCGAGTTCATGGATGGGCCGATGGCAAACGCTCGCGTCAGCGCGCCGGGGGAGGGGGAGTTCTCCTAGTTCCCCGCCATCCGGGCGACCACCGGTGCGAAGGCGTCCATGGTGTCGGCGCCTACCGTGAAATAGGAAATGCCGAACCGTTCACGGCGCCGCTCGAGTTCATCGCAGATTGCATCGACGCCGCCCGCGAGCATGTGCGGGTGGCGCGCCATTTCCGCCTCCTCGAGACCGAACATCTGCGAGAATCCGGCGAGCACCGGTGACGGGTCGTCCATGACGAAGGTGAAATAGGCGCCGATCTCGATTTCGAGATCCTCGAACCGCTCGCCCGCGCCTTCGCGGATCCAGCGCAGCTTCCTGCGGGTTTCCTCCTCGGTGGACATCCGCACGCCGTCCGGCCCGATGATGCCTGCCCTGTTGTTGAAGTTGAGGCTGACGATATCCGCCTCCCGGCCCGCCAGCCGCAGCACCCTCGGGCTGCCGCCGCCGATCATGATGGGCGGATTGGAGACCGGTTTCGGCAGGCCCTCGAATTCGCTCCAGTTCAGCGTGCCGTTGACGACGTTCGCGTGCCCTTCCCCGCGGAACGCCTTGATGCCCTCGATGACATCGGCCAGGCGGTCGATGCGTTGCGCGGGAGGGTCGAGGCGCAGGCCGATGGCCGCGTACTCGTCCTTCAGCCAGCCCGCCCCGAGCCCGAACTCCAGGCGGCCTCCGGACAGCATGTCGATGGTCATGGCGGATTTCGCCAGCACCACCGGGTTGTGGTAGTCGATGCAGAACACCCGGCAGCCGATGTGGATGCTGCTGGTGACGGCTGCCGCATAGGCCATGGCGGGGATCGCGGCCAGGTTCTGGATGGGATGGTTCGACCGCTCGAGCGCCGGACCCGGGCCGATCAGGTGATCGGCCAGGTGAAACGCCGAGTATCCGAGTTCCTCGGCCCGCCGCACCTGGCTCGCCCAGTCCTCGCCGCTCTCCGCATTGAAGGACTGCACGCCGAAGCGAAACGGCTTGCTCATGACATCACCTCAATTCAATACGGCGCGCGCATTTGGCGAAACAGACCCACCGGTGCGGAATGTCCCGACACCGAAGGGGGGACCAACTTGCCCTGCAGCCGATTCCCGGAACCCCTCCCGGTTCGGGAAGCAAATGCAACGGTCAGGCCGCGATACGGTCGGCGCAGTAGCGGATGCCGCGCCGCAGCAACTCGTAGTACTCCTCCCGCTCCCAGCTACCCCGCTCGATGACCGGATAGAAATCCATCAGTGGCTGCATGTCGTAATGGCCTCGGCAATGTCCCAGGTTGAGATAGAGCACTTCACCCTCGCCCACCCTGTTGATGTAGTAGACGGGGCGCGGCTTGTCCTCTGCCCAGTTCTCCGGAATGCCCTGCACGAACGACGACGCATCGCCCGTGAAATGCGTTTTCAGCAACACGTGCAGGTCGCCGTGCTCCTTGCACAGGTACAGTTCGTCGTCCGTCTCGAACTCGCCGATGCCGCGCACCAGTTCATGGTCAGGGTCCGCCGCGGTCACCCTGAACGGCTGGATGGGCGGATGCGCCATGAACTGGGTGCCCAGCGTCTCCATGAGCACCGGGGCGATCTCCGGCGTATCCACCCGCCCGTCTTCCAGGAACCGCAGGATGGCGTTGGTGCCGTGCAGCGCGAACCAGCTCTTGCCGGAGGCGATGTAGTCCCGCAGCGCCACCTGTTCCTCGTTCTCGGGCACCAGGTCGCAGGTATAGGTGACGAGAAAATCGGATTCCCCGATGGCCTCAAGGTCGTGGTAGTCCGCCGCCACCCGCACCCGGATGCGCTCGTCTTCCGCCAGGAGCTTCAGCAGTTCGAGCCGTGCATAGTCGATGTCGTGGTACTTGCCCGCCGCCACCATGTACACGTCGACCGTTCTGTGTTCGCTCATGGCAGCGCTCAGAACTGGATGCGCTTGGTGAAGCCGCCGTCGATCACGATGTTGGTGCCGTTCGTGTAGCCGCCGAGCGGGCTCGCCAGGAGGGCCGCCTGGGCCGCGACTTCTTCGGCAGTGCCCATGCGTCCCACGGGAATGCCGGCAAGCGTCGACTCGTAGAAAGGCGTCATGTGCTGCTTGATGTTGTCCCAGGCGCCGCCCTCGATCATGATCGGGCCGGGGGAGATGGCGTTCACGCGGATCCCCTTGGCGCCGGCTTCCTGCGCGAGCGCGCCCGAGTAGTTCAAGAGCGCCGCCTTGATGGCGTTGTAGGAATGGGGGCCGATGAAAGTCTCGATGGCGGCCGTGGTCGAGATGACCAGGATGCTGCCGTTTCCGGACTTCTCCAGGTGCGGCATGGCGGCCTCCACCATGCGTACGGTGCCGAGCATGTCGTGCTCGAAGTTCGAGCGCCAGTTTTCCTCGGTGCGCCCGTTGCCGCCGGAAACATTGGAGACGATGTTGTCGATGCCTCCCAGCGCATCGGCGGCCGCCTCGACCCAGGCTTTCAGTGCATCGCCGTCGCCCACGTCCACCGCCTGGCCAAAGGCGGTTACGCCCTTGGCGGAAAGCGACTCCACGGCGGCATTCACGCCGTCTTCGCCCCGGGCGCAGATGGCGACGTTGGCGCCCTCGCCGGCCATCGCCTCGGCAATGGCCCGGCCGATGCCCCGGCTGCCGCCAGTGATGAGCGCGTTCATACCGTTCAGTTGCAGATCCATGATGTGTCCTCCAGTTGCTGGTTTTGATGGTGTAGCTGGTTCAAAGAATGGTCTCGATCAGGCGAGCGGGCCGAACCTTGGCCGCGGACGCTCTTCCAACCCCGATACATCGACGTGCACTCTGCCACGTTCGAGCATCAGGGGGAATGTCTGAATCGGGTTTATCGCCGGCGGGCCCTCACAGGCGCCGGTGCGCACGTTGAAGCGGCCGCCGTGCAGGGGGCAGCGTACCTGGTGACCGACCAGGGTGCCCTTGTGCAGGGTCTCCCGCGCGTGGCTGCAACGGTCGTGGACGGCATAGAACCGCCCTTCGACCTGGCAGACGAACACGTTCACGCCGTCGATGACGCAGCCGGTCATTTCACCTTCGCCGACCTGCGCGATGGTAACGGCCGGTTTCACGCGCGCACACCCAAGGCTCTCGGTACTGAAGGCACGCTACGCATCAACAACGCCCCCGGCTCGCCGCCGTGCCGCCGACCGGGGATACTGCCCCCTTACATCCACTTGATGGGGTTGCGGTGCACGTAGTCGTCGATGGTCTTGTGGAAATGCCGGATGCGCAGTTCCTGGTTGGAGATCCAGAGGCCGCGATACCCTGTCGAATTCATGCCGTTCTGCACCATGGCCAGGTTGGAGGCGTCCTGGTCGAGCACCTCGCCGATGGACTCCTCGCCGTGCTTGAACTGCCGGTGTTCGGGGCGTTCCATGCCGATGGGAACTTCCGAGCGAACCTGCCTTACCGGCACGCTGCCCCGCTCGGCGGCATCCGTACCCTCGTTCGGGATGAGCGCGTAATTCTGCAGGTCGTAGTACATCCTGTTCGGGTCGGTCTCGTGGGGCCGCTGCCGAAAGACCATCACGCTGTTGCAATGTATGTTCATCGTGATGTTCGGGAAGATGAGGTAGTGGTAGTCGTCCGAGAGCTGGTCGTCGTTCAGGTCGTCGAAGTCGTAGCCCATGCCCCTGGAGATCTTCCGCCAGTTCAACTGCACCGCGCGCCGCACGCCCAGCCCGTCGCCCTTGTAGGTGTCCGGGTCCAGCATGTTCATGCGCATGTAGTCCTTCAGCTCCTCCGTGATCATCGTGCCGTCCTCGATGTGGGTGCTCACGCAGCCGAAGGGAATGAGGTAGCGGTTGTGGCGCTCGTAGCAGTCGATCTGCACGTCCATGTCCTCGAGCATGGTCTTGAGCTGGGGATGGGTGCCGAAGACGTGGTAGGTCTCGTTGAAGGCGTCCACGGAGGTTTTCCAGTTGCAGTCCCATTCCACCGTGACGTCGTTGATGAGCGTCATGCGGTCGAAGTGATAGGGATCGAGGTGTTCCGGGATCATGCCGAGGTAGTCGCGCAGCGGCTCCGCGTCCGGGTTGAGGCTGTACCAGACCCAGCCGCCCCAGCTATCGCAGGGGAGCCTGACGATGGAGAGCTTGTCGCAGGGTGCGCCCTGGGGAAAGGTCTCGGCGTCTGGCACATGGATGAGTTCGCCGCGCAGGTTGTATTCCCACAGGTGGTAGGAGCAGCGGAAGGTATCGGTGTTGCCGCCCTTGCCGTAGGCCACCTGGTTGCCCCGGTGGGAACAGACATTGTAGAACGCGTTGTACTGGTGATTCTCGTCCTTGGTGATGACGATGTGCTCGTTGCCGATCTTGTGGGTGACGTAGTCGCCGGGGTTCCTGAGATCGCCTTCCCAGGCGCCCATCAGCCATACCTTGGTCCACAGGCGCTCCCATTCGAGCTTCATGAACTCGGGCGACGTATAGCGCTCCTTGGGAATGAAATCGTTGCCCAGATCCGGGTCCGGCTCTTTCTGGGCGGGCGTTTTCGACGTCTGCGGGTCTGCGAACCGCTCGATCTTTCTGTAAACCGTCATCGCATGAATCCTTGCCGGCGAAGCCGGGCCTCCCGAAAGGAAGCGAGCATAGGAGGGCGAAAAAGGTCAGTCAAGACGGTTTCTTGACCGAAGGCCGCATGGAACGGCTTCCAGCGACCCAACCAATCGAATTGGCGATCAATCGGCGGAAGTGCTCGTTGGCGTAGGCTGTGGGTCCGTCTCCGCACTGCAGGTAGACGATTCGGCTCGAACCTTGCGTTCTGGTCCAGCCGATAAGGCTGCTGCCGTCGGGGTGGTCCCAGCCCTCGTTGTCGAACATCCTGGCGTTGGCGGTGCCCTTTTCCACGACCCGGGCGGCGGAATAGAAGTTGTCGCGGGTGAAGGCGTAGTCGCTGGCGAGCAGCGGCTCCACGTCCTCTTCGAACACTTCGTAGAGGTACAGCTCGTCGGTGATTGGGAATGTCGGCGGGATGCCGGCCGTGACGGGATGGTCCCTGAGCTTGTGCACCCGGTGTTCGATGTCGTGACGATAGCCGGAATCCTGGCGTGGCGTGCCCCCGAGAACGCCCGGCATGTAGAGGAAGCGACCCCCCAGGATGTGCGCGTACTCTTCCCAGGCCGGCCAACCGGCTATGGCGTGGTGCAGGAAAACCAGGCCGTGACCGGTCTCGAGCAGAGCCCGAAATCCTTCCCTGTACGCTTGCGGGGGCTCCGCGAATTCGGGTTCCCGGTCTGGCAGGAAGCGGATACCCGGCATGTCGTAGAGTACGTATGCGTCGTAGTCTTTCGCCCGCTCGGGGTCGAAGAAGACCTGTGCCGCGGGCTGTTCGACGTGTGTCCAGTTGACGCCGGGCATAGCATCGAACAGGGCGAAGAACGGTTCCCGTTCGAACGGGTGTCCCTTGGTGATCAGCAGAATTTCCTGGCTCACGGTTTCCATCCCAAGTGCCTGTTCCGGGCCGGCCCTGCGGCCGGAGGCGGCGCAAGCTGCGATTCGGCCTTACCACAGAAAGCCCGTTGCGTGATAATAACGTCAAACGGCCTGGAATCCGTCATGCCTTCCGCACCCGCGCGAACCAAAACCTGGCAGCAGACCAAGAGCGAACTGACGCGCACATCGATCCTGGATGCGGCTGTCGAGTGCTTCTTCGAGCTCGGCTACCGGAACACCACCACGGAGCACGTCTCCACCAAGGCCGGCGTTTCCCGGGGGGCCATGCTGCACCACTTTCCGACGCGGTTGGAGCTGATCAAGGCAACGGTGCTGCACCTCAACCGCAAGCGGCTGGAGATGTTTGTCGAGGGCGAAACGACCGTACAGCGCGGCGCCGTCCACAGCCGGGTCGAGGAAGGCATCGATGCCTACTGGGAACAGCTCAACACGCCGGTGTTCGTGGTGTTCATGGAACTGAAGATGGCGGCGCGCACGGACGCCGAACTGGAAAAGGTGCTGCTGCCCGCACTGGACGATTTCCAGGCCGCCTGGAGGGAAAACACGCGCCGGATCTTTCCCGACCTGGCGTTGTCCGAGGCTTACGAGCGCGCAGCCTACCTGACCCTGTACCTGCTCGAAGGCATGGCCATGGCGCGCATCGTCGACGGCCCCAGGGTGCCGGTCTCGATGATGCTGGGCTGGCTGAAACGCGAGCTGCGGCGCAGCTTCCAGGATGTGCTGGGCAGGGTCGAGCGGCCGCCGGAGCCCTGAGCCGTGCGCAACCTGACTGAACGGCAACTGCGGCGGCGGGAGCGCATACTGTCCGCCGCCCGGGAACTGATCGCCCGGCAGGGTTACGACGGGGTCAAGATGCGCGATCTGGCCAAGGCCGCCGATGTTGCGCCCAAAACGCTCTATCACCAGTTCGAAAACAAGGAGAACCTGCTTCGAACCGCGGTGGAGGAGCGTTATCGCAGAACCTACAGGGCCATAGACAACGCCGAGATCGAGCGGGGCATCGATCGGCTTTTCTTTATCGTGGACACTGTCGCGACCACGACCCGGAAAAACCTGGCGTATGCGAGGGCGCTCGCGCCCATGCTCAGCTCATCCACCGAATTCGCGGAGATCCGGCTGCGGAGCTACCGCAAGGCCATCGACCAGATCGCCGACGAGGGCGAGTTCCTTGACTGGGTCGATGTCGGGCTGCTCACCGCCATCATCTATCGCCAGGTCAATCCGCTGTATCTCACCTGGTTTTTCTCGAAGGAAGCCCAGCCCCACCGGGCCAGCGTGGCGAAACTGGACATGAGCCTGATCCTGCGTTCGGTGACGACGGGCTACACCCGGGAGCGGGTGACCGGGACGATCTTCGAGATGCAGGAAAACCTGAAGGGCACCCGCTTCGTCTGACTCGCCTCCCGGTATTGCCCGTCGCAGCGCCGTCCGCTCGCCGCGGCCTTCAACCGAGATGTTCGTATAGCGGGTCTTCCGGGTGGCGGCCGCCGCGCGCCAGCCCGTCGAAAGGCGGCCCCTCGAGGATCGAGGACGCGTCCGTGTTCTGGTTCCAGTCCATGACCGCCTGCCGGTGCGAAATCTTCCAGACATCGCCGCGCTTTTCCATGCGGTCGAGGTAGCGGCCCAGGTAGGTCATCTCGGTATCCTGGCCCTCTTCGTCCGCCCGGTAGTGATAGGCGGTCACATAGGTTTCCACCCGCGCCTCGTCACCGCGCAGCTCGATGGCCACATTGGTGATGCTGTGCTGGGTGGCCGCGTATTGCCTCATGCCCTCGGGCAGGCCCGCGCAGAATTCATGCGCCGGGCCGTTGAACCCCCCGTAAGCCACCGTGGCATCGGGCCAGTAGGCCGATTTCAGAATCGCTCCATCGGCGCGGTCCACACCGCGGCTGTGCTGCGCCAGCACGTCCTGGATCGCCAGGCGATCCGCCAGTTCCTCGAGTGTCGGTACCTTTCCCGTTTCCATGCCCGCTCCCATAACCGGTTTTCACCAATGATAGGGTTCCGGGCCGGTGCATTGCCAGCGTTCCATGCAGGCGTCCGGCGTCCGGCGCCCGGCACGGGTGCCGGGAACAGGCCAGGGACAGTGCGCGACAATCCCCTTGCCGCTCAATCGTCCCGCCGGTTGGCCTCTTCCAGGCTTGCCGCATAGGGCCGGCGCGCAAATTGCAGCAGGACGATGCCGATGACACCGAAAATCGCAGTGACCGTCACCAGGGAGTACCGCACGCCCTCCTGTTCCGGAAAGACAAACTCGTTGAAGGCCCCGGTGATCGGCGGGCCGACCATCATGCCGATGGACAACACGAAGAGATAGACGGCCGCCACCTGGGCACGCAGGTTCGGCGGAGCAATGACCGGCAGCGCGCCCGCGGCAATGCCGAACGGTGAGTTGATGGCCATCATGGCGGGCGCGTAGAGCACGAAAGCCCAGAACGCGCTCGGCGCCGCCTGTACGAGCAGGATGATGACGACCGCGGCGACGCCGCCGATCATGCCCGCCAGCACATTGGCATCGGCACGCCCGCGATCGCTCAACCGGCGTGCCAGCACCGCCACCGCGATGGGGCCGAGCGGCCCGGCAACGAGAAAGATCCAGCCGAAGACCTGCGAGGCTTCCGCCGCATCGTAACCGTAGACCCGCACGAAGAACGAAACGGTCCAGAAGACAAAGGCGTAGCCCGCCAGCACCAGCGACAGGTTGCCGAAATGATGCAGGGTGAGGGTCCTGGCGTGTTGCCGGTAGAAGGCAACAAGCGCACCGACACTCCCCGCGCCACCCGGTGATTCGGACGCTCCGCGCCGCACCGGTTCGCGTATCACCAGGAAAACGAAAGCGAGCAGCAGCCCGGGCGCACCCACGTAGACGAACGTCTGCTGCCAGGGACGGAGTTCGCCGAAGTACGGCAGCGCCAGCGGTTCCGCCTCCTGCACCAGCCCCAGCACATAGCCGCCGATGATGAAGGCCATTCCCGAACCCATGATCGGGCCGGTCTGGAAGACCGATAGCGCCAACGGCACCTGTTCCCGGGGGAAGCAGTCGCCGACCAGGGAAGTCGTGGCCGGCGTCAGCGTCGCCTCCCCCACACCGACGCCGATCCTGGCCAGCAGGATGTTCCAGTAGCTGCGCGTCAGCCCGCAGGCCATGGTCATCAGCGACCAGAAGAAGATGCCCGCGGCGATGATGAGCCTGCGGCTCTTCCGGTCGGCGAGCCAGGCGATGGGCAGCGCCGCAATGGCGTAGAACACCGCGAAAACGCCGTACAGCCAGCCGATCTGCGCATCGCCGACGCCCAGGTCCTCTTTCATCGGGTCGACGACGATGGCCACCACCTGCCGGTCCACGTAGGCGACCAGCGCCGCGACGATCAGTACGGCGACGACGAACCAGGCATAGGCCCGGTTCGGGAAAGGTGGACTTTGCGGACGAGCAGCGGGCATCGGCGGGCGGGCAGGTATTGACGATCAACCCGAGCCCGCTCTCTGCCGCAACGCGACCTACATCGTGATCATCAACTCGAACGCGTAGGTACGCGGTGCGCCCCACCCCTGGAAGCCCGTGTTGGGCCCGCCCAGGAACAGGGCCTGCTCGCGCCACTCCTCGTCGGTGAGGTTCTTGCCGAACACGGACGCCGAGATGGTGCTGCCGTTGTCCAGCGCCCATTCGTAGCCGACGCGCGCATCGACGCCGTCGTAACCGCCTTCGTACAGGCGCTGGTCGGCGCCGCCGCCGGTGTTGACCAGCAGGAAATCCCCGACCGTCTTCCAGCCTACATTGGCGTAGAAGTGGCCCTGGCCGACCTGACGGTCATACGCCAGGGTAACGGCCATGTTCCACTCGGGCTGGCGGGAGTCGCTGTTGCCGCCGAGGATGCGCAACGTGCCGACCGGGTCCGTGACGCCCGGTACACCGGTGGCGCATCCGTCGAGACGGAAGCAGTCGATAGTGAATTCCTGGTTCTTCACGTCGATATAGCCGGCGGTAACGGCCAGGGTGAAGTCGTCGCTGAGCAGCCATTGGGCTTCGCCCTCCACGCCGGAATACTCGGAGGTACCGCCGTTGTTGATGATCGTCGTGGTCCCCGGTATCGACCCGGGCGGCAGCGGAATGATGGAACTGAACTGGGCACCGTCCCGCTCCAGGTAGAAGTACGCCAGGTTCACCCTCAGGCGCCGGTCTAGAAACTCGTTCTTCAGGCCGACTTCCACCTGGAACGCTTCCTCGGGCTGAAACGGCGCCTCCAGCGCGCTGCGGGCGGAACGAATGCTGAATCCGCCGCTGCGGAACCCTTCGGAATAGGCGATGTACGCCCGGTGGTTGTCGCTGATCGACCAGTTGGCCGACGCCTGCAGGATCACGTCGTCCCAGGAGTCGCTCCCTACGTAGGCGGCGCCCATCCGTTCCGGCCGGCCGGTGAAATCGAATTCCCGTGTGACCGGCCCCGTGTCGAAGGTGCCGTCGGTGTAGTCGAAGTAGGAGTTGAAGGCGTCCTTTTCCTCGTCGATGTAGCGGGCGCCGAAGGTGACTTCGAGGTCGGGCGTGGGGCGCCAGGTCAGGGAGCCGAAAACGGCCACCGACTGAACGTCTTCGCCCGCCCGCTGAATGCTGCGGGCATTGGGAAACTGGCAGAAGACATCGCCGATGCCGGGATTGGCCCGGAACCCGATCACGGCGCAGGGCAGCCCCGGTGGCAGCCCTATGACCACCGCCGGCAACTGCAGGACGTTGTTGGTGTTCTGCTGGAACTTCAGTTCGGAATCGAAGTAGTAGATCCCCGCCATGAAATCGAAGGCGTCCGTTAAGCTGCCTGACAGGCGCACTTCCTGGGTAAATACCTCGTATTGCTGGTCGCGCAGCGTGTGCAATTGCGCGAAGGGTATGGCGGCGCCGTTGATCGCGCCGCCGTCGAAATCCTGGTTGACCAGGTCGTGGCCGTCATGCCAGCCGGTGATGGCATTGACCGCCATGCGGTCGTTCAGGTCCCACTGCAGGCGCAGCCCCACCTGGTCGACGTCGTATTTCACCGGTTCTTTCTTGTCCGCCAGGTTCTCGAACGGATCGTCGCCGTTGAAGCGCGGGTCCTGGGGCGGGATGAGGCCGCGGTCACGGATGCGGTCGTAGGTGAGAATGGCATCGAAGGTGTCCGTCGGCGCCCAGCGCAGGGCCACGGTCTGCGAGCCGATGTCGACATCCCCCGCCGAGTCGTCGAGCGTGATGTTGTCGTAGAAGCCTTCACGGCTGCGCTCGATCGCGCCCACCTTGAGCGCCAGTTGATCGGCGATCAACGGAATGTTGACGCGCGCCTTGACGATGCTGGAGTCGTAGTTGCCGATTTGCACGGCCACCTTTCCGCCCAGTTCATTGAACTGCGGCCGCACCCGGTTGACGACGATGTTGCCGGCGATGGTGTTCTTGCCGAACAGCACGCCCTGTGGGCCGCGGTTGATCTCGATGCTCTCCACATCGAAGACATCGATCAACTGGCCCGTGGACGACCCCATCTGGATGCCGTCGACGATCACGCCCACCTGGGGGCTCTGGGTCTTCTCGATGTCTGCGTAGCCGATGCCGCGGATATAGAGGGCGCTGGCGCTCGGCCCGGCGGTGTTCATGCCGATGTAGACGTTGGGAGCCAGCCCGTCGAAATCGCGCAGCGTCTGCGGCTTGAGCCGCTCGATCTGTTCGCCGGCAAAGGCCGTCACGGACAGCGGCACATCCTGCTGGGACTCCTGGCGCCGCCTGGAAGTGACGACGATCTCTTCGATGAACCCGGATTCGTCGGATTCCGCACCGACGGCGACGTTCGCGGCAGTGCCCGCCCCGGCCGTAAAGGCCAGCAGAGCGCACGCCGCCGGCATGCTCAGGTTTCGCAACAATTGCATAACGGCATATCCCCTTCGTCGGCCGCGCCGACGCATTTTGATCAACCCCTGTGGACGTTTTGGACCGCCGGCCGTACCGCTCGAAAGCGGAAAACCGGCACGGCCGACTCTTTTAGAGGAAGTGGCGGGGCATGTCAACGATTCGGGGGTGGAAAGATCAGGGCTCCGCCGGGCCGATGCGGCCAAACCCGGCAACTTCCACCGCTTCCCGGGAGACGGTGCCGAAGTACTCGATTTTGCCCGCGCCGGCCAGGGCGCCGGTCAGCTCGCCGCCGTCCATGGTCAGCGAGACGTTCGTCGCGCCGGCAACCTCGACTTCCGCATCGGTCACGACGATGCCCTCGAGTTGCGCGTTGCCCGCCCCCGCCAGCGACAGTTCGAGTTCATCATACCGGCAGTCCTCGCCGGTCAGGTCGGTAACGCCGGCGCCTTCGATGGTGAGGCGCCCGCCTTCGAATCCGGAGATCGTCAGGCGATTTTCGCCCGCGGCCTCGAGCGTCGCCAGCGCCGGCATCTCGATATCCGCCGTCAATCGGCCGCCTGTACGTTTGAAAAGCGATCCGGGCCGCGCTCCGCCAAGCCTCAGTCGTTCGCCGCGCACCGATACGTCGATGGCGCCCACGTCATTCTCCGGATAGGTCAGGTCCACCCGCCACTCATCTCCACGCCGGACCACGGCGGTCCAGCTACCCTCGATCGCGATGCCGTCGAAGCCGCTCAGATTGTGCGTCACCGTCGTCAGTTCGCCGGGGTCGCGAGGGGCCGGTGCGCCCTCCCGCCCGTCCGCCTGGCTTCCTTGGCCGAGGGTCACCTTCGTTGCAACCGCGGTCACCACGACCGCTCCCGCAACGATGCCGCCCAGCGCCAGCAGCCCGATTCCGCTTGGTTTCATGTCTCGTTTTCTCCTTCCTGTCCGGCCAGGTACCCGGCAATCTCGTCGGTGCCGATCCCCAGCATCTGCATGGCGCGAACGATCCTGGGAAGTTCGTCCCGCAGGAACTCCTCGCGCATCGTGTTCAATGCCCGTTCCGCCGCGGATTCGCTGACGAAATAGCCGCGGCCCCGCCGATTGACGACAACGCCCCAGTCCAGAAGCGCCTGATAGCTCCTGGTGACCGTATTCGGGTTCACCCCCAGTTCGACGGCCAGTTCGCGAATGGAGGGAATCCGTTCGCCGTCTCCCCATTCGCCCCGCAGTACGCGGTCGCGCATCTGGTCCGCGATCTGCAGATAGATGCTTCTCGGTTCGCTAAATTCCATCGCTGACCTGGGCCTCCCGGACCCGCAACCAGGCAATGATCCAGCACGCGACGGGCAGCGTGACGGCGAGGATGTCGGTGACGGACTCGAACAGGCGCAACAGGTTCCGGTATGAATCGACCGCGCGCGCTATGGCATTCCCCAAATCGGCGAAATCCTCCGGGGCAAAGACGACCCGCAACGTGAGCAGCACGAACAGGCCGAAACCGATGGCGGCCAGCGTGACCACCAGGGCGGTCTTGATGAAGTGCCGCCTCCTGAACCAGGCCGCACCGAGAAAGAAGAAGGATTGCACGAACAGGTAGCCCGTGATTATTGGCCATAGCCGCTCATCCAGCGGATTGAACAGCCCATGGCCGCCTCCCGGGAACAGGCGGTGAACGCCTGCGACGAGCAGCGCCACGACCGTGGTGAACACCAGCAGGTAGACGCTGAGCCCGACGGTTACCGCCAGCAGGCGGGCAACCGTCTTCTCGATCGCAGAGGCGGGTATCAGCAGGTACGCCTGGTTTCGGGACTTGTCGTGTAACTCAGCGAAGGCCCGGCTCGAAGCGATGCTGCCCCAGACGTAGAGCATCCCGCCGTACCAGGACAGGAAAAAAACCTGGGCCGCAGCGGCGGACTCCAACGAAATCAGCGATGCAATCAGGATGATTCCCGCCAGCGTCGCGGACACCGTCACCAGGGCACGGTAGCCACTCGCAAAGTCCGCGCGCAGCAACCACCAGAGCCGTTCGATCGAAATGTTCCCGTTCATCGCCGGCTCTCCGTTCCAGGCAATGCCGCGCAGGCCGCCGGGTCCCCGATGACGGCCTTGAACAGCAGTTCCAGGTCCATTCTTCCGTCGTCGGCGCCGCGCTGTCTCCAGACGCTGGCGTAGCCGCCCACGGTGCGCTCGGCGTAGATCAGGTCATCGGCGGCGTCGGGACGGTCCCCACCGACCTGAAAGCGAAGGTTCGCGCTCAGGTCGGCCACGCTACGGTCCAGCAACACCTTGCCCTCGTGCAGGATCACGACCCGGTCCACGAGCGATTCCACGTCCCTGACCTGGTGGGTCGAAACGACGATGGTGCGCTCTTCGGTCAGCGCCTCGGCCACCAGGCGCCTGAAGAGCCCCTTCGAGGGGATGTCCAGGCCGTTGCTCGGTTCATCCAGGAGCACCAGTGAGGCGTCGCACGCCAGGCCGAAGGACAACAGGAACTTTTTCTGTTGTCCGTGGGAGAGTGCCGTCAGCTTCTTGCCCTCGGGGATGTCGAACTCCTCGAGGTGGCGCTGCATGCGGGCCCTGTCGAAACCCGGATAGAAAGGCGAGCGGACGGCGATGAATTCCTTGCCGGTGACGCCGGGAACATTGAGTTCTTCCGGCAACATGAACACCCGGGACAGGAATCCGGGCGCTCGCCGGGCCGGGTCGTGACCCCAGGCGGCGATCCGGCCCGACTGAGGAAACAGCAGCCCGGTCATCAGCTTCAGCAACGTCGACTTGCCGGCGCCGTTGAGCCCCAGCAGGCCGTAGATGCGTCCGGGTGCGAGCGTCAGATCCGTATCGAGAAACAGCGGCTCCGCACCGTAGCCGAATCTGACGTGGCTGGCTTCAAGCATTTCCGTGGCTTTTTGACTATGTGTACTAGTAATCTAATACAGTAGATCAAAAGCGTCAACCCGCGCGTTCCCTGCGAGTCGGGAACCCGGCGCGCCGGGACGAGGACGTGAAAGGAACAACGCCGAATCCCGGGAAAGAGTTCGTATGCGGCGCTTCCATTTCGGCGCGTTAAGCTCGTTCAAAAGCCTTGCGGACGGCAGGATGATGGGGCCGTGCGCCGAAATGGAAGCGCCGTATGCGAACTCGTTGTTGCGACCGGCGATAGTATGTCAACTGATTTTATATTTAAAATCAAAGAGTTGCATTTTGTTCCATGAAAGTTCCCTGATGAGGCAGCCGACCGCTCACGCTTCCGCCCAGTACGGCGCCCGCAGCCTGCGCTTGTTGATCTTGCCCATGGTGTTGCGGCCGAGGTCGGCCACCCAGTCGAAGGTCCTCGGGCACTTGTAGTGGGAAAGGCGCTCGCGGCACCAGGCGATCACCTCCTCGCCCGCTGGCGGCTCCATCGAGTCCAGCGGAATCGCCAGGGCCTTCAGTTCCTCCCCCATCTCCGGATGCGGCACGCCGATGCAGGCGACATCCAGCACCGCCGGATGATCGATGAGGACCTGCTCCGCCTCCGCCGGGTAGATGTTCACCCCACCCGAGACGACCATGTCGCTGAACCGGTCGGTGATGTAGACGAATCCCTCCTCGTTCATGTAGCCGATTTCGCCGAGGGTGAACACGCCCGGCGCGATGTGCGCCGCCGCCGACTTCTCCGGATCGTTGTGGTAGATCACCCCGCGGCCCGTGCTGTCATTGAAGAACAGCCGGCCCTCGGTATTCGGGGGCAGCGGATTGTCGTCGTCGTCCAGGATCATCGCCTCGAACGGCGGAATCGCCTTGCCGACGGATCCGGGATACTTGAGCCAGTCTTCGGAATCGATCGCGCAGGTGGTGCCGACTTCGCTGGCGCCGTACGCATCGAAGAAGACCGGCCCCCACCACTCGATCATGGCCCGCTTGACGTCCACCGGGCACTTGGCCCCGGTATGCCCGATCCGCTGCAGCGAACTCACGTCGTAGCGGGCTTTCACATCCTCGGGCAGGGCCAGCAGCCGGACGAAGTGCGTGGGCACCATGACGCTGTTGCCAATCTTGTATTTTTCGATGGCCTGAAGCGTTTTCTCGGCGTTGAACCGTCCCAGGATCACGGCGGGCACGCCCGCCGCGAGCAGCCTCGAACCGGACAGCGGCCCGGTGTGGTACATGGGCCCCACCACCAGGTGCGAACCGGCGCCCATCGGGTTCGCGCCAAGCCTGGCGAGGTGCTCCGCCACCGTTTCGCCGCCTGCGAACATGGTCGGCGGCAATTCGGTGCCCTTGGGCCGGCCCGTTGTGCCTGAGGTGTAAAGGAGATTCGGCAGGGGACGCAGGTCGCCCGGCGGTTCGTCGCCCCGTTGGGCCGCCAGCCAGTCGTCCCAGGGCGTCACCGCGCCGTCGCATCCCCAGCCGATCACGGTATGTACACCGCTTCGGGCGGCCGCCTCGATGCCGCGTTCCGCCGTCTCCGGCCCGACGAACAGGACGCGCGCGCCGGAATCGTCGAGGATGTATGCCGCTTCCGCGGCGGTCAGGTGGAAATTGACCGGGACGACCGATGCGCCGCCGATCAGCCCGCCCAGGTTGGCGAGCGCCGTCTCGACCGCGTTTTCCGCAAATACCGCGATCCTCCGCGAGGGGCCCAGGTCCAGTGAATTGAGCCCGTTCGCGATGCGGTTCAGGCGGTCGTCCAGCTCCGCCCAGCCAAGGGCCTTGGATTCGTCCCGGACGGCGATTTCGTCCGGGCGCTCCTCCGCCAGGGCCATTGCAAAAGTAGTCACGCTGCCTTCCTTTCGATATAAAGGCGCAAATATATGCGAAAAGTTTTCTGGGGGAAGCCTTGAGCAAGCAGATCTCCGACGATGTCCTGCTGGACATTCACCGGCGCATGGTGCGCATCCGCCACTTCGAGGAAACCGCCGGCAAGATGGTGGAACAGGGCAAGATTCCGGGGGCCCTGCACATGTACGTGGGCGAGGAAGCCGTGGCCGCCGGCGTCATGGCGCACCTCTCCGACGAGGACTACATCACCAGCACCCACCGGGGGCACGGCCACCTGATCGCCAAGGGCGGCGACTTCAGGTACATGTTCGCGGAACTGTTCGGCAAGGCGACCGGGTACTGCAAGGGCAAGGGCGGCAGCATGCACGTCTCCAACCTGGAAATCGGCATGCTCGGCGCAAACGGCATCGTCGGGGCAGGCACCACCATCGCCATGGGCGCCGCCTTTTCCTCCAAGTTCAGGAAAGCCGACAACGTGACGGTCTGCTTCTTCGGCGACGGCGCCAGCAACGAAGGGGCGTTCCACGAGTCCGCGAACATGGCCGGCCTCTACAAGCTGCCCTGCGTCTACGTGTGCGAGAACAACGGTTACGGCGAGTACACGCCCCAGGCCAATCACCAGGCCATCGTCGATATCGCCGACCGGGCGCCGGGCTACGGCATGCCGGGCGTGGTGGTGGACGGCATGGACGCGGTGGCGGTCTATGAAGCGGCCGGCGAAGCCATCGACCGTGCGCGTCGCGGCGAAGGGCCCACCCTCCTCGAGTGCAAGACCTATCGTTACTACGACCACGTCGGCGTACGCGGTATGGGGCTAAGTTACCGGACCGATGAAGAGGTCGAGCAGTGGCGCAAGAAAGACCCCATCGACACCTTCGAGGCCCGGCTTGCCGAACAGGGGGTGCTCTCGGCGCAAGCGGCCAAGGCCGTTCACGATGAGATCCGGGCCGAGGTCGATGCAGCCGTGGACTACGCCGACGAGAGCCCCTTCCCCGATCCCGCGACCATTCTCGAAGACGTTTACGCTTAAGTTTTGAAGGAGCCGGACATGGCCGAAGCACAGGAGAAACTCCGGGAAATCCCATACGTCGCGGCAATCGCCGACGGTATCCGGTGTGTGCTGCAGGAACAGCCGGATGCGTTTGTCGCCGGCGAAGACGTCGGCCAGGCCGGCGGCGTGTACGGGTATTTCCACGGGCTGCAGAAGGAATTCGGGGCAGATCGGGTGGTCGATACACCCATCTCCGAAGAAGGCATCGTGGGCCTCGGCGTCGGCGCTGCGGCCACCGGCTGCCGGCCCGTCATCGACGTGATGTTCATGGACTTCATGGGCGAGTGCATGGACGAGATCGCCAACCAGCTCGCCAAGATGCGCTACATGTTCGGGGGCCGCGCCACCCTGCCGGTGACGGTATTGACCATGGCCGGTGCCGGCGCCAGTCTGGCCGCCCAGCACAGCCAGAGCCTGGAGGCCTGGATCTGCCACGTTCCGGGCCTGAAGGTGACGATGGCGTCCACGCCGTATGACGCCAAGGGCCTGATCATCAGCGCCGCCCGGGACGACAACCCGGTATTCGTCATCCTGAACAAGATGTCGCTGGCCATGAAGGGGCACGTGCCGGAAGAGCCCTACACCATTCCCCTCGGCGAGGCGAACATCGTCCGCGAGGGTTCCAACTACACCATCATCGCCACGGGCCGCATGGTGCACGAAGCGCTTGCCGCCGCCGAGCAACTCACCGAGGTCGGCATCGATGCGGAAGTGATCGACCCGCGCACGCTGCAGCCGTTCGACACCGATACGGCGGTGGCGTCCCTGAAGAAAACCCACCGGGCGATGATCGTGCACGAAGCCGTGCGTTTCGGCGGAATCGGCGGCGAGATCGCCGCCCAGCTTCAGGAACTGGCGTTCGACTGGCTCGACGCACCCGTCGCCCGGGTCGGCGCCCCCTTCTCGCCGGTGCCGTTCAGCCCGGCGCTGGAGCCGCACTACGTGCCGAATGCGGAGCGCATCGTGGCGGAGGCGCGAACGCAGCTCGGGATCTAGCCCGTGAAAGGAGTCCGCCCACGTTCGATCGCGGACGCATCCCACCTGCCGGCGTTGCCCGGTGCTCTCGGTGCGACGCCGGGCTTCCGCCACGGGCCGGCTGCTGGGCTGCGCTCCACAAGGTAACTGTTCCGTGGGCGTCATCGGCATTGTCGCCAACCCGGCGTCCGGCAAGGACGTGCGCCGCCTGGTCGCCCGAGCCTCGGTGTTCGACAACCAGGAAAAGCAGGCTATCGTCAGCCGTGCATTGGTCGGCGCTCACGCCGCCGGGGCACGCAAGGTCGCCTGGCTCGACGATGCGCACGGCATCGTTGCAGGGGCGGTGAAGGACCATGACGACCTCGAGTGCACAGCGCTGGATGCAACCCGCACCGCCACCCCGCTCGACACGATTACCGCCGCCCGGGCACTCAAGGACATCGACTGCGCCGTGGTCATCACCCTGGGGGGCGACGGCACCAACCGCGCCTTCGCCATCGGCTGGCACGACGCGCCGCTGATCGCCCTGTCGACAGGCACCAACAACGTGTTCCCCTGCCTGCTCGAAGGCACGGTCGCCGGGGCGGCGGCCGGGCTGATCGCCGCCGGGCGCATCCGTCTCGACGAGGTGGCCCGGCAACAGAAACTAATACGTGTGGAGGTCGAAGGAGAGCGCGGCGATCTCGCTCTCATCGATGCCGTCCTCAGCCGGGAACGTTTCATCGGCGCCCGGGCGCTGCTCGCGCCGGAATTGCTCGACTCCGCCCTTCTGACCTGTGCCGATCCGGCCGCGGTGGGGGTGACTTCAATCGGCGGGCTCCTGCACAGCGTCAGCCGCGATGACGATTGCGGCCTGCGCTTGGTTTTCGGGCCCGGAGGCCACACCGTCCAGGCGCCCATCGCACCCGGGCTCTATCGCCAGGTTGCCGTCTCCGACCATGGGACCGTTCCATTCGGCGAGCGGGTCGAGATCGCCGGGCAGGGAGTACTGGCATTTGACGGCGAGCGGGACCGGACCCTGAAGGCGGGCCAGAAAGCCAGGATGTTTGTCGAATGCAGCGGCCCGCACGTGGTCGACGTGTGGAAAACACTCGAGTTGGCGGCCGAGAGAGGATTGTTTAGCATGGCGCGCGAATCGCAGACGGCCGAAGCGCCGCACGATGCGGGCTGAAAAACAAAGAGTACGCGGGACGGGCAGCAGAATACCGCCGGCGCACGCGATGGTGAGTCAATCGCCAGGAAATGCCTGCCTATTCGTGACCACCGGAGGAATTTGAATTGCCCCAGGAAATCTACCTCGTAAAGGTCGGCATGAACATGACCGAAGGGATCGTCGAGGAGTGGTGCATCGCCGACGGCGAGCGCGTTGAAAAAGGCGACCTCCTCTATCGCCTGGAGACCGAGAAGGTCAATCTCGATGTGGATGCCGAGGCGACCGGAATCGTCAGGCACATCGTCGCCGAAGGCGTCACCATGAAGCCCGGCGACGTGGTCGGCTACATCTACGAACCCGGGGAAGCGATACCGGACATCCTGCCCAAAGCCGGCGGCGCCGCTGCCGCGGTCGAAACGCCTTCGGCCGATGCAGGTGCCGCGGCCGCTGCAGCCACCGTGCCGATGTCAAAGAACGGAAGGCAGTTCTCCTCTCCCGCGGCCCGGCGGCTGGCCCGCGAACTGAATGTCGAGATCGCCACCGTGAACGGAACCGGGCCGGGAGGCCGTGTCGTCGAAGCCGACGTGCAGGCAGCGTCGGCGGCCAGGCCGGAACCGGCCAAACCGCCGGCCTCCTCGCCCATGGCCCGCAAGCTGGCACGCGAACTGGGCGTGGATCTGGCGGGCATTCAGGGCACGGGCCCGGGCGGCCGCATTACCAAGGAAGACGTGGAACAGGCGGCCAGTGCCCCCGCCGCACCCGAATTCGCTCCCGCCGAGGACCGCACCGTGCCGGTCCGGGCCATGCGCAGGACAATTGCCACGCGCATGCACGACAGCCTGCAGACATCCGCGCAGTTGACCATGGACATGGATGTCAACATGGACGACGCGGTCAAGCTTCGCACCCAGCTCATCGATGAATGGAAGGACGAGGGGCTGCGGCCGACCTATACCGACCTGGTGATCCGCGCCTGTGCCAAGGCGCTGGCGAAGCACCCCAACATGAACAGTGTTTACGGTGAAACGGAAATTACCCTGCGGGGCGACATCAACGTGGGGATGGCGGTGGCCCTGGAAGAGGGGCTCATCGTCCCGGTCATACGGCACGCCGACCGGCTCACGATGAAGCAACTCGTCCAGCAGAGCGCGCGCCTGGCCGGCGCGGCCCGGGACGGCACCCTGACACCCGACGACCTGCACGACGGCACCTTCACCGTCTCGGCGCTCGGAATGTTCGGCGTGGACTCGTTCACGCCAATCATCAACGCGCCGCAAGCGGGCATTCTGGGCGTCAACCGGATTCGCGATGGGGTCGCGTGGGAAGGCGCGACGCCCCGCAAGACCCAGGAGATGCGCCTGTCACTCACCTGGGACCACCGCGTGCTCGACGGCGCCCCTGCCGCGCTGTTCCTGGGCGCTGTCCGCGATCTGCTGGAGGCTCCGTACCGCTTGCTGGTCTGACGGGCCAGTTCGCGTCATTCAGGCGATCGGTTCAACCTCGCTCTGCGGTTGCTGCCGTGGCGCCCGAAACTGAATCCGCCGCGGGTGCGTTGCGGCTCACGTCCACACCCATGTGGGCAACCGCCAGGCTGATCACGTCCATCTTTGCGCCGAGGGCCCTGATTTCACCTCGCAGTTCGCGAATTTCACCTCGCAGTTCGCGAGTTTCACCTCGCAGTTCGCGACGGAGGTCCTCGACATCCTCGCGCCTTTCCCGCCGCAGAGTCTGATCCGCTTCGTTCATGTCGCGACGCAATTCAGCCATGGAGTCGCGCAATGCAGCGGATTCGTCGCCAATCTTGCCGTTCAGGCTACTCCATCCCGCCAAGAAACTCAGGAGCACCGTCACTCCGATCGCCAGAATCGCCAGCGTCTCCTGAGACAGGTTCCCGGCAACGCCACGAATGCCGCAGACGGTCTTTGCAATCTCTGTCATACCCAATCTCCCGCGCGTGACGAACGGGGCCAGCACCAAGCAATGACACTTGGGAAATACTAACACCGACGACTCTGCTTAACAGGCGTGATTGCCCGCATTTGCGTGCGCGCCAGGCCAGTTCAAGGGTAAGAAACGGGGTAAGTGACAACCAACACGCGGCAGCCCGCATATCGGTCCAAGGGCCGAGATGGTCGATACACCTCCAGCCACGCAAGCCTGAAACACCGCATCCCCTTCAATCTGGTGCAATCGTCCAGTCGGATTGCGGATGCGCCTCAAGAAACGCCAAAAGGTTCTTCGGCCGATAACTCGGCATGTTGAGAAAGCGTTCGCGTACGGAATCGTGAACGGTCTCCAACCCCGGCAGCAACTTGCCGATGGGCCGCACATGACGGCCCTTGACCCGGTACATGCCCGTCCAGGATCGATGCAGCTTGCCCAGGGGGTCGGGTCGCACCTTCGCGTTCCGATAGCCATCGTCGAACGCGAGACCATGCGCCGCCGCCCGGGACCACATCCATTGCAGCGCCACGTGGGCCAGGCCGGGATCGGCGTTGCCGCCGCCCACGTCGCCGTGCACGCCGGCAAACCATTGCTGTTCGATGGTCTGGCCGTCTTTCGGCAACCGTTTCCAGAGCGTCGGCTCGAAATCGATGCGCTTCTCGTCGATCGCGACGGCGTGGCAGGCGTTCTCGATGATCCCGCTCAGCGACGTATCGTGGAATGCGTACTTGCGGTTGCCCCCCATCGCCTCGAAGATCTGGCTCGGAACCCCCAGGGCGCCGACCGTATCCCAGACACCGACGAACCGGATGCGCACTTCTTGGGAGTATTCGCGCCGGAACTCGAGCGCCGTCGGCACGTCAGGCCCTGCTCGGCGCCGGTACATTCTGTAGGCGGCGGGAATCCGGTCAGCGTGGACTTTCTTCAGCACCCCGGCATTGCGAATCAGGCCGGCAAGGCTACGCGCAGTATAGGCGCCACGGCTGAAACCGAAGAAAAAGATCTCATCGCCGCGCGAGTAGTTATGCACCAGGAAGCGGTAGGCATCCTGAATGTTCTTGTCGATGCCGGCACCGAGCATGCCGCCCCGGATCTTGTCGCCGTAGGAGCCGATCCCCCAGTCGTAGAAGACGACCTGGGGGACGCACTGGTCGTCGACAGGCCGCAGTGCGCGGGCTGTGCGAACCACGTTGGTTACGTGATGCTGCTCCGGGCTGTTCCAGGTGCCGTCGCAGCAGACCACCAAGCGTTTCTTCGTTTCGGGCATGGCGTATTTCCTTGACTACTCGCCGGTGCGAAACCCGGAAAATTGTAATCGAATACAACGAGTCTCACATCAAGTCAGGAGCAATTGAACTGCGTAACGCAGCGGATTCGCCGCCCTCCTTCCTGGCTGGCCCACAAACAAAACGGCCCGGAACGATGTGCCCGGGCCTTATGGCAAGATTCTCTTCGACCGATTCGCGGCTTGTTACAGATCCATCGAAACTTCGAGACCCCAGGACGAACCTTGAGTGACCGTGCTGGATGCAAAAAGTGTGGCGATGGTAGCTGGCGTCTCGAATACTTCATCGGTCAGATTGCGGCCATAGACCGTAACCGCCAAGTTGTTCCAGCGATACGTCGCAGCCGCGCTCAGATTTTCGCGAGAAGCCACTTCGTTAAACCTGGTATTGAGCAAAACCGTCTGAATAGTATCGATCCAGTCATACTTGGCGTAGATCTCTATTTCGCCAGGTCCCACCGGCCATGTCGCCGTACCGCCAACGCCCATTGTAAATTCAGGCGCATTCCTCGGAATCAGGTGTGTTGCGTCCTCAATTATCGTTAGGTTATC
The DNA here is from genome assembly GCA_028821125.1 of Gammaproteobacteria bacterium. Classification (GTDB taxonomy): domain Bacteria; phylum Pseudomonadota; class Gammaproteobacteria; order Pseudomonadales; family Azotimanducaceae; genus Azophilus. The sequence continues at coordinate 26,091 of JAPPHD010000193.1, forward strand.
CGTTGGGTCAATATCAGTTTCGAACTCTTTGTACTTGGCATCGAGCCAGCCAAACGAGGCAAAAAAGCTCATATATTGGTTTGCGACAAACTGAAGCTCAGCCTCGATGCCTTTGTACTGCGCATCAGCCACATTGTCGAAAACAGTTGCAACGGTATCCGTAGTGGCGTCGAACTGCACAGATGCTTCTTGCTTGTCCTTGAAATCATTCAGGAAGAAAACTGCATTGAATTGAACCCGATTGTCCAGGAATTGACTCTTTACGCCAGCTTCCCACGAATTGGCGAATTCAGGATCGTACTGGTCTCGCTCAAAGTCCGAGACATTCTGGTTGACGCCAAAAAACCCACCAGAGTGAAATCCTTCGGAATAGGATGCATACAAGAGAACGTCGTCTGAAAATCGATAGGAAAGACCAAACTTCGGCGAGATCTCATCCCACTTGTTGTCCAGGTCGGCAAAGTTTGGAAAATTTTTGATTCGCTGCCTGGCGACAGAACCGAGATAGGCTTGGCCAGCCTCAAAATCCTTCTCTTCCTGCGTCCAGCGCAATCCAGCGGTGAGAGTCCAATCCGGCACAAATTCCCAATCCACTTGCGCATAGAACGCAATCGATTCCGTAACTTGATGCTCGAACAACCTTTGGGTGTAGGCATCACCGAGCCCGCTCAGAGACGCACCGGTGTCACACCATACTTGCCCAAAGAACAGAGCACGGTCGGGACTCCAACACATTTCCAATGGCGTCGGATAACGCGCAATGGTCTCTGCCAATCCAGGAACGAGTCCAAGCAACGGTCCCGGCGCACCCCAGGTATTGTTGCGCAAATCGTAGCCATGAAAAGGATTCAGTTGGCTTACGAAATACCAGAATTCTCCGCCGGTGACCCAATCCTGCTCGAACTCACTTTCCCAATAATATCCTCCAACAACGAAGTCGACGTTATTCCACGAACCTTCCAAGCGAAGTTCTTCGCTAAACTGATCGTAGTCGTTCAGCCGCTCAATGGTGATGTGGTTGCGAAATGTTCCGTCGAAATCGAACTTTCGATCCTCGATCATGTCCCTATAGCCCGTCACTGAAACAAGCCTTAAGTTGTCCGTGATGTCGAAGGACAGATTCAATGTATACGCATCCACCGCCGTCTTGGCCGGGTTGTTGATATCAATTTCGGTCGTCGACGGAATGTCCAGATTCGTCCGACAGGGTACTCCGGCACCGAATAAAGGCGCCAGGGTGCAAGCCAGGAATCCATTGCTGAAGTTTGGTTCTTTCGGATCCGTCGGCGGGGAGGCTACGCCCGGCGCCAAGTTCCAGTTATGCATCGTGGAACCGATTTCGCTGTTGTCATCGAACTTCTCGACTGTCAGCATGGCTTCAAAACGATCATTGGGCGTGGCGAGCAACGTAACGCCATAGTTCTGGTAGTCGGTCTCCGGCATCCTCTTTTCGAGATAGGTATTCCGTATGTAGCCGTCGTTTTGAATGGAAGTGAAAAACACCTTGGCTGCAAGCTGATCTTCGATTACCGGCGTGTTCAACACCGCTCTGATTTCTTTCTGGTCCCACTTGCCGATAGTGGCTTTGAACCGAGCGCCCAACTCGCCGGTTGGTCTGCTCCGAATCACGTGGACCAATCCCCCGACCGTGTTCTTTCCAAACAAGGTACCTTGAGGCCCGCGGAGTATTTCGACTCGTTCAATGTCGAAATTCTCGAGCACCTGGCCGCCTAGCGAACCCAAGTAAATGCCATCGATCATTACCCCAATCGGGGAATCGAAAGAGTTGTCATCCGTGCGGACCGGACTGATGCCCCGAATGATGATCGATGACCCATTGTTACGACCCGGATTGTCATCGATTCGTACGTTCGGCGCGAAGCCATTCAAATCCGCGAGGTTACGTATGTTGGACTTGGTCAACTCCTGAGACAATGCAGTGATGGCCACAGGCACCTCTTGGGCCGATTCCTCCCGCTTCCGAGCGGTAACGATGATTTCCTCGAGCACCGCATCGGAGGACGCGCCCTGCCCGGACTCTGCGAACGCCGTTGTGGATGCTCCAAGCCCAATAACCACGAATGCTGCAACTGACGCAGGCAAAATCAACGACTTGCTCACTTTCAACATAGATGAATCTCCCTCTGTGTGCGCAAGCTCCCCGGAGGAGAGCCCACCAACTCTATCTGGCGGCGCAGATAATATAACGTGTTTACCCTTCGTTCCAGTGCAGGTCTCAGGGAATCCCCGCGTGACTTCGCTGCGGTCCTGCCGTTACCACGACGCCGAGATCCCCTACGGATTCGAAACCCACGACCGCTGGCTTCTCACCAGTGCGGCCGATGCGGCGCTTACCCGGCAGATGATGAACTACTGGCTGAACTTCGCGGCCACCGGCGACCCGAACCACGACGGGGCCCCGGTCTGGCCCCGCTGGACACCCGGTGGCAAGGCCCTGATACTGGATGCGGAGGTACATGCCGCCCCGCTCGACACCCGGCTTTGTTCGCTGCTGGACGACGGGTGACGGCCCTACGAGGCCATGCAATCCCAACCGCAAGTCGACAACATCATCTTCGGCGCCAGCGCCGGGCTCATCGCCGCCGCCTGCATTCCCATCGTCCTGGCGCCCGAGCAGGCCTCCGCCGCGGTGTCCGATACCTACGATTTCATCGCCGGCAACTTCGGCCTTCTCTACCAGTGGATGACGCTGGGCGCGGCAGTGATCCTTGGCGTTCTGGCGCTCGGCAAGTACGGCAACAGGCGGCTTGGCGGGCCCGATGCCCGCCCCGCCTACTCGAACATTTCCTGGATGGGCATGCTGTTCTGCGCGGGCATCGGCGGTGGCCTGCTTTACTGGTCGCCCATCGAATGGGCGTACTACCTGGATTCTCCGCCGTTCGGCCTGGATTCCGGGTCCGCCGAAGCGCGGGAATGGGCCGCGACCTATGGCATCTTCCACTGGGGCTTCTCCGCCTGGTGCATCTACTGCCTGCCGACCGTGGCGATCGCGTATCCCTACTACCAGCGCAGGATTCCGCAACTGCGCCTGTCAACGTCCCTGGCCGGGCTGGCCGGGAACGACGTCGCCCAGCGCCCGCTCGGCCGTGCCGTGGACTTCGTGTTCGTCATCGCCCTGGTCGGTGGCGCCGGTACCTCTCTGGGTCTTGCGACGCCGATGATCGGGGCCTGCATCAGCGCGCTTTTCGGCGTAGCGGAATCCGGCGTCATGGACGTATCCGTCGCCCTCATCGCGGTGGCAATGTTCGCGTTCAGCGTCTACATGGGCCTCGACAAGGGCATCAAGCGGTTCAGTGACGTCAATGTCGGCATTGCCGGCGCCTTTGCCGCGTTCGTGCTGCTGGCCGGCCCGACGCTGTTTTCGCTGAAGCTGGGCACCAACAGCCTGGGGCTGATGACGCAGGACTTCATCCGTCTCAACACCTGGACAGACCCCGTCCTGGAAACGGGTTTCGTCGAGGACTGGAGCATCTTCTACTGGGCCTGGTGGCTGGCCTACGGCCCCTACGTGGGTATTTTCGTGACCCGCATCTCCCGGGGCCGCACGCTCAGGCAACTGATCTTCGGCATGGTGGGGTTCGGCACCCTGGGCTGCGCCCTGTTCTACGTCGCGCTCGGCAACACCGCCATGTGGATGGACATGGAGGGGCTGGTGCCGGTACAGGAACTGGTCAATGCAGGCCAGGCCGACACCGCCATCGCTGCCATCGTACAGGCGTTGCCGCTGCAGCCCCTGCCCCTGTTCGCTTTCGTGATCATGGCCTTCATATTCGTCGCCACCACCTACGACTCCGCCTCCTATTCCATCGCCGCCGCCGCCACCCGGCGCCTGCCCGCGGGAGCCAACCCGGCGCGCTGGCACCGGGTCTTCTGGGCCTTCGCCCTGATGGTGCTGCCCCTGGCGCTGATGCTTCTCGGCGGCCTGCGCGCCGTGCAGTCCGCGGTGCTGGTGGTTTCACTGCCGGTGCTCGCAATCACCGTGGCGATGACCGTCGCCCTGTTCGTCGCGCTTCGGGACGATTCAGCGGCGCCCGGGGCTCCCGGCATTGCCGCCGGCTGACACTTGACCCCGCTTCCGTCGGGGATGCAACATCCTGCAACGCCTCGCGCCGGGGTCCACCGAACCCGCGTGAACTCACGCGTGCGAGCGACGAACCCCGCAACATTGCCGGAAAACGCGAATGGATCTTCAGGAAGTCTGCGACGGTGTCATCAAGGAAACCGAGGCGGTCCTGAACTGCCTGGTTTTCGACCTCGACGGTGACCGCACCCTGGCCTCGGCCAGCCGCCCCGACTCCGCCCTTCAGGAAGCCGAAATAGGCGCCGCGCTCAATACCGGCAAGGAACTCTTTCGGGGCAAGTACGTCGAACAGTTCGTTCAATCCCTGGCAACGGGCCTGATCGCGACACGTGGTTTCGTGCGTGAGGTGCAGATCACCAACGCTCACAACTACCAGTTCATGGCTGCCGTTCCGGGCCGCGACGATGCCGTGCTGGTGGTGTTCACCGAGAAAACCCTGACCCTGGGCCTGGGCTGGATGGCCGTTCACCAGACCCAGGACCTGCTCGCGGAGTCACTCGGGGTCGAACCCCGCGTGCACGAAGGGCAGACCGGTTCCGGTCAGGCGCCTGCCGCGCCGGAGCCGCCCACCGAAGCGGCGGTGGACCCCAAACCGGTGCCGCCGCCGAGCGAAGAGGCTGAGCCGGAACCCCTGCCCAATCCGCTGGCGAAGCGATGGACAGCCAGGAACAGGAAGGATTGACAGCCGCGCGCAACCGATACTGAACGCCGAAGCGGAAAGCCGCGCTTTGCTATTCGGGCCGGTCGGCGGCGCGTTCGTCGTGCAGGTTGCCGAGGTGATCCAGGGCCTGGCGCATGGCCATCCACCCCAATCCGAGATTCGAGTCCCCGCGGTTGGTGACAAGCACGAGCAGGACCCTGTCGTCGCCCGGCACCAGCGACATGAAGTTGTAGGTGAGTTCGGTGGTGACCTGAATCTGCCGCGGGCCCGAATCCCCGCCCGTGCCGGCTTCATCCCCTGACGCCGGTTCCGGCCGGCCCCCGGCACCGCCACTGAAACACGCCACCGCAGCCGCGGAAATCATCTCCAGCGCCGTGTTGGTTACCAGCGAATCGGACCGGGCGCAAAGGGCGAGCGGCAGCCCCGTCGCGAGGTCGACCAGCGCACAACCGAGGGCGCCGTCCATGCGCTCGACAATCTGGTCGCAGACGTCGCTGGATTCAAACCGCCACATTCGTCTTGCCTGTCAAAGGGACGCCCCCTGGCCCTCCCAGAACGGCGCCCGCAATTCCCGCTTCAGGATCTTGCCGGAACCGGTCTTGGGAATCTCGCCGGTAAAAGTCACGGACCGGGGAATCTTGTATCCCGCCAGGTGATCCCGAGCGAACGACTGGACGGCGGCGGTGTCGACACCCGCCCCTTCCCGGCCGACCACCACGGCATGCACGCTCTCTCCCCACTCCTCGCTCGGGATGCCGAACACGGCTGCCTCCAGAATATCGGGATGCAGTTCGAGGGCGTGCTCCACCTCGGCGGGATAGATGTTCACCCCGCCGGAAATGATCATGTCCTTCTTGCGGTCGCAGATGTAGTAGAAGCCGTCCTCGTCGAAATAGGCCACATCGCCCACGGTGTGCCAGTCATCCCGCCTGTCCTCCATGAACTTGTCGTGGGCCTTGTGATAGGTGGTGAACTGCCCCTCGGTCCTGACGTACAGCTCGCCCGGCTCGCGCACCGCCTCGACCATGCTGCCGTCGTCCCGGAATAACCGGATCTCGACGCCGGGCGCCGGCCGCCCGCACGACCCCGGCTTGCTGCGCTGAAACTCCGGGGTCATGATCGTGTTGACGCCCAGTTCCGTGGAGCCGTACACCTCGAACAGGGATTCCTCCGGAAAGCGCTCCAGATAAGCCAGTTTCAGGGCATAGGACCAGGGCGCCGCGTTGGCGATCATGATGCGCAGCCGGTCGCGCCGGTATCGCCCGATGACATCGTCGGGAAGCTGGCAGATGCGCCTGATCGGTGTCGGCGCCGAGAATGTGCAGGTCACCTCGTAGGTGTCGAGCAGCCTCAGCCAGTCTTCGGCATCGAAGCGGCGCTGCACCACCGCCGTGTTGCCGAGCAGGTGCGCCAGCGCCAGGAAACCGCCCGGCCCCGAGTGGTACAGGGGGCCCGTGGTGAGATAGACATCGTCCGGCCGCCAGCGGTACAGCTTCATCATCGCTTCCAGAAGCGCCGGGTCGCCGGCGCCGCCGGCGCGCACCGCACCCTTGGGTTTCCCCGTGGTGCCGGAGGTATAGATCATCGTGCCTGCCGCGGACGGGTCTGCGCCCACTTCCACCGGCCCCGCGCCGGCTCCTGCGAGCAGGGGCGCCGCGTCAAGCTGACCTGGTTCCGCCGCCCCGTCGTAGACGATCACCTGCGCGACGTTCGGCGTCTCCGGGCGGATTTTCGCGAACAGCGGTGCGAATTCCGCATCCACCAGCACAACCTTAGCATCGGAGTTGTGCACGACGTAGGCCGCCTCCTCCGCGGTGAGCCGATAGTTCAGCGGCACCGAAATGGCCCCCACCTTGCGCGCCGCATGGCCGCACGCCACCGGCCAGTGGGAGTTGCGCCCGCACCACATGACCCTGTCTCCAGGGTCGACGCCGTTTTCGAGGAAGACGTTCGCCAGGCGATTGGCGTTGGCTGCCAGTTCGGCGAAGCTCCAGCGGATCAAATTCCCGCCGGGCCGGTCCTCGATCAGCGCCGGTTTGTCGCCAAGGCGGCTCGCCAGATCGGTCAGCATGTCCGCCATTTTTCCAGTCCCTCCGTGTCAACACCCCGAGACGGCCGCCAGAATCCGGCCTGTGCGCCGTCGCGTCAAGGTGCCGTTTAATCAGATCGCAGTCATTCCCGCATCGACCGTGAATTCGGCGCCGGTGACGTAGTTCGACTCGTCGGACGCCAGGTACAGAATGCAGTTGGCGATGTCCCGGGGTTCGCCCATGCGGCCGAGGGGAACCTGTTCCCGCGGCAGCTCCCCGGGGCCGGTGGCTGCGCCGGCCTGGGCCTGCATGTTGGTCCAGATGAAACCCGGGTGCACCGAATTGCAGCGGATATTGTCCGGCGCGCCCTCCACCGCCAGCGTCTTCGACATGATGCGCACCCCGCCCTTGGCCGCCCCGTAGGCGGAACAGGTGGCGAGCCCCACCAGCCCCGCCACGGAGGAGAGGTTGACGATGGAGCCGCCGCCCGATTCGCGCATGGCCGCCATTCCGTACTTGCTGCCCAGGAAAACGCTGGTCAGGTTCACGTCGATCTGCCGGTTCCAGTCGGCCAGCGTCATCTCGGCAATGGGCATCAGCACGGCGATGCCGGCGTTGTTGACCAGGATATCGAGACGGCCGAATTCATCCAGGGTGCGGGCGATGACGGCTTGCCACTGCGCTTCGCTGGTCACGTCCTGGTGCAGCGCCAGCGCTTCGCCTCCGGCGTCCCGGATCGCTGCCGCACAACGTTCCGCGCCGGGCTCATCGATGTCAGTGACCACCACTGTGGCGCCTTCGGCGCCGAGCGTGAGCGCCGTCGTGTACCCAAGACCCGGATCCGACGCCCCTCCTGTCACAAGGGCGATCTTGTCCTGTACTCTTCCCATTTTGCCTCCAGCGATTGGCTAATCGATTCGAATCGGTTAAAACAGTCATTTTAGACGGTAACCAGCGGACGGGGGGACCCATGCCGAGCATCGCCGACCAGGTGCCCATCGCCGAGGGCCTGTTCACCTGGCCTTCCAACGACCCGCGGCTTCTCGGCAGCAAATGCCGCGATTGCGGCGTGGTCACCTTCCCCGCCCAGTCGGGCTGTCCGGCCTGCTGTGGCCAGGACACCGAGACCCTGGAACTCGAGCGCCAGGGCAAGCTCTGGACCTGGACGATTCAGGGCTTCCTGCCCAACCGCCCCCCCTACGAAGGGCCCGAAACACCGGAAACGTTCCGGCCTTTCGGCGTGGGTTACGTCGAGTTGCCGGGCCAGGTGCGCGTGGAAGCGCGCCTGCAGACCGAAGACCTGTCCAAACTCCGCATCGGCATGGACATGGACCTGGTGGTCGAGAAATACATTGAACGGGACGGCAAGGACATCATTGCCTTCTTCTTCCGTCCCTCAGACGAATCCTGATCGAACGCAACCAGACAGCTTAAGGAGCCAGCGCGTGGACGTAGCAATCATCGGAATCGGCATTCATCCCTTCGGCCGCACCGAAGGCGTCACCGGCCTGGAACAGGGCACCCACGCCGCGCGCCAGGCACTGGCGGACACGGGGCTCGACTGGAGCGACATGCAGTTCGCCTACGGCGGCTCGTCGGCCGCGGGCGCCGCCGACACCATGGTCTCCAAGCTCGGGCTGACGGGCCTGCAGTTCATCAACGTCTCCAACGGCTGCGCCACCGGGGGCAGCGCCCTGCAGTCGGCCTACATGGCCATACAGTCCGGTATGTTCGACATCGGCATGGCGGTGGGTTTCGACAAGCACCCGCGGGGGGCGTTCACCATCAACCCCGAGGGCAGCGGCCTCGGCAAGTGGTACGGCGATATCGGCATGGCGCTCACCCCGCAGTTCTTCGGCATGAAGATCCAGCGCTACATGCACGACTACGACATCACCGAGGACGCGCTGGTGCGGGTCGCCGTCAAGAATTACAGGAACGGCTCGAAAAACCCCAACGCGTGGCGGCGCAAGCCATTCAGCTACGAAGACGTGGCGGAATCCATGATGGTCTGTCATCCGCTGCGCAAGTACATGTTCTGCTCCCCCGCCGAGGGCGCCTGCGCCATGATCCTGTGCCGCGCCGACAAGGCCCGCAAGTACACCGCCAAGCCGGTTTTCCTGAAGGCCGTGGCCGTCAAGACCCGGCAGTTCGGCTCGTTCGAGGTGTTCTCCCAGTCCCAGGCCCTCGACCGCGCCCCGGCGCCCACCGTCCAGGCTTCCAGGGCGGCCTTCGAGATGGCCGGCGTCGGCCCGGAAGATATCGATGTGGCGCAACTCCAGGACACGGAATCCGGCGCCGAGATCATGCACATGGCGGAGAACGGCTTTTGCGCCGACGGCGACCAGGAGAAGTGGCTGCAGGAAGGCTACACCGAGATCGACGGCAAGCTGCCCGTGAACACCGACGGCGGCTGCATGGCCAACGGCGAGCCCGTGGGCGCCTCAGGCCTGCGCCAGGTTTACGAGATTTGCCTGCAGCTCCGCGGCGAGGCGGGCGAACGGCAGGTCCCGGACAACCCGAGCACCGGCTACACCCATGTCTATGGCGCACCGGGGCTGAGCGGGGTGACCGTACTGACGACCTGAGGCTCTGTGGTCGACGGGCGCCGGGCGAGGCGGTCTCACAGTTCCCAGGTCAGTTCGGCGCCCCAGGTTCGCGGCGGGGTGAGATAGTACCAGCGGTGCCCGAGCGCGGACGCCCCGAGGTGGAAATAGACCTCGTCGGTCAGGTTGCGCCCGAACAGCGCCAGCTTCCAGCGTCCCGGTGCGTCCATGAACGTCACGCTCGCATCCACCAGCGAATACGCCTTCGCCTCGGTGGTGTTCCGGTCGTCTGTCCAGACCTCGGACACGTACGACCAGGAGGCGCGCCAGATGAGCGCATTCCCGCCGGGCAGGTGCATGTCGTACGTTGCGGACAGGTTCGCGGTGACGTCCGGCGCCATCGTGAATCCGAGGCTGCCGGCGGGCTTGCCGGTCGTCCGGGTGACGGCTTCGAACTCGTCGTAACGGGCGTCCAGCAATCCGGCTGAGACCTCGAACACCCAGCGCTCGTCCGGGGCCAGCATCGCCTCGATTTCCAGCCCCCGTATGGTCGCCTGGGCCGCGTTGAGAATCTCCTGCACGCCGGCTTCGTCGACGATGGTTCGCTGCAGGTCGTCGTAGTCGTTGTGGAACAGTGAAACGTTCAAGCGCGCACGCCCGTCGAGCAGCGTGGACTTCAGGCCGATCTCGAAGGCGTCCACCACTTCTTCGTCGTAGGGACCGGGAGCCGACAGCGGCGTGGCGGTGACGTAGCTCAGATCCGTAAAGCGCACGTTGTAGCCGCCGCTGCGGAACCCGCGGCTGTAGCTGGCGAACGCCAGCACATCGTCGCTCCAGTCCCAGGCGAGGCCGACCCGGGGCGAGAAGTTGCTCCAGTCCTCGCCATCCGCCAGCACAGTCCGGCAGTCGCGGAGCTGCGGCCTGCCGGTCTCGAAGGGAGCGCCCCGGGTCGCACAGTCGCCGGTCGCGGCGGGGTCACCGATCAGGCCGATTTCGGCGTCCTTGTCCTCCCAGGTGTAGCGCCCGCCCAGGGTCAGCGTCAGGCGCTCGACGAGACCGATGTCGGCCTGGGCGAAGACTCCCTGGGTAGCGTGCTTCACGCTCGAAACGCCGCGCCGGTCGGTGACGTTGAGCAGAATGCGGCGTTCCGCGTAGGTATAGTCCTGTTCGAACAGGTACAGCCCCGCGGTCAGGCTGATACCCCAGAACGGATTGCCGCCCCACCGGAGTTCGGCACTGACCTGGTCCGACACCAGCCGCGACCCGTCCGCGAACAGGCCCCAGTTCTCCAGATATCCGGTCAGGTCGGCGGAAAAGCGCTGTTCCAGGTCCCGGAATCCGAACACCGCCGTCAGCTCTCCCTTCCAGAGTTCCCAGTTGGCTTCCAGCCCGGCATTCACCCACGCCAGATCGTTGTCGCCCTTGTCGTGCTGAGCGGTGGTTCGGGAAGCGTAGGGATCCACGAGCGGCTCGCCCGCAAATTCGAAGGCCCGCACGCCAGCGCCGTCGCCCTGCGTCTTTCCGTACTCGACGATCAGGGCGGCGTCGAAGAGGCCCCGGCGCCAGGTCAGCGCGGGCCGTACCAGGAGAGACCTCGCGCTCCCCTGCCTGCCGGCGAACTTGCGGTTCTTCCAGTAGCCGTCGTGCTCTTCGTGTAGAACGGCCAGCTTGCCTCCCCAGTCGTCGCCCAGCGGACCGCCGAAGGTGGCGGCCAGGCCGCGGCTGCCGTGGGAGCCCCCGGTGGCCCGCAGCTTTCCCTCGAACGACTCTCCCGGCCTTCTGGAGCGCATCGAAATGACTCCGGCCGTCGCGTTGCGCCCGAACAGGGTGCCCTGCGGCCCGCGCAGGACTTCGATGGCTTCCAGGTCGAACAGGTCGGTAATCACGCCGAAGATCGTGCCGTAGGAGATGCCGTCCATGACCACGCCGACGGCCGGATCCGCGGAGGGAATGCTCTGGCCGACGGTTCCCATCCCGCGAATGACGAAATTGGCGACGCCTTTTATGGACGACACGGGCGCCAGATTGGCGTTGGGAACGTGCCGGCCGATGTCCGTCAGGTCGACCGCGAACATGGCGTCGACCTTGTCCCCGGAAAAGGCAGAGACGGACACGGGCACGTCCTGCACCGCCTCGGCGGTCGACTTCTTGCGAGCCGTGACCCTGATCTCCTCGATCAGCCCGCTCAGGTGGTCCGAGCGGGCGTGGCGCTGGCCCTCGTGACCCGGGCGCTCATGGGACGCGGAATGTCCCTCGTCGCCATGCGGCCCCTCGCTCTCCGCGCCCACAGGCACTGCGAGCACCAGCGAGAGAGCCGTCAGCACCCAGCAACCGCAGGCGATCCGCGCGAACGCGCGCCCGGCCATTCGTTTCATTTCAGGCTCCGGCAGGGGGCAATCACGCCTACAACCTTCCGCGGTCAAGCAACCGATGGATGGCATGGGCGACGCCCGCATCGGTGTTTGCCTTGCTGACGTATGTGGCTTCCGACTTTGTGGCGGCATCTGCCTGTCCCATGGCCACGGAAGCGCCGGCAATCCTGAACATGTCCACGTCGTTCTCGGCATCGCCGAAGGCAACGACGGCCGCGGGGTCGAGGCCCATGTGCCCGCAGGCCGCGGCGAGCGCCGCTCCCTTGGTGGCGTCCCTGGCCGTGAGGGTGAGAATGATCTTGCCGGTGGGGCCGATCGAATCCAGGACGGCGACCGTATCAAGGAATGGCTCCTTCAGTTCCCGGCGTATGCGATCGCCGCAACGGCTGCCCTGAATCGCCGCAATTCTGGGGACGTTGCCGTTCATCAGCCGCAACCGGTCCGTCCAGCGCATCTCCGGTGTGAGGAACCGTTGCTCGGGCCGCCCGTCCATCTTGATTTCCACATCGTCATTGAGCGTCACCGTGGCAATGCACCGTTCTTCGTTGCAGATCGCATAGAGCGCTTCGACGAACTCGCCGGGCAGCCGCCGGTCGAATACATCGCCGGGCAGCGCCGGGTCGAAGACCTGGGCGCCGGAACAGGCGATCACCGGCCCGTCGATGCCGAGCCGCTTGCCGAGCTCGAGCGCGTAATGCGACCAGCGGGCGGTCGCGATGATGACCTCAAGGCCCGCATCGAGCGCCGCTCGCACGGCATTCACGTTGGCCTCGGGGATTTCGTCCCCCACCAGCAGGGTGCCGTCCAGATCGATGGCCAGTGCCGAATACCGCATGTTTGGTACGCCTGTTGAGTGAAAAGAGGTATCGCCCCACGCGGGGACGGGGTTCGAATCAAAGAGAACGCATCCGGCTATCGGGTCTTGTCGCCGCCGGCGCCCGGCTCGTCGACTTCCTCGGCCGAGGGCTCCCGGCGCGCCTGAGGCGGCGCTGGGGGCCAGCGCGGCTCGAACGCCTGGCGCATCAGGTTGAGCGGGTTCATCTCGTTGAGTTGCCGGAGATGGGTGCGCCACTGGTCCTGGTGATCCAGGAAAGCCACGATGCTCTGCTCGATATAGCGCCCCACCACGCCGCCCATGCGGTCTCCGTAGAACCGGATGAGGTTTTCAATCACCCGGTTCGTCAGCACGCTCTCGTGCCCCTCCGACTCCTGCTCGGCCAGGATCTGCAGCAGCACCGAGCGGGTGATGTCCCCGCCGTCTTTTCCGTCGACCACATGGATGCTTTCCCCGGCGACGATCAGCTTGCGCACGTCGTCGATGGTGACGTAGCGGCTCTCCGTGGTGTTGTAGAGGCGCCGGTTGGGGTATTTCTTGAGCTCGTGCATGTTACTTTTCCCGGACGTACAACCCAGGGGCGTCTTCCAGCGGCGGGTAGGTGCGGCTGCCCAGGGTATCCGGCGCATCCTTCTCTTCCGAGTGGCCCTTGAGCCAGGAAACCCAGTGCTCGCGCCAGTTTCCGGCCGTCTCCTCGCTCGCCCGCCACCATTCGTCCGGGTCCGCCGGCAGCGTCTCGCCCTGCCAGTAGCGCAGGTGACGGTTGTCGGGCCGCGCGCTGATGGTCTGCGTGTGATTCTGGCTGGTCAGGATGAACTCCACGCCCTCGCCGAACAGGTGCGCGCTGCGGTAGCAGGCCTTCCACGGCGTGATGTGGTCCGTGGAGCCGGCCATGATGTATACAGGGTAGCCGATGGAGGATAGGTCCACCCGGTGCCCGAGCAGTTCGAGCGTACCCGCGGCCAGTGAGTTCTTGTGCCCAAGGTCGATCAGGTCGCACTGCAGTTCCGCCGGCACCCGGGTGTAGTCCATCGACCAGAACAGCAGCGGGTGGGCGAGCGGGTCTTCGCCCCGGAAATAGTTGCTGCGCATGAAGCTGAAGACGCTCTCGTCGAGCCGCAGCATGGCGAACATCTCCAGGATGTCCCGCTCGGTCATGCCGCCCTGGGCGCGCACGCGCTGTTTCTGGGCGACGACCGACTCATCGGTAACGAAGAGTGTGAAACCGCTGTCGCCGGGCTCGTTGTCGAGAATCGACACGAACAGCGACAGCGAGTTGACCCAGTCGTCGCCCCGGGCCCGCAGCACGCCCGCCGCCGCCGCCGCGACGATGCCGCCCGCGCAGAGGCCGATCAGGTCGAGCCTGCGCTGGCGGGTGATGCTCCTGGTGATGCGAACCGCCTCGATCACCCCCTCGGTATAGGTGGCCAGCGACCAGTGGGCGTCCTCCCGAGAGGGATTCTTCCAGCTCATGGCGAAAACCTGAATGCCGCTTTCCACCAACTGCCTGAACAGGCTGCGGCCCGGCGTGAGGTCGCCGAGATAGAAGCGGTTCACCTGGCTGAACACGTAGAGCAGCGGCTTCCTGTGCACCTTCGGCGTGGTGGGCCCGTACTGGATCAGCTCGAACAGCTCATTCCTGAAAACCACCTTTCCGGGTGTCGCCGCAACGTCCTTGCCCAGCTCGAAGGCATTGCGGTCCGCCACGGCGGGATAACCGTGGTTGTGCTGAAGGTCGTCGAAGAACTGCTGGATGCCCTTGACCACGCTGGCGCCGTTGGTCTCCACTGCCTTCTTGATGGCTTCCGGGGTGAAGGGGTTGTTGACGGGCGCGTAGATGTCCTTGGCCGCGTCCATGAGAAACTCGGCCCGCTGCCGGTCTATGCCTTCCAGGCCCGACTTCTCAAGCCATTCGTCCAGCGTGCGGGTCCAGGCCACGTACGACTGCCGTACCCGCTTGAAGACCGGGTTGTCTTCCCAGGCCGGGTCCGCGAAGCGCGCGTCGGCGGGCATTTCCATCGACCGGTTGCCGAACCAGATATCGGCAAGCTCCGCCTGGTAGCGCATCTGGGTTTCCAGCGCCAGGGCCGGATGGGCGCCCAGGTCCCTGGAAAACCGCTGCCAGGCCTCTGCGATGCTCTGGCGGTCGGCGCCCCACATGCTGCCGAGCGAGAGGCCTTCCATGGCCTCGCCGCCCTTCTCCGCATCGTTCCCGGCTGTATCCGCCATGGCAAACTCCTGACTCGTTCCGGCGCGTCGATGTTTGTAGTGTTAGCAGGCCCTAATGTAAACTCCGCGCCGCTCACGGCTCCGGGCCATTGTATATCGGGGCAAGCGGGCTCTTGATTTGCCCGCCTGCACCGGTTGAGCGGGATGCCTTGCCGGCGCCCGCCGCCGGGCAAGAAAACGCCGCCGGTTGCAACAGGTTGGCCGGACGCCGCCGGGCACCATGATACTGTATCTGCCACCGGAATTTGCCGGCACAGCCGGCAAGGCGATGACATTGCCATGAAAATCAATGTGGAAGTGGACCTCACGCCCGAAGAACTGCGCCGCTTCATGGGCCTGCCGGATGTCGGCGCGGTGCAGAAGGAACTGCTGGAACAGTTCACCCAGCGTGTTTCCGCTTCGAACGAGCAGCGGGACGAGTTTCTGCGCAACCTGTTGACCGGCGCCGTGGCGCCCTGGCAGAGCTTTTTCAACATGGTTTCGGGAACCGGCGCGCAAACGGGCGACCCGCGCGACAAGTAAGGGCCGCCGCAAACGGGACAAGATCAGCGAACCGGCGCCGCCCGCCAGCGGCGTCCGCAACGGAAATGACTCTGGAAAACACCGACAACCCGCCGGGCGAAACCATCCGGGGTTCCGGGGAACCAACATGCGGCTGAGCACACAAGACGCATCGTTTCTGTATTCGGAGACGGCCAGCGGCCCCATGAACGGTGCCGGGCTCGCCATTATCGAGGGCGAACTGCCGTTCGAGACGGTTTATCGTCACATCGAATCGCGCCTGCACCTGGTGCCGCGCTACCGCCAGCGCCTGGCAATCGTGCCGTTCAATCTCGCCCACCCCAAATGGGTGGACGACCCGGATTTCGACCTCGCCAATCACGTCAGGCGCCACCGGCTGCCGGAAGGCTCTACCCTCGACGACGCCATCCGCGCCGCGCTCGACCTGAACGAGCCGCTGCTGCCGCGCGACAAGCCGCTGTGGCGGATGACCGTCATCGAGGGCGTCAAGAACCGCACCATACTCGCCCAGACCGGCCACCACGCCATGGTCGACGGCGCCTCCGGCGTCGACATCACGCTGGCGTTGTTCGACCTGCAGAAAGACGCGCCAAAGCCGGAACCGCAAGCCTGGCATCCCAAGCCCCTGCCCTCCCCGGTGGAACTCGCCACCGAAGCGGCGCTGGAGACGGTGCACACCCTGTCCGGGGAGAACCCGTTCAAGGCCGTGAACTTCACGTCCGAGCGCGCTGAAATGCTGCGGCGCGCCACCGAGTCGATGACGCGGTTCCTGGCGGAGCCGGTACTGACCGCACCCTGGAACGCAGCGCCCGTCGGGCCGAAGCGTCATTTCCTGTGGCGCAAGTACCCGTTCGGGGATTTCCGCCGCATTCGTTCCACACTAGGCGGCACCATCAACGACGTGGTGCTCGCAGCGGTGACCGAAGCCGCCGCCCGCTACCTGCAGGCCCACGGCGAACGCACGTCGGGCCAGCACCTGCGCATCATGTGCCCCGTGAACGTACGCACCGAAGACGAGCGCGGCGCGCTCGGCAACCGCGTCTCCGCCATTTTCCCGATGTTCGACGCCGAACCCACGGGCATGGCGGAGCGGCTGCACAAGGTGCGCTGGGAAACCGAGCAGATCAAGAACAACCGCGAAGCACAGGCCATGCAGTTGATGATGGAGTCCGCGCCGGCCATGCCGCCGGTGGCGATGGCGCCGGCCCTCCTGGTGGGAACCCCGTGGGACCCGACCGCAATCAGCGCCAACTTCCCCCTTCCGGTTCCGCCCGCGTTCGGTCCGCGCCCCCCCATGTTCGGCTTCAACTTCACCTGCACGAACGTCCCCGGCGTACAGACCGCGCAGTACCTGGCCGGCCACCGCATACTCGACAACCTGGCTTTCCTGATGCTGGGCGGCACCCTGGGCTATGGGATCGTGATTACAAGCTACAACCAGAACATCTATTTCAATTTCATCTGCGACCGCCGCCTGATGCCCGACCTGGAACTCATGGCGAACGGCGTCGACGATGCTTTCGAAGAACTACTGGCCGCAGCGGAGCAGGCGAAATCCGCAGCGGCGAACTGACCGGCCACGGAGGATTCATGTCCGCCACACCAAGCATTGAAAGCAACCTCGAGAAGTATCCTCAGGAGGTCACGCTCACCGACGGGCGCAGGCTGGAACTGCGCGTGGTCGGCGCTGTCGACCGAAACGCCATCCTCGCATTCGCCCGCGGCCTCCCCGAGCAGGACCTTTTGTTCCTGCGCGTGGACATCACCAGGCCGGAGGCTGTCGACCGCTGGCTGGCCAACGTCGCCGAGGGCACCACGCTGTCACTCATCGCCTACGACGGCGACGCGATGGCCGGCTATGCAACGGTCGACCGCACCCCCGCCCGCTGGACGCGGCGCGTGGGCGAACTGCGGCTCACGGTGGGGCAGGGCTATCGCGGCCAGGGCCTCGGCCGCCACCTGAGCGCCAGGATCTTCGACATCGCCAAGAGCCTCGGCCTGAAGAAGCTGACGGCCAACATGACGCCCGACCAGCGCGGTGCCCAGGCCGCCTTCCAGCGCCTGGGGTTCGTCGCCGAAGCCCTCCTCACCGATTTCGTGGAAGACCGCGACGGCGGCCTGCACGACCTGGTCATGATGACTTTCGATGTGGACGGCCTCACCGACCACGCCGACCACTCGCTGCAGCTCTAGCCAGCGGCAAAAGTCCCGTGTGGCAATATGCGGTTTTTGCTGCATTGCATTAGCCGCCAACAACCACCAAAAAAAGGGTTGCATCAAAAAATGCTGTGGTGCACAATAAGCATGTTTGTGCGATGCAGCATATTCGCTGACTCGATCGTTGAAACCAATTGGAGGTAGTCGATGAACCCGTTCGAACAACAGATGAAGCTTGGCCGCGACCTGATGGAACTCAACTCCGAATGGTTCAGGAAGCTCGCCGAGCTCGATTCCAGGAATTTCAGCGACTACGTTCAGTTCAATCAGGATTTCGCCGGCAGGCTGCCGGAGGTGAAGGACATCCAGAGTTTCGTCGACCTGCAGCGCGAGTACGGCGAGCAGCTCTGGAACGGCGCCCAGGAAGCCCTGAAAACCCGCGGCGAGATGCTGCGTGACGCGTTCAACGCCAACAACGAAACGATTCGCAGGGCGTTCAGCCCCGAAGCCGAAGAGAAGCCGCAGGCGAAGCGCAGCTCCACGAAGAGCGGCGCCACCAAAGCGGCCGCCTGAGCGGTAACGAATACCGCTTTCCTCCCCCTGCACACCCCCGGTAACCGGAGACTTTCTCCAGTTACCGGGGGTTGTGCTTTTCTGGTGCCTGAGAGTTGGGGCGGCGTCCTATAAGCTCTGCTGCGAGAGAATCCGCTCGTGAAAGTCGCGCATGGTTGAATACAGGCGTTCGGTGGCTTCCGGTACCGTCGTATTCGCCTCGAACCGGATGGGGTCGAGCACGTGTGCCGCGACCGGGCCCGGCCGGGCCTCCCGCGTACCCGGCGGCCGGATCTGCTTGAGGCCTTCCAGATAGACCGGCACCACCGGCACCTTCGCTTCCAACGCCAGGATGGAGACGCCGTGCTTGAAGTGCGACAGGTGGCGGCCCCGTGCGCGCGTTCCCTCCGGGAACAGCATCAGGTTGGCTCCGTGCTTCAACAGCCATTTCGGATACTCCAGGGTGCGCGACCCGCCGCCCCGCTGGATCGGATACAGACCCGTAACCAGCGACTGGTACCACGGCTGAAGCGTGACCTCCTTGCGCCCCTTCAGGAACCAGCGGTCGGCCGCCGCCCCGAAGAAGAGATTCGTACGGACCCGTAGCGGAATCGCCTTCATCAGGCAGTACTGGTCGAAGTGGCTCTGGTGATTGGCGACAACGATGCACGGCCCCCGGACCGAGGCGAACTTCCTCTTGCCGTAGACCCGGTGTTCCGTGAAGAAGCGCCAGGCCCAGCGCTGATAGACGTAGGGATACATCAGGAAACGCACGAAGCGCGCCCACCACCGAACCTGCCAGCGATGCGGCCCTGCCGTCTGCGCCGACTGGCTCAACAGGCGCTGGAAGAGCGGCAGATCGATTGCGGGCAGAATCTCCGTATCCGCCGTGGTACTCATTTCCTGAGCGAGAGTGGCCCGATACGCCTTGAAGTTGTCCGGCGCGTCGACAATGAAGCACTGGTCCCACTCGCCGAGCAGGCGATACCCCAACAGGATCTTCGCTTCCCAGCGCTCCAGGGCCTCGCAAACGCGCTCGACGGCACTCGGGCCTTCCGACTTCATGGCCTTCAGGCCCTCGGAGTGGTCCCGCATGAGAAGAACGTAGACGCCCAAGGTTCAGCCCGCGCTTTCCGGGGCGGCACTTTTCATCATGTTGATGTATCTCTCGATGGCAATGGCCGGAAACGTCGTGATCTTGATGGTTCCCCGGGAGCCGAGTTCCATGGAAAGGCGCGCCATGATCTCGTTCGAGGGCGCCTCGATCACGTTGACGAAGTCGTAGCCGCCGAGCACGGCGTACTGGGCGACCACCCGTGCCCCCATGCTCTCGACTTCCTTGTTGACCTCGCCCAGGCGCTCCGGGCGTTCCTTGAGCGTCTTGCGCCCTTCGTCGGTGAGCGTGCTGAGCATGATGTATGTCGCCATCGATTGCCTCCTTGTCCATTTTCCCCGGTTGATCCGGCAAGGCCGTCGCGGATCGGCGCAGGTCACTGCCGGCCCGTGAATCTGCGCTCGCGCGGCTCGGACCGACGCAATCACGCGCCGGCAGTTTGCTCCGCGCACACTCGGGGCGCAACCGATCCCCGGGAAGGGGACCGATTGTTGACCCTGAAAAAACACTGCGCCACACTTCGTGACGAAACGATGACGGGAGTTCAGGTTGTCACTGTCCATCGATCCGGCACCGCGGCAACGCCCCGGGCCATCGAGAGCGAACTTCGCCTGGGAGTTGCCACGCCTCTTCTTTGAGGTCGGCCGTCTCGGGTTGTCCTGGCCGCTCCTGCTCCAGCAGGCGGCGCGCGGCGACGGGCATCCGGTCATGGTGCTTCCCGGCTTCCTCGGGGGCGATGATTCCACCCTCATCCTGCGCAGGTTTCTCACGCAACTCGGATACGTCTCCCTCCCCTGGCTGCACGGCCGCAACACCGGCAACCCGGCCCAGCTCGACGGGGCAATACTGCGTTTCTACCGGGCCCATCACGCCAGCGGTGAGAAGATCTCCCTGATCGGGCAGAGCCTTGGCGGCATCTATGCACGGGAGATCGCCCGCAAGTTTCCCGATGCGGTGCGCAGCGTCATCACCCTGGGCAGCCCGTTCGCGGCCCGGGACGACGCCCACACCGCGAATCCGCTGGTAACCCGGCTGTTCGAGTCGCTGTCCGGCCACACGGCGGAGGAGATGCGCCGGCGCATGGGCAACCGCGACGACCCCAGGGCGCCCCTGGGCATTCCAAGCACCTCGGTCTACAGCAGGAGCGACGGCGTGGCGTACTGGAAGGCCTGCGTAGACCGGGAGAGCGAACTGTCGGAAAACGTCGAGGTACGGGCCAGCCACACCGGCATGGCCATGAACCCGGATGTGCTGTACGTGATCGCCGACCGCCTGGCGCAGGACGCGCAAGCCTGGCAACCGTTCGACCGCACCCGGGGTTGCCGGCCCTGGGCCTATCCGGAGCCTTTCAGCGCCTAGTCCGCGTTCGCCACCAACTTCCTGCTGCGGACGCGGACTAGTCGCTGTTCGCGCGGCTGGCCGCGATCTCCCGGTCGATTTCCGCCCTGGTTCTCAGGAAATCCAGCCCGCGCGACTCGGCGATACGCCGTACGTCGTCGAACTCGGATTTCCAGCGCACCAGCCCGTCCGGCTGGGTGATGACCTTGATGCGCACGGGCCCGAAGCTGGTGTCTACGGTTTCGTTCTCCCGAGGCAGCGCGTGCTTGACGAACGGCAGCACGCGCAACCCGATCGTCGTGGAACGGTTCAGCACCGCATCGATGAGAGCTTCCTGCAAGTCCAGGCGGCAAAGTACCGACAGGCAGGTGCCCGGGCGTGACTTCTTCATGACAACGGGCGTCAGGTAGACATCGTCGGCGCCGAGTTCGAGCAGATGGTCGAGTAGCGGTTCGAAGGCTTCCGGGCTCATGTCGTCAATGTTCGCCTCGATCTTCAAGTGCCGCGCACGCTCGAGGGCGCCGGTTTCCAGTTCCCCGGCCAGCACGCGCAGCACGTTCGGCACGGCGAAGTCCCGTGTGCCGATGCCGTAGCCGAGCGCCGTGGCGGTGAAGTTTGCCGGCGCCTCGAAACGGTCGACGCTTGCCTTGAGGATGGCGGCGCCGGTGGGCGTCGTGCTCTCGCCGTCCACGCCGCCGTATGAGCACGGCACGCCCTTGAGAATCTCCTGGGTTGCCGGCACCGGCACCGGCAGGCGGCCGTGGGCGCAATCGACGTAGCCGCCCCCCACTTCCACCGTGCCGCACAATACCCTGTCCACATCGAGGTAGTTCAGGCAGATTGCCGCCCCGACCACGTCGACGATCGAGTCCACCGCGCCCACCTCGTGAAAGTGAACCCGCTCCACCGGAACGTCGTGAATCTTCGCTTCCGCGATCGCGATCGCATCGAAGATGCCAAGCGCCCGGTCCGAAACATCCTGGGGCAAGTCCGCCTTTCGAATGAGGGCCTGTATGTCGCTGTAATGCCGGTGATCCGGCTGCTTGACGCATTGGCGTACCTGGGCCCGAATGCCCGATATGCCCTGCTTGCTGTCCGGGCGAAAGGTCACCTCGAACTCTTCCGTGCAGGGTAGGCGGTTCAGGCTGTCGAGGATATGGTCCTCGGGCACGCCGAGATCCGCCATGGCGCCGAGGTGCATGTCGCCGCTGATTCCGGCCTGACACTGATAGTAGAGAGCTTTCATCTCCCGCTGCCCCGGTTGCGGGGCGCAAGGGTGTTCGCAAGACGTACCCCGATTCCCGGACCCGTCGGCAGGCCAGGGACCCGGTTCAATACGAAATCGACTGTTCGAGAACCACCCACCGGCCGTTCCGAACCTGAGACAGGGCGCTCTCGGTCGCGCCCTTGTGATTCTCGGCGGAAAACGCGACCTTGTAGCCGAAAATGTCGGTGTAGTCCGCAATCGCCTCGACACCGCCGAGCAGCGACTCGACGGTCAGGTCGGGGCCGGCATTTTTCAAAGCCTCCACAACGAGGTCCGCGCCCCGGTAGCCCTCCATTGCCGGCAGGCCCGGTTCCACGTCGTACAGGGCCATGTAGCGGTCCCACCAGGCCTGTACCTCCGGCGATTTCTCGTCGTCGGGATAGAGCCTGGCCATGTGCACGAAGGCGTAGTAACCCTCGCCGCTCTCCTGGTCGGCGATCACCTGCCCGTAGGCGGCGTTGTTGCCCACCCAGGCGACACCGGTCCAGCCCATCTTGCGGGCCGTGTCGAGCACGAGGATGGTGTCCCGGTGCACCGTGCCCATCAGCACCAGGTCGCAACCGGCGTTCCGGAGCCTGAGCACCGCCCCGGTGAACTCGCTTTCCGTGGGCTTGTGCGCCGCCTCGGCGGCGACTTCCAGCCCCATTTCCCGGACCTGGTCTTCAACGGCATCCCGTATCTCGAGCCCGTAGTCGGTATCGTGATAGATGGCGCACACCGCAGACCTGCCCTCGCGTTCCACGAAGTACTTCACGGCCGCCCGCACCTCGTCGTAGTAGATGCCGTGCTGCGAGAACTTCATCGGGTGGAAGGGCTCGACCATCGCCCGGGCGCCGGAGACCGGGAACAGGTTGGGCACGCCCTGCTCGAACTGCTGGGGCATGACCGCGTTGTTGGTTGGCGTACCGACCGACAGGATCATGGCCAGGATGTTGTCGCGGTTGATGAGCTTGTTGGCCGCCTGGATGGCTCGCGGCACCTGGTAGGAGGTGTCTTCCACCACGAAGCGGATCCGCCGCCCGTAGACGCCGCCCGCTTCGTTGGCCTCGTCGAATCGCATGCGCGCCCCGTTGACCACGCCCACGCCCCAAATGGCGATCGGGCCCGACACATCAGTATAGGTACCGAGCACGATCTCGTCGTCGGTTACCCCGCGGGTCGCAACGGCGGCATCGTCTTCCGGTTCGCCGCCCGGACACCCGGCCAGCAGCAGCGGCAATGCCAACAACAGGCTCTTCGCGACAACTGCTCTCATTCGCTAAAGATTCAATCCAGCACGCTGCCCGATTTTACTGCGTCCGGCTCCCCGAGACGAGGCACGAGGGCTAGTACATCTCCCCGATCAGATCAGCGTATTTCTCGTGAACGACCTTGCGCTTCAGCTTCTGGGTGGGAGTCAGCTCGTCGTCCTCGGGGTCGAGAAGCTGGTCGATCAGGCGGAACTTCTTGATGGTCTCCACGCGCGCGAACTTCGCGTTGACCCTTTCGACCTCTTCGCCGATCAGGTCCTGCACCTCGGTGGTGTGGCAGAGGCTCGTGTAGTTGGTGAACGGCACGTCGTTGTCCTGGGCGAACTTGGTGACGTTCTCGTGGTCGATCATGACCAGGCAGGTCAGGAAGGGGCGCCGGTCGCCGACGACCACCGCATCGGTGATGAAGGGCGAGAACTTGAGCTGGTTCTCGATCTCGCTCGGCGTGACGTTCTTGCCGCCCGCGGTGATGATGATGTCCTTCATGCGGTCGACGATGTAGACGTAGCCGTCCTCGTCGATACGGCCCACGTCCCCCGTATGCAGCCAGTCCTGCCGGATGGTCTCCGCCGTCTTCTCCGGCTTGTTCCAGTAGCCCTCGATGACGCCGGCGCTCCTGATGAGGATTTCGTTTTCTTCCGAGAGCGTCACCTCCACCTCGCGGTTGGATCTGCCGACACTGCCGATGCGGGACTGCCCGGGCAGGTTGGCGGTTGCGAGGCCGCTGCACTCCGTCTGCCCGTAGACCTCGTACATGGGCTTGTTCAGGGCCCAGAACCAGTCGATGAGTTCCGGAGCGATGGGCGCGGCGCCCGTCGACAGCCACCGGCAGCGGTCGATGCCGAGGAATATCCGGATGTTCTTGAACACCAGGAAGTCCAGGACCGGGTACGCCAGGGCCAGCGCCCAGGGCACGGGCTCCGCCGCCTTGAGATGTTGCGCGCGCCTGAGCCCGAGCTTGAGGGCCAGGTCGTAAGCAAGACGCCCGAGCGCCGTTCCGTCCTTCAGCTTGATGACGATCGTCGAGTGTTGCTTCTCCCATACCCTGGGCACGGCGAACGCCACCGTCGGCGCCACCTCCTGCTGGTCGTGCACGAAGGTTTCGGGTTCCTCCACCAGGTTGACCACACAGCCGGACGCGATGGCGCTGGAAATGTAGAACATGCGTCCGGCGATGTGGGCGAGCGGCAGGAAACCGAGCTGCTCGTCGGTATCGCGGAATCCGTAGATCTGCTGCATGTTGCGCATCATGAAGAGCATGTTGCGCTGGCTGATCATGGCGCCCTTGGGCGGGCCGGTGGTGCCGGAGGTGTAGGTAAGCACCATGAGATCCTTCGGGCGGGCGGCATCGATCTCCCGGTTCCATACATCCGGGTGTTCCTCACCATAGGCGCGTCCGAGCGCCAACAGGTCTTCATAGCTCAGGCACGCCCCGTCACGAAAGTTGCGCAGCCCCTCCATGTCGAAGATGACGATCTTCTCCAGTGTCGGCGTACGCTCGCGCACCTCGAGGATCTTGTCGAGCTGCTCCTCGTCCTCGGCAAAATAGAAGCGGGTGAAACTGTCGTTGACCAGGTACTCCACCTGTACCGGCGCATCCGTGGGATAGACGCCGTTGGTGACGCCGCCGATGCAGTTGATGCCGAGGTCGGTGAACACCCATTCCCGGCAGACCTCGGCGGCGACCGAGCAGACATCGCCGCGTTTCAGCCCCAGCGCCTTCAGCCCGAGCCCGACCAGGCGCGCCTGTTCGCCGTAGTCGGCCCAGGTGTATTCGTTCCAGATGCCGAAGTCCTTTTCCCTGAGCGCGACCGTCTCCGACCATTCGGCGACCCGCTTGCGGAATAACCGGGGCAGCGTATCGCAGCCATCGACGGTCTGTTCATTCATCGACTCGTTCTCCTTCAAGCATCAGCGCCAGGTCTTGCGCTGTTTCCACCGGCGCCGGCCCCGCACTCCCTGGTCTTTCATCCCGAGGTAGAACTCCTGGATATCCGTTGCGTTCTTCAGCCGCTCGCAGGAATCCTCCATGACGATGCGGCCGAGTTCCATGACGTAACCGTAGTCGGCGACATCCAGCGCCATTTTCGCGTTCTGTTCGACAAGCAGCACCGTTACCCGCTGCTCGGCGTTCAGTCGCGTGACGATCTCCGCGATCTCGTGCACCAGCTTCGGGGCCAGCCCCAGGGATGGCTCATCGAGCAGCATGAGCCGGGGCCGCAGCATCAGGGCACGGCCGATAGCCAGCATCTGCTGCTGGCCGCCGGACAGCACCTGGGCGGGCTGCCTGACGAAACCCTTCAGGACCGGGAAATAGTCGTAGACCAGCTCCACATCCTCATCGACTTCCCGGTCCCTGCGCGAATACGCGCCCATGCGCAGGTTTTCCTCGACGGTGAGGAACGGAAACACCTCGCGCCCCTCCGGGACGTGGCCGATGCCGAGCCGCGCCACCCAGTCCGGGTCCCGCGCCTGAATGGGACGGCCATCGAAAAGCACGCTGCCTTTCTGCGGGTCCATGGCGCCGCTTACGGTCTTCAGCACCGTGGTCTTGCCCGCGCCGTTGGCCCCGAGCACGGTGACGATGCTCCCCTCCGGCACGCGCATGCTGATGCCGTGGATGGCGAGGATCGGCCCGTAGTAGGTCTCAACGTTGCGCAGTTCGAGCAGGTCCGCCATCGTCAGTCTCCGAGATAGGCACGCAGCACTTCCGGGTGGTTCTGAACGGCGCCGGGCTCGCCGATGGTGATCGTCTGCCCGTCCGCCATGGCCAGTACCCGATCCGATGCGCTGGTTACCAGGTTCATGTCGTGCTCGACCATGATCACGGTGATGCCGAGTTCTTCGTTGATGTCCTCGAGCCAGAACGACAGGTCCTCGGTCTCCTCCGGATTGAGCCCGGAGGAAGGCTCGTCGAGCAGCAGGAGCTTCGGCTTCAGGCACAGGGCGCGTGCGATCTCCACCATCTTGCGCACACCGTAGGGCAGCTCGCCGATCACCTTGTGCCGGTGGCTGCGCAGGTCGAGCAGATCGATGACATCCTCGACCGCGTCGCGCAACTTCAGCTCCTGGCGCCGCACCGACGGCAGAAACAGCAGTTCGGAGAACAGGTTGCTGCGCCGGTGGATGTGGCAGCCGATCAGCAGGTTCTTGAGCACCGTTTCCTGCTCGAACAGTTCCGTGTTCTGGAAGGTGCGGGCAATGCCGAGTTCCGCGATCGCATGGGCGGGAACCCCGGTGATGTCGCGCCCGTCGAAGACGATCGAGCCGTGGTCCACATCGTGGATGCGGCTGACGAGATTGAAGATGGTGGTCTTGCCCGCGCCGTTGGGCCCGACGATGCTGAACACCTGCCCCGGTTCAACGGCGAACGAGACTTCCTGCACCGCCTTGACGCCGCCGAAACTCACCGAGATGCCGTTGGCGGCCAGCAGTGTCACTTCAGCCGCTCCGTGCGCAGATAGCTCTTCTGCCGCTTGTAGGTTGCGCGGCGGTACAGCGGGAACTGCTCGAAATAGAGGCGGATCTTCCGCCAGCGCCCGTAGAGCCCAAGCGGCTCGTAGATCAGGAACAGGATCAGGATCAACCCGAAGATGCCCGGCTCCAGGCCCGGGATGTGCCCTATTTCGGGCGGAACGGCATCCCTGAACATCGCGATTCCCTGGGGCAACAGGCCGATGAACATGGCGCCGAATATGACCCCGTGCATGGACCCGAGGCCACCGACCACAACCATCAGCAGCAGTTGAATCGACATGATGATGGTGAACGCATCCGGCGCGAGGTAGCTGATCTTGTGGGCGAACAACCCGCCCGCGAGCCCGGTGAACCCGGCCGAAATCGCAAAGGCGAGGCTCTTGGTGTAGGCGAGATGGATGCCCATGCTCTCCGCCGAGGTCTCCGAGTCCCGCACCGCCACCATGGCCCGCCCGGTGGGGCTGCGCAGCCAGTTGAGCGCCGCGATCAGGCAGAAAAAGAGCACCGCGAGACACAGGTAATAGAAAGCAGTGGGGGTCGACAGGTCGATGAGAAACTCGGCCTTGGGCACGGCCAGGCCCCGGTAACCGCCGGTCACCGACTCCCAGTGCCCCAGCACCTGCTCGACGATCATGGCGAACGCCAGGGTGGCGACCGCCAGATAGATCCCGGTCATGCGCAGCGCCGGAATGCCGACGATGCCGCCCACCACCGCCGTCAGCCCGGTCGCCGCGGCCAGGGCCAGCGGCAGCGGCCAGCCATGGGAGAGAAGCCAGGCATGGGCATAGGCGCCGATGGCCAGAAAGGCCGCGTGGCCCAGGCTCACCTGGCCCGTGTAGCCCACCAGCAGCATCAGCCCGATGCCGGCTATGGCGTAGATGTACACCAGGGCCAACTCGCCGAGGTAGAACCGGCCCAGCACCAGGGGAGCGAGCAGCACGGCAAGCGCCAGCAGCCCGTACCACAACCACTGCCCCCGGTGCTCGAAGAGGTCGATGTCCTGGCCGTAGTGGACTTTGCGAATGAAACGCACGTCGCCTCAAACCTTCTTTTGCTGCATCGTGGCGAACAGGCCTTCCGGCCGCACGATGAGCATGACCAGCAGCAGCACGTAAGCGCTCAGCTCCGAGAACCCCGGCCACAGGTAGCGCCCCGCAAACTGCTCGACCAGCCCGATGAGCAGCCCGCCGATCAGCGCGCCCGGCAGGTTGCCGAAACCGCCGACGATGGCCGCGGCGAAGGCCTTGATGCCGATGAAGCCCATCAGGGGGTCGATCAGCGAGACCGGAGCCATCAGCACGCCGGCAAAGGCCGAGATGACCGCCGAGAGCGCCCAAACCAGGGAGAAGACGCGCTTGACCGGAATGCCCACATAGAACGCCGCCAACTGGTTCTGGGACGCCGCCTGCATGGCGATGCCGAGGCGTGTGAACCGGAAAAACAGGTAGAGCAGCCCGCACAGCACCAGGGTGCCGCCCATGATGACCACGTTCTCCGCACCGATCACAAGATTGTCCCATTGCCAGACGATGCCCACGTACGGCAGGTCGAGCGCCCGGGGCTCGTTGCCCCAGATGGCGCCCGCCACCGCACGCAGCGCGAATCCGAGTCCGATGGTGAGCATCAGCACCGCGAAGTGCGGTTCGCCGATCATGGGCCGCAGCAGAACCCGTTCGAGCAGGGCTCCCACGACAGCCATGACACCTATCGCGGCGAGCAGGCCCAGCGCAAAGGGCCAGTCAAGGAGGTTGATGAACACGACCGCCATGAAGGCGCCGATCATCATGATGTCGCCCTGGGCGAAGTTGACCATCTCGGTGGCCTTGTAGATGAGCACGAAACCGAGCGCGATCAGGCCGTAGACACACCCTTGCGAAACGCCGCTGATCAGAAGCTGGACGACCTCCACTGGCAGACCTTACCCCGGCCGGGGCGCCTGGCCGTAATTGCCGCCCACGTTGCGCAACGTTCTTCCCTGTCCCAGGACAAGCGGGGGAGTATCACATTTATCACCAAAGGGTGGTAGATTTGCGCCCTCCAACGACATTGGGACGATCATGACGCTTCGCATCAATTCCACAGCGCCCGATTTCACCGCCGAGACCACCCAGGGAACCATCAGCTTCCACGACTGGATCGGCGACGGCTGGGCCATCCTGTTCTCGCATCCCAAGGATTTCACCCCGGTCTGCACCACCGAGCTCGGCTACATGGCCGGCCTCGCACCGGAATTCGCCAGCCGCAACTGCAAGGTGATCGGCCTGAGCGTCGACCCGGTTACCAACCACGCCGAGTGGTCGAAGGACATCGAGGAAACCCAGGGCCACGCGGTCAACTATCCGCTGATCGGCGATCCGGAACTCAACGTGGCCAAGCTCTACGACATGCTGCCGGCGGATGCGGGCGACACTTCCGAAGGCAGGACCCCGGTCGACAACGCCACGGTGCGTTCAGTGTTCGTGATCGGCCCGGACAAGACCGTCAAGGCCATGCTCACCTACCCCATGAGCACCGGCCGCAACTTCGACGAGGTGCTGCGGCTGCTCGATTCCTGCCAGCTCACCGCCAGGCACCAGGTGGCAACACCGGTGAACTGGCAGCACGGCGAAGATGTCATTATTGTGCCCGCGGTATCCGACGAGGCGGCCCGGGAGAAGTTCCCGGACGGCTGGCGGGCGCCGAAACCCTACCTGAGAATCGTGCCGCAGCCCGAATAGGTTCCCCATTGCTCCGGCCGCGGTAGTTCATGCATGAACAGGTGCGGCCACACGGCATGAACGGGCCTGGAGCAGGCTCCGGGCGCCTTGCCGCGCTCGGGCCGGGCATCCTCTACGCCGCGGCCGCCATCGGCGTTTCCCACGTGGTTCAGTCCACCCGGGCCGGCGCCATCTACGGGCTGGCCATGATCGCGCTGATCGCGGTGGTGGGCATCGTCAAGTACCCCGCGATCCGGTTCGGCAGCCAGTACACCGCCGCCACCGGCAGGAGCCTGCCCGAAAACTACGTCGACCAGGGCTGGTGGGCGGTATCCCTGTACCTCATCACGCAGCTTGTGTCCGTCTGGTTCGTGCTGGCCGCCATCGCCGTCACGACCGCCGGGCTGGTGCTGACCGTTTTCGACCTGACGATGAGTGCCGTCGCGATGACCGGCTGGCTCATGGCCGGCACGGCGCTCCTGCTTACTGTCGGCCATTATCGGTGGCTCGAGCGCGTCGGCATGGCGCTGGTCTTCGTCCTGGTGATCATGGTCGTGGTTGCGGCGGGCGCCTCCATTGCGCTGATCGACTGGAAACCCTCCGAGTTCGCGGTCGGGCGCCTGGACATCCCCCTGTTGATGTTCGTGGTCGCCATGGCCGGCTGGCTGCCGACGCCGGTGGACGCCTCCATTCTCAATTCCGTGTGGACAAGCGCCAAGCTGAAGGCCTCGGGCCAGCGGATCTCGAACACGGCCGCCCGTTTCGACTTCAACCTGGGCTACGTGACCGCGATGGTGCTTGCCGTCGGTTTCCTGCTGCTCGGCGTCGCCGTCATGCACGGGCCCGGTATCGCTCCGAAGGACTCGCCCCCGGAATTCGCCGCCCAGGTCATCGCGCTCTTTACCGAAACCATCGGCGGCTGGAGTTTCTACCTGATCGGTGCTGCCGCCGTCGCGGCGATGTTCTCCACCCTGCTCGCCGCCATGGACGGCTACCCGCGCCAGTTCGCCTATGCGTTCTCACGGCTGAGTGGAACCGACATCCCTGCCTGGTTCGTCCCGGTACTCGTCTGGGCCTGCGGCCTGGGCTCATTCGCGTTGCTGGCGACGCTGCTGACCTCGTTCACCCGCTTCATCGACCTGGTCACGACCCTGGGGTTCGTCATGGCGCCCATATACGCCTTTCTCAATCACCGCGCCATGGCCGGCGCGGAAGTGCCGGAGGCTTACCGGCCATCGCGCGGGCTCAGGCTCTGGAGCCTCGGGAGCCTCGTCATTCTCACCGCGGCCAGCATCGTTTATCTGGTCGTCCGTTTCGCCCGGGGTTGATATCGCCTGCCGGGCATCGCGCCGCGTTTCCATTCCATTTTCATTCCACATTTGCTGTGAACTGACTACAGCATTGCCCCTTAGCATTGAACTCAACCGATTACAGGCGCACCTGTTGCCAAGGTGGATGACGTGAACGGAATCAACATGAACGGAATCGACATGAACGAGAGTGACGCGCCCCTGACGGCGAACGAAACCGCGCTACTCCTCGGCGCTTTCGCCACGCTGGCAGTGAGCATGCTCTCGTTTCTCGCCCTGTAACCGGTCAATCCCAACTCTCCGTAGAGACCTTGTGATGACCTATCTGGCCAACCCCGCGTAAGCGGGGTTTTTTTTGGCCTGCACCCGCGCCCGGAACGGAAGGCAACCGGGCGACTTCCCATAGACCCCTGCCCGCCCTTGCAGTGGCCGGCATCCGGTAGGACACTTGCGTTGCAACCCGCAAACGCCTGCACGGCCAAAGCCTGATGGGAGGTTACCCACATGAAATACCTGCACACCATGGTTCGCGTCACCGATATCGACGAATCCCTGGACTTCTACTGCAACAAGCTCGGGCTCGAAGAACTGGACCGGTACGTCAATGAGGGCGGCCGCTTCACGCTGGTCTTTCTGGCCGCACCGGGCAACGAGTCCGCACAGGTCGAACTCACCTGGAACTGGGACCCTGAGGAATTGTCCGGCGGGCGCAATTTCGGGCATCTCGCCTACGAGGTGGACGACATCTACGCGAAGTGCCGGCACCTCATGGACTCGGGTGTGACCATCAACCGCCCGCCACGCGACGGACGCATGGCATTCGTCCGTTCGCCGGACGGTGTGTCCGTGGAACTCCTGCAGCGCGGCGAGGCGCTGCCGCCCGCGGATCCCTGGAAAGACATGGGAAACACCGGCGTCTGGTAGCGTCTTCGCGTGCCGTTCAGAGTACCGAACGCCCACGCCCCATACCCATCCCCGGAGCCGGAACGAGGCAACTGTTCCGCCGTACGGTGGCTCTGCCCGCCACGATGTGTTACTTTTCGTAGCACTTGCTTCATTTTCACCCCGACTGGCGGGTCGCCCGAAATGCCTGTAAACGGCCGGCCCGCGAAACCAGAACCCCCGATGCGCGGAATAGGTTGTCAATTGAGTAAAGTTCACACCCGTTCGCCGCAATCTCCCCAGGGCGGGGCATCGCCCCGGTAGGCCATGCGCCGAACGTACATAACCGCGTTGGCCATCGCCTTCGCTATCGGCATCTGGCTGCTTTCCGGGCAGATCGGCTCCGAGGATCCGCCGCCCAAGCCTACTCCCGCCGAACTGGCAAAACAGCGGGCTGCCATGTCCCAGGACCGTCCCGCGACCCGCGTACGCGCCCGGGTCATTCACGCCACACCGCAGTTTCGGCAACTGCGGGTACGGGGCAAGACGGAAAACAAGCGAACGGTGCAGGTGCGCGCCGAATTGACCGGGACCATCGTGCAGCGGCCGGTGGAGCGCGGCTCGCGGGTAACGGTCGGCGACCTGCTCTGCCGCATCTCCATCGAAGACCGGGAGGCAGGCCTAAAGCAGGCGACCGAGGCGCTCAACCAGGCGCGCCTCGAATACGACGGCAGTCTCGAACTGCGGGAGCGGGGGCTGCTGTCCGAGACTGCCATTGCCCAGGCCAGCGCCTGGCTGGCCACCGCGGAAGCGGAACTGAAGCGCAGCGAACTGGACTTCGCCAGAACGCACATCGAGGCACCGTTCAACGGCATCGTCGAAGACGTCCATCTGGAAGTCGGCGACTATGTGAATCCCGGTTCCCCCTGCGCCACCATCGTCGATCTCGACCCGATGCTGCTCGTCGGCCGCATCTCCGAATCCGACGTCCAGCGCGTGACCGTCGGGCAGCAGGCCCGGGGGACGCTGAGCGACGGGCGGCAGGTTGCGGGGGCGATCAGCTTCGTGGGCCAGCAGAGCGACCCGGACACCCGAACCTATCGAATCGAAATACCCATTCCCAATCCCGCCTACGACTTGCGCAGCGGCATCACCACCGAGATTTCGGTTCCCGTCGCAGAGATTCAGGCGCAACACATAAGCCCGGCCCTGTTTGCGCTGGACGACGCGGGGGTCATCGGCGTTCGCACGATCGGGGACGATGGCCGCGTCCGGTTTTATCCGGTGGACATCGTCCGGGAAGACGCTGCCGGGGTCTGGGTGTCCGGCCTGCCTCCCGTGGCGACGCTGATCACCGTCGGGCAGGAACTGGTTGTCCCCGGAGAATACGTCGAGGTCGACTTCGAGCATGCCTTGGAGATGCCCGCCGCGGCGCCGACCTCCACGACCCCCGGCAGCGAACCTGAATCCTCCCATACCCCCGCGCATCAGCCCGCCAGCGCATGAACGCGATCATCGACGCGGCCATAAACCGCTACAAGACCACCCTCATGGTCATGTTCATGGTGGTGGTGGCTGGCCTGCTGGCCCGCAACGCCATTCCCGTCGCCAACGAGCCGGACATCCAGGTTCCCTTCTACGTCGTAACCGTCATACACGAAGGAATCACGCCGGAGGATGCCGAACGGTTGCTGGTCATGCCCCTGGAGGTCGAGCTGCGCAACGTCGAGGGCATCGATGAGCTGACGTCGTTTGCATCGGAAGGGGCGGCAACGGTGATGATCGAGTTCGATGCCGAGTACGACCTCGATCGCGCGCTCCAGGACGTCCGGGAAGCCGTGGACAGCGCCAGGCCCGAGATGCCGGGCACCATCGAGGAACCCATCATCCGCGAGACGAGCACCGACGATTTCCCGATTCTCCAGGTCAATATCGTGGGCGAAGACGTACCTGAACGGGTGCTCTACGACCTTGCGATCGAACTCAAGGACCGTATAGAGATCATTCCCGAAGTGCTCGACGCCGAGATGCAGGGTCACCGCGAGGAAGTGCTCGAAGCGGTCATCGACCCCAACGCCCTGGAAGCCTACCGGATCGCCAACGACGAACTGATCAACACCATCGTGCGCAACAACCGGCTGATTCCCGCGGGCAGCCTGGACACGGGCCAGGGGCGGTTCTCCGTCAAGGTACCGAGCGTGATCGAGGAAGCCCGCGACGTGTTCGACCTGCCGGTGCGGGTGAAGGACGATACCGTGATCACCCTCGGCGACGTAGCAACCGTGCGCCGCACCTTCAAGGACCGGACCTGCTATGCCCGCGTGAACGGCGAGGCAGCCATCTCCC
The DNA here is from genome assembly GCA_028821125.1 of Gammaproteobacteria bacterium. Taxonomy (GTDB): domain Bacteria; phylum Pseudomonadota; class Gammaproteobacteria; order Pseudomonadales; family Azotimanducaceae; genus Azophilus. The sequence goes on from JAPPHD010000193.1 coordinate 59,777, forward strand.
TGAACATCGTCAAGCGCGCCAACGCCAACATCGTCGACACGATCGATTCCGTGAAGCGCACGGTCGACCGCTTCCGGCCCAGCCTGCCCGGCAGGGTGACCATCTTCTATTCGCAGGACCAGGCGCCCTGGGCACTGCAGCAGGTAACCGAACTGCAGGGAAACATCTTCACGGCGCTGGCTCTGGTGATGATCGTCGTGGTGGCGGCCATGGGGTTCCGTAGCGGCGCTATCGTCGGGCTCGGCATTCCCGTCTCCTTCCTGTTCTCGATGATCCTGCTCTACCTGCTCGGGTACACGTTCAACTTCATGGTCATGTTCGGCATGCTGCTCGGGCTCGGCATGCTGATCGACGGGGCCATCGTCGTCACCGAGTACGCCGACCGCAAGATGGTCGAGGGCTTCGACCGGCGCAGCGCCTATGCGCTGGCCGCCAAACGCATGCTCTGGCCGGTGACCGCCTCGACCGCGACCACGCTCGCCGCATTCACCCCGCTCATGTTCTGGCCCGGCGTGCCCGGACAGTTCATGCGCTACCTGCCGGTGACCGTTTTTACCGTCCTGACCGGGTCGCTGCTGTACGCGCTGGTGTTCGGGCCGGTACTGGGGGCCCTGTTCGACCGTCCGGGCGCCAGGGACGCGCGCTCGGTGGAAACGCTGAAGCAACTGGAGGAAGGCGACCCCACCAGCATGCGCTCGATCACCGGGCTGTATGCCCGGATTCTCGCCGTGGCGGCCCGGCACGCATGGCTTACCCTTTCCCTGGCCCTGGCCATCGTCTCCGGCACTTTCTGGGCATACGGCGAGTTCGGCAAGGGGCTCACCTTCTTCTCCGATACGGAGGGCAAGTGGGCCATCGTCACCGTACGGGCGCGGGGCAACCTGGCCGCCGAAGAGATCAACACCCTGGTCACCGAGGTGGAAGAGCAGATCCTGCAGATTCGCGGCATCCTCGATGTCAATACCCAGACATCGTTCACCAGCACCGCCTCGCCCTTCGGCGGCGGCGGGTCCGACATCGTCGGCCGGCACTTCATCGAACTGCACGACGAGAACGAAAGGGACAAGAAGTCCACGGAAATCCTGGAGGAAATCCGCACGCGCACCGAGGGCCTCTCGGGCATCGCCGTGGAAGCCCGGCAGATGGAACAGGGCCCGCCCCAGGGCAAGCCGATCGAGATTGAATTCGCCTCCCACGACAAGTCGCTGCTCGAACCCGCGGTCGAAGCGGTACTGGACCACATGGAACGGCACGTGGAGGGGCTGCGCGATATCGAAGACACGCGCTTCCTGCCCGGAATCGAGTGGAAACTCATCGTCGACAGGGCGCAGGCCGCCCTCTACGGCGCCGATGTTTCCCAGGTCGGCGTGGCCGTTCAACTGGTCACCAACGGGGTGAAGGTCGGGGAGTACCGGCCCGACAAATCCGACGACGCGGTGGATATCCGGGTGCGCTACCCGCTGGAGGCCCGGGGCCTGAGCATGCTGGACGAGTTGAAGGTCAGTACCGTCGAGGGCCTGGTGCCCATATCCAACTTCGTGCGGCGGGAGGCCGTGCCGAATGTGGATACCATCCAGCGCTCCAACGGCGTACCGGTGAAATACATTCGCGCCGATGTCGCACCCGGCGTGCTGGCGGACAACAAGGTAAAGGAAATCGAATCGTGGCTGGCGAGCGAAACCTTCGACCCGCGGCTCAGGATCCAGTTCCGCGGCACCAACGAGGATCAGCAGGACTCCATCGACTTCATATCGGTGGCTTTCAGCCTGTCGCTCCTGCTCATGTTCGTGCTGCTGGTCACGCAGTTCAACAGCTTCTACCAGTCCCTGCTCATCCTGTTTGCCGTGGTCCTCTCCACCGCCGGCGTCCTGCTCGGTTTGCTGGTGTTGTCCCAGCCGTTCAGCGCGGTGCTGACCGGAATCGGTGTGGTGGCGCTGGCCGGCATCGTCGTGAACAACAACATCGTGCTGATCGACACCTACAACCATCTGCGTCGGGAACATCCCGAACTCGACTACATTGCCGTAATCGTGCGCACGGGCGCGCAGCGCCTGCGCCCGGTCACCCTGACCACGCTTACCACCGTCTTCGGCCTGCTGCCCCTGGCAAGCAACTTCAGCATCGACCTGGTGAATCGGACGATCATCTACGGAGGCATGCTGTCTGCGTTCTGGGTGCCGCTGGCCCAGGCCATCGTGTCCGGGCTGACGTTCGCGACCCTGCTGACCCTGGTGGTGACCCCCGCCATGCTGGCGGTGCCGCACAAGTTCGCGGCCGGCATCCATCGATTGAAGTCACGGATTCGCCGCCGCCTTGCACCGGCATAGCCAGCCCTTTCGGAAACCGGGTAGGAAAAAGACACCCCGGCGACAAGGACTCGGGGAGGAAGGGATCTGAGCGTCGCCGGGGCGGTTCCCAAAGGAACGAGCAGGGGTAATTCTGCTCGTTCGGCTCCGGAATCAATATGGGATATGTCTCTAACTCGTGTAGGAAATTCGCCATTCCGGCTGCCCGAAATCACTGAACCAGGCATCGGGTCGACGCCCCGCAACCGCTGAGGGAACGGAATCCCAGCCCGCATCCGTCGCCAACTCCCTGCTGCAATCGCCGGACCACGCGCGACGAAATCCGGTGACGGACGCGGGCCAGGCTGGATTTCGGTTTCGATTGCTTGCAAGCTTCCCCTTCCGTCCACCACCGCCAATCGGGAAGTTGATGTCGTGAGCCTGTCTCTCGGAGTGCATATCGGCCAGCAGAACATGTCCATGGACGGCCTGCGCGCCCTTTGGCGCAAGCTCGACGGGGCCGGCGTCGACTGGCTCTCGGCCTGGGATCATTTCTACGAGGCGCCGCCCAAGAACGGAACCGAGCCCCACTTCGAGGCCCTGGCGACGCTCGGGGCGCTGGCCGCGGAAACCCGTCACGCGCGTATCGGCTGCCTGGTGTTCTACATCGGCTACCGCAATCCCGCCCTTCTGGCCAAGGCCGCGACAACGCTCGACCACATCAGTGGCGGCCGTTTCGAACTGGGGCTCGGCGCCGGCTGGCACATCTGGGAGGCTACCGCCTACGGCTACCCGTTTCCGGACATCGGTACCCGGCTCGACATGCTGGAAGAGGGCGTACAGATCATCAGGCAGATGCTCCTTGAGGAGCGCACCGACTTCAACGGCAGGCATTTCCAGGTGGTGGACGCGAGTTGCCTGCCAAGGCCCGTTCAGCGCCGGTTGCCCATCTGGATCGGCGGAACCGGCGAAAAGCGCACGCTCAGGATCGCCGCCGCCCATGCGGACGGCTGGAATGCCGCCTACCTGTCCCCCGGCGAGTTCAGCCGCCTGAACCAGGTGCTCGACCACTGGTGTGAGGAGGAACGACGCGACCCCGGTGACATCAAGCGTGCCATCAACCTGATGTTCAATCTCGGTGTCGACCGCGCGGACGTGGAGCGGCAGCGGCTGCGCATCGCCGAAGACTGGCGGGTGCTGCGCGGTCGCATCCCGGAGGGTGCGCTTCTTTGCACGCCGGACCGTGCCGTCGAGCGCCTGGGCGAATACGTAGCCGCCGGCGCCCGGGAAATCAATATCGCACTGCGCGCTCCCTGGAATGAGGAAGCGCTGGATGCGTATCTGACGGAAGTGATGCCCCGGGTTCGGGCCTTGTAGATCCGATCGGGCCGCGACCCGCGGCGGCACTCAGGCCCGCAGTTGCCTGCCGATTTTCCGGGGTACGGAAAAGAAACCGATGCGATGCCGCTCGCCGGCTTCAATGCAGTCCGCCTTCAGGCGGCAACTGTATTCCGCGAGCACGGGAATCATGGCGAACGCACCGAGCAGTTGGCCGAGCGCCTTGGTGTGCACCGCGTACCAGCCGTTGCCGAGGTGGGGCGCCATCTGGAAGAAGCCGATGAAGTAGAAGAAGGTGGCTGCGGTGGTGACCAGGGCCAGCACGCGCGCCACGTTGAGCGGAAGCCTTCTGACCAGGGTGACGAAAGCCAGGGCAGAGCCGAAAAGGTACGCGCCGATCAGGAATGAGGCATCGGGAACCCCAAGGTGAAGAAGCGCCAGCAGGATGAAACCGAAACCGATGAATCCGTTGAGGTAACTCATGCCGGCCCCGATCTCACTCGCCGTCGGTAAACGGCGGGTGAGGCGCCGGGGACGGTGGCGATACCGGCGTACAGGACCATACCGGCAGCGAACGGGTGGCGGTGATTCGCTCCGCCAACACCTCCTGCCAGAACTGTTTTCGCCTCATACGCGGCCCGCGATGCCCCTCGGCATGAATAACGTAATGGCGAATACTCGTAAAACGGGCCGTTGCCGTCAACCGTTTCGTTACATTTGGTGACACTTTTTTAGGTGTCGGGCGTGCGATTTTGGTTTTTCGAATATTAAATTCATTAGTAATAACTTGAGGGAATAAAAACCGCTACACTCCCGACGGCCGTTGTGGACCGCCGACGATGCCCGGCGGCAGCCGGACCCGGCATTTCGCTACATGCGCTCCAGTATGGTGGCGGTGCCCATTCCTCCACCCGTGCACATCGCCACCAGCGATGTTTCCGCATCGAGGCGGTGCAACTGCTCCAGGGCGGTGCCGATCAACATGCCGCCGGTCGCCCCGATGGGGTGGCCGAGGGCGATGGCGCCGCCATCCACGTTGACGATGTCATGGTCGACATCGAGTTCCTTCATGAATTTCAACACCACCGAAGCAAAGGCCTCGTTGATTTCGAACAGGTCGATGTCGTCTTTTGTCATGCCTGCCTTTTCCAGGCACCTCGCTGCCGCCGGCGCCGGCGCGGTGAGCATGATCAGCGGCTCCGTGCCCGCTGTCGCCGTCATGCGAATGCGCGCTTTCGGCTTCAGCCCGTGGGCCCTGGCGTAGTCGGGGCTGGTGACCAGCACGGTGCTGGCCCCGTCCACAACGCCCGACGAATTGCCCGCGTGATGCACGTGCTCAATGGCGTCCACCTCCGGGTAGACCTGGTGCACCAGATCCTTGAACGGCCGGTCGAAACCCTCGGGTTGCAATCCGGTCATGGCCGCAAACGACGGCTTGAGGCCCTCCAGGCTTTCCATGGTCGTGCCTGGGCGGGGATGTTCGTCCCGATTCAGCGCCAGGCTGCCGTCGTCGTTGTATATCGGCACCAGCGCGTCCTTGAATCGTCCTTCCTCGATCGACCGCGCCGTGCGCGTCTGGCTTTCAACGGCGTAGGCGTCAACATCGTCCCTGGAGAAACCTTCAAGGGTCGCGATCAGGTCCGCGGAAATGCCCTGGGGTACCTGCGGGTGCATCCGGTGCAGGTGTTCGTTGTTGGCATGAAAGCCGTTCGCATGGACCGGTGCGTACCGGGACATGAATTCCACGCCGCCGCCGATGACGGCTTCCTGGTGCCCCGACATCACGCCCATGGCGGCGAACGAGACCGCCTGCTGGCCGCTGCCGCAAAACCGGTGCAGCGTGACCCCGGTGACCGAGAGCGGCCAGCCGGCGTCAAGTACCGACATGCGCGCGATATCGTGGGCATGGTCGCCGCTGCCGGAACCGCAGCCCGCCACCACGTCCTCGATGTCGGCGGGGTCGAATCCCACCCGTTCCTGCAGGCCTCGCAACACCTGCGCCAGGCATCGCTGCGGATGCAGGTGGCTCAGGGAACCGACACCGGGCTTGCCCCGCCCCCGGGGGGACCGGGCGTGATCGACGATCCAGGCTTCGCGCATGTCAATATCTCCTCAAGTCGGCGAATATAGCAAAAAACCGTCAAGTTCGACGGTCAAGCTGAACCGGTCAAACCGCGTGATACCATCGCGCGCTTTCACGGAGGACCAGCATGCACCCGACCATCGTTGCTCGAATCGCCATTGCGCTGTCCGGCGCGCTGGCCGCGCTGGGAGCCGCCTTCTCGGCGGCTGAATCGCTCACCGTGGTGTCCTGGGGCGGTTCTTACGCCAGGGCCTGCGAGGAAGCCTATCTGAAGCCCTTTGCGGCGGAGACGGGCATCCGGGTGCGCCTCGAAGACTACAACGGCGGCCTTTCCCAGGTGCGCGCCCAGGTGGAAGCGGGCAACGTGCACTGGGACATCATCGATCTGGAGTATGCCGACCTGGTCAGGGGTTGCGACGAAGGGCTGTTCGAGATTCTCGACACCTCCATGCTGCCCGAGGGAGCCGACGGTTCCTCGCCTGAAGACGACTACTACCCGGACATGATCAGCGAGTGCGGTGCCGGCAAGCTGTTCTATTCAACCGTATACGCCTACAACCATGAACGGACCACCGGCAAAGTACCCGCCACGATCCAGGATTTTTTCGACCTGAAACGCTTCCCCGGCCGCCGGGGCATGCGTCGTTCGCCGCTCGCCAATCTCGAATTCGCGCTGATGGCCGACGGCGTTCCGGCCGACGAAGTCTACGCCGTTCTCGATACCCCGGCTGGCGTCGACCGTGCGTTCAGGAAGCTCGACTCCATCAAGGACCGCGTGGTGTGGTGGGAAGCCGGGGCACAGCCGCCGCAGATGCTCGCCGATGGCGAAGTGGTCATGACAACCGCCTACAACGGCCGCGTCTTCAATGCCCAGGTACTTGAGAACCAGCCCTTCACCATCGTCTGGCACGGCCAGGTGCTCGATACCGGGCATCTCGCCATCGTAGCCGGGTCCAGGAACATCGACGCGGCGCGCCGGCTCGTCACCTATGCCTCCAGGCCCGCATCCCTGGCCGCAATCACCCGCTACATCGCCTACAGCCCCGCGCGCCGGTCCGCGGAAGCGCTGGTCTCCACACACGCCGAAACCGGGGTCGCAATGGCGCCCCACATGCCGAACGCACCGGAAAACACCAGGCTCGCCGTGAGGAGCGACTGGTTGTGGTGGGCCGACAACGGCGAGGACATGAACGAACGGTTCAGCGCCTGGCTGCTGCGGTAAGGCAACGATCTCCGGCAACTCGCGCCGCTGACGATTGCCGGCCGACACCCCAACCGGACGGAATCGAAGCCGCGAGGCCGCTTTCGGAGCTTGTCCCCGGGCCGTGACTTCGCCCCGGGAGCGACTTCCGTGCCGCAAGATCCCGAATCAAGCGCTCAGGTTCGTTCCGCTTCGAAACGTGGCCTCGTATCCCTGTTCGCCGAGGGCGGCAAGCACCTGCTCCACCTGTTCCTCGCCACGCATCTGCAGCACCAACTCCACCACGGTCGCCCGCACCGACGAGCCCCCGAAGGTGCGCTGGTGCACGATGTCGACGATGTTGCTGTCCAGCCGGCCGAGCACCGCCGTCAACTCCGCCAGCGCGCCCGGCACGTCGGGAATCTCAACATCCAGCCGCGCCAGCCGATGGCTGCGCACCAGGCCCCGTTGCAGCACCGATGAGAGGATCATCATGTCCACGTTGCCGCCGGACAGCACCAGCACCACCTTCCTGCCGCGATACCGTTCGGCATTGGCGGTCAGCGCCGCCAGCGCCGCCGCCCCGGCGCCCTCCGCCACGGTTTTTTCGATCTCGAGCAAGGTGAAGATGGCCTGTTCGACCTCGGTCTCGCCAACGACGAACAGATTGTCGGCATGGGCCTCGATCAACGGCCAGGTTTTCCGGCCCGGAGACTTGACGGCGATACCCTCCGCAACGGTTGCGGACGGGCCGGGCTCGCTGCCGCGCCCGTGGAAGCGGTCGTGGGCGGCGGAGAACCGCTCTACCTGAACGCCCGACACTTCCACGGCAGGCGCCGTCGATTTCACCGCCAGCGCCACGCCGCCGATCAGCCCCCCTCCGCCCACGGGAACGATGATCGCGTCCACGTCCGGCGCCTGCTCCAGGATCTCCAGGCCCACGGTACCCTGACCCGCAATCACCCGTTCGTCGTCGAACGGATGCACCAGCGTCAACCCCCGGGCCCGCGCCAGATCCTCGGTATAGGCCAGGGTCTCTTCGAAGGTGGTTCCCTCGAGATGCACCTCGGCGCCGAATACCCGGGTCTGCTGCACCTTGACGTTGGGCGTCGATCGGGGCATCACGATGCAGGCGGGCACGCCGAGCCGGGACCCATGGCAGGCCAGGGCCTGGGCATGGTTGCCCGCCGACATGGCGATGACCCCGCGCCGCCTTTCCTCGCCCGTCAGCATGAGCAGGCAGTTCAGCGCGCCGCGCTCCTTGAACGAGGCCGTGAACTGGTGGTTCTCGAACTTGAGATACACCTGTGCACCGACGATGGCCGAGAGCGTGGTCGAACGGGCGCACGGCGTACGCTCGACCCGGCCCGCGATCCTGTCCCGGGCGGCGTGAATGTCGGACAGCTTCATCGCGCCAGTATACTTGGCGCCGGGCCGGCGGCGCTCGACGCCGCAGGTGCGCGAAACTGTCGGGTCAAACCCGTGAAACACCTGCTGATCGTCTACCACTCTCAATCGGAAAGCACCGGGCGCATGGCGGAAGCGGCCTACCGGGGCGCCTGCCACGAAGACGTCTCCGGCGTGCAGGTGAAACGGCTGCTGTGCCGCGATGCGGGCGCCGAAGACCTGCTGTGGGCCCATGGCCTGCTGCTCGGCACGCCGGAGAATTTCGGCTACATGTCGGGGGCCATGAAAGACTTTTTCGACCGCACCTTCTATGCCGTGGAAGGGAAGATAGCTCCCCTGCCCTACTCGGTATTCATCAGCGCCGGCAACGACGGCACCGGTGCGCTCACCGCCATCCGGCGCATCGCCAAGGGCTATCCGTTCATCGAGGTGCAGGAGCCCGTGATCGCACGGGGAGAACTGACCGCCGCTCACCTCCAGCAATGCCGCGACCTCGGCACGGCGCTCGCCCTCGGCCTTGAGATGAGCCTCTTTTAGAAGCCACCCTCCGCACCGGATGCAATTCCGCGCGCCAGTGTCTATGCTTCCCCCACAGTCTCACAATCGAACGCATCAGGCGACATGGAAATCTCGATCAAATATTGCGTGCAGTGAAACTACGAACCGCAGGCGGTCAGTCTGGCTGCCAGGTTCCAGGAAGCATTCGGCGCCGATACCCACCTCATCGAAGGGGGCGGCGGCATCTTCGATGTCAGGGTCAACGGCGAACTGGTCTATTCCAAACACCAGACAGGCAGCTTTCCCGACGAAGGCGCCTTGGTGCAGCAACTGAACGGGCGATAGAAATACTTGACCCGGTATCCGGTACGCTAACGCGCAAGGAACAGACGACCGCTAGGAGAGAGTAGGTGTGCGGTACGGGTATCCGGCACCTTTAAAGCACCCCTGCGCACTCGAACTCCACGAAAACGCGTCCGCTTGGCGTGCCGGATACCCGTACCGCATACCTGCTCTCGGTGCCTGATCGAAGCAATCTTTTGCCACGCTTATTCCAAAAATGATATTTAATTCAATCGCTTGAGAAACTGTTCCATGCAAGTCCGCTTCACTCTCCGCGTAGCGCCGTGGTAATCGGCAGCCGCGCAGCGCGCACCGCCGGAAACAGGCCGCCGAACAGCCCAAGCGTGACGGCCCAGCTCAGCCCCGACAACAGCAAATCCGGGGTGACCGCAAAGTCGAAGGCAACCTGTGAAAACGAGCCCTGGTTCAGCGTCGAGACCGTGAACCCGTTGAACCCGAAGTAGGCTACCGCACCGCCGAGAAGGCCGCCCAGCACGCCCAGCGCGAGCGCCTCGATGATCACCGACACCACCACAGGCCCGCCGCCGAAGCCCAGTGCCCGCAGGGTCGCAATCTCCACGGTACGCGCGGATACGGCGGTGTACATGGCATTCAACGCGGCAAACACCGCTCCAACCGCCATGATCAGGGCCACCGTATAGCCGAATCCCCGGATCAGGCCGCTCATCGCGTCCGACTGGCCCCGGAAGAACTCCTCCTCGCCGATTACCTCCAGGTCGAGGCGCGGGTCGTCCCGCACCCGTTGCGCCAGGGCCGGGATGTCGCGCGGCGATTCCACCCGTATGCGCATGGACTGGGTGGCGCCGCCACGGCGGAACGCCGACTGGGCGACGGGCAGGTCGGCCCACATCTCGCTTTCGTAAGCCGAGGCGTTGGCTTCGAACAGCCCCGTGATGGCCCACTCGCCGTCACGCAGTTCGACCGTCGCTCCGAGGTCGATGCCCCGGAACTCCGCCGAGGCTTTCCGGCCCGCGATCATTTCCCGTGTTCCCGGGTTGAAGTGGCGACCGGCGACGATCCTGACTTCCGGGCGAATCTCGAACCCGCTACGTTCCACGCCGCGAATCACGAGGTTGGCAACCTGCCCCCCGGACCGCTTGGGTACATCGACCACGAGATAGAGTTCGGCGCTCGAGGCGTCGACCTCTTCCATGGAAGAGACAATGTTCACCGCATCCTGACCGACGTTACTGGCCATCTCGCTGTCCGAGCCGCTTCTCAGGACGATGGCCCGGTCCGGCGCGCCGCCGCGCTCCAGTGCCGCCTCGAATCCGCCAGCCATGGCGAGCAACGCAACGAGTACCCCGACCACCCCGGCAATGCCGACCACGATCACCGAGGAACTGCCGACCCGCGACGGCAGGTTGCTCAGGTTCATGGCCGTGATTTCGATTACCTGTCGAAGCATGGTCCCTGTTTTTTCTAGTTGCGGTGCGAACGCAGGGCGTCGACGATCGACAGGCGCCTTGCCGAAACCGACGGCACAGCTCCCACCGCAAGGCCGAGTACGAGGGAGATCCCGAACGCCGCCGCCATGACCGACCAGGAAACCTTGAACTCGCCGAAAAAATCCTCGAGCTGTGGCCCGACCGCGAACGCCACCCCAACCGCCGCCAGGATTCCCAGAATCGCGCCCAGCCCGCACAGGAGCAGAGCCTCGCCGAGCATCAGCCAGGCCACCGCCGCGTCGGTGAAGCCCACGGTTTTCAACACCGCCAGTTCGGGCACCCGCTCGCGCAATCCCTGGGCCATCGTGTTGCCTGTGAGCAGCAGGATCGTGAAGAAGACGGCGCCCAGTATCCCCGTCATCATCAACTCGATGTCGCCGACCTGCTCGATGAACTGCCGGCTGTACTCGGCCTCGGTGGCCGTCCGGGTGGGGTTCAGGGAATTCTCGAACAGCGCGTCGATCGCGCTCGCAATTTCGGGCGCCCGCTCCGTGTCGGTGATGCGGACGACGAACCAGCCTACGTTCCCCTCCCCGAATTCATTGGCTTCGCTGAAAAAGTCGTAGTGAAACAGGAACTCGCCGGGTTGGGGTTCGTTTTCCGGACCCCGGTAAGTGCCGACGAGATCGAACTCCCAGAGCCGGCTGCCGTCCCGCATGGCGTAAATCTGGCCCTGGAACGGAAGCTTGTCGCCGACCTGCCAACCGTATTTCTCCGCCAGGCCAACCGGCGCCACCGCTCCGCTGCGGGTGCGCGCAAAGGCGTCGAGCTCGTCCGGATCGATGACGAACTCCGGGTGCAGATCGAACCAGTCCAGCGGCTGCACGGGGAATTGCGGGAAGAAATTGCGCGGATCCTGGTACACGCCACCGAACCAGTCGGCGTGTGCTGCATTGTCGACGCCCGGGACCGACTCGATCTGCCGGAGATAGGATACCGGCAACGGCTCGATGATGGAGTACTTCGGCGCCACCACGAGCCGGTCGATGCCGGGCTGGCTGAAGCCTCCCCCGCCGAACGCATCCGTTGCGGTTCTGAGCAGCGTGAACAGCAGGAAAGCCACCAGCACCGAAAAGAGCGTGAGCACCGTGCGCAGCTTCCGGCGAAACAGGTTCGACCATATGAGGCCGGCCGTGCTCATGCCGCCTGCCCCGTCAGCTTGCCCTTGTCCATGTACAGCGTATGGGTCGCGTGTTCCGCGGCCTTAGGGTCGTGGGTGACGACCACGACGGTCTTGCCGTGGGCCCGGTTCAGCGTTTCCAGCAATTCGAGAATCTGGTCGGCGGTGTCGCGGTCGAGGTCGCCGGTGGGCTCGTCGCACAAAAGCAACGTCGGGTCCGCAACGATGGCCCGGGCGATGGCGACCCGCTGTTGCTGACCGCCGGACAGTTCCCCCGGCTTGTGCCCGGCCCGGTCGGATAGCCCGACGATCTCCAGGGCCGTGGCGGCGTTGCGGCGCCGCTGTTTGGCGGACAGCCGGGTCAGCAGCAGGGGCAGTTCCACGTTGCGCTGGGCGCTCAACACGGGCAGCAGGTTATAGAACTGGAAAATGAACCCGACGTTCTCGGAACGCCATCGCGCAAGCTGCCGGCCACTCATGCCGTTGAGCGCCATGCCGCCCACTTCCACCGCCCCGGCCGTCGGTTGGTCCAGCCCGCCGATCAGGTTCAGAAGCGTGGTCTTGCCCGACCCCGACGGGCCCATGAGGGCCAGGAAATCGCCCTCTTTGATATCCAGGTCGATCCCGGTCAGCACCTCGACCGTCTCCCTGCCCTTGACAAAGCTCTTCTCGAGCGCGCGGCAGTTCACCAAACCCATGACGCGACCCCTGCTCTTCTCGACTGCATCCTCATCGACCCGCCCGGATTCCGATCACGGCTCGAATGAAACCCGCGCACCGTCTGCCAGACCCGCCAGCACCGCTTCCGCCAGGTCTGCGACCACCCGCTCCCCGGACTCGAGGCCCGAAACGATGCGCACTCGTCCACCCTGCGTATCGCCCGGAATCACCAGCCGCCGCTCGACCCGGTCGCCCGCCACCACCATCACATAAGCGCCCTCGCCGTCTTCCGCGACGGATGCCCCGGGCACCAGCACGCCGCCGGGCTTCTTCACCGGCCTCACCGTCGCCCGGTCCTCCAGAAACGCCACCCGCACACCCATGTCCGGCAATACCCGCCCGTCGCGCTCCACGAATCCTATGCGCACGCGGACTGTCGCCTTGTTGCGGTCAGCCGCCGGAATGATCGCGATGACTTCCGCTGCATAGTCGTCTTCCGGCCAGGCGTTCAGGGCCACCTGCACGGGCTGCCCGCTGTACACCCGGTTGATGTAGGCCTCGTTGACATCCACTTCCACTTCCAGGGAATCCATGTCGACGATGGTGCAGATGCCGGTGCGGGTAAAGCCGCCGCCGGCGGATACCGGCGAGATCATCTCGCCCGGCTGGGCGGCCTTGGCGACCACGATGCCGGCGAAGGGTGCGCGAATCCGCATGTCCTCGACGATCCGGCGCTGGACGGCGGCACTGCGTTGTGCCACCACGATGTCCTGGCCGGCGCTTTCCAGACGCGCGAGCAGGCCCTCCACCGACAGTTGATTCCTGTCCAGGTCCGCCTGGCTCGCGAGCTGCCGTCCGGCCAGTTCCTCGGTGCGTTCGAGATCGAGGCGGGCCTGCCTGAGCTGAACGTCAAGCTCGCGCAGGTAACGCCGGGCGGCCTCGAGCTGCGACTGCGCCAGTTCGAGCTGTGCCCGAGGAATACTGTCGTCCAGACGGGCAAGCAGTTGGCCTTCCTCGACCACCACCCCCTCCTCGATCAACACCTCCACGACCTTGCCCGTCGCCTTGCTGCTCACCGTCGCCTGGCGGCGCGCCACCACATAACCCGTCGCATCAAGTACGCTCGGCCCGGTGGAACTGACCGGCGCCGCCTGCGCCACCGCCGTACCGACCGCAGGCAGCCCGTCATTTCCGGGGAACTCGAAGAACCACAGGACAAACCCGGCACCACCCACCAGCGCGATCAGCAGGAACCACTTGAGCGGCCGCCCGCCCGGGGCCGGCGCCTCGGAACGGTCGATGCGAAGCTGATCGAGAAGGGCTTTCTTGTCGGTTTGCGAAGCTCCGGGCATTGCAGCGAGTCCCTGAGTTCAAGCGGCGCAGTCTAGCAGCCCGGGAGATTCAAGGGCACGAGAGCCGCAACAGCTTGACGTTGCGCCGCTTGAAGCATGGCGGGCCGCCCGTGTTAGGGTAATTTCATCATGGTGGCACGATCGGCGCGCATCCTGCACGGCATCGACGAGATCGATGCTGAAACCTGGGACCGTTGCGCAAATCCCCCCGGCGAGCCCTTCAATCCATTCATCACCTACGGTTTCCTGCACGCCCTGGAAGCCAGCGGCAGCACCACGGCGCGTACCGGATGGCAACCCTTCCACCTGGCCCTCGAAGAGAGCGGCGCCGTGCTCGGCGTGGTGCCGATGTACGTGAAGGGGCACTCCCAGGGAGAGTACGTCTTCGACTACGCCTGGGCGGATGCCTGGCACCGGGCCGGCGGCAAGTACTATCCCAAGTTGCAGGGGAGCGTGCCGTTCACCCCGGCCACCGGCCGCCGCCTGCTCGCGCCGGACAGCGATGAGGAAACCGAACGGTCCCTGCTCGGAGCCTGTGCGCAGGTCGCCGAAAAGATCGGGGTGTCGTCGCTGCACTTCACCTTCATGCCCGAGCGGCAGTGGCGGCTGGCCGGCGAATCGGGATATCTCCGGCGCATGGACCAGCAGTTCCACTGGCACAATCCGGGTTACGACACCTTCGACGCCTTCCTGGCCGACCTTTCCTCCAGGAAACGCAAGAATCTCCGCCGCGAGCGCCGCGACGCGCTGGCCGCCGGGGTCACGGTGGAATGGGTCACCGGAGCCGACCTCACCGAAGCGCATTGGGACGACTTCTACCGCTTCTACATGGACACCGGGTCCCGCAAGTGGGGCTCGCCTTACCTCACCCGCGAGTTCTTCAGCCGCATCAACGAATCCATGGCCGAGCACACGCTGCTGGTGATGTGCTCCCGCGGCGGGCGCCACATCGCCGGGGCGCTGAACTTCATTGGCGGGGACGCGCTCTACGGCCGCAACTGGGGTTGCATCGAGGATCACCGGTTCCTGCACTTCGAGGCCTGTTACTACCAGGCCATCGACTTTGCCATCGCACGCAAGCTCGCACGGGTCGAGGCGGGCGCCCAGGGGCCCCACAAGGTGGCCCGGGGCTATCTCCCCCAGGCGACTTACAGCGCCCACTGGATCCAGGACCCGGGGCTGCGTGCGGCCGTGGCCCGGTTCCTCGGCGAGGAACGCCATCACGTGCAGCAGGACATCGACTGGATCGAGCGGCACAGCCCGTTCAAGTCCGGCATCGAGCTGGATACCATCCGGGGAATCGGCGACTGAGTGTCCTCGTCCCGCCGTCCTCGTCCCGCCGCCAAAACTGCTAGCCGTCGTCGGGTTTGTGCTCTCCGGCTGGCTCCTCGGGGGGATCTTCCGCCAATTCGGGTTCTTCCATCCACGGATTGTCGCCCACCTTCTCTTCCGGCCAATCGTCGAACGGAAAGGGCTGAGACTCCGTGTTGAACGTCTGGTACCGAAACACCCGCCAGACGTAGGCGCTCAGGTTGTTCCCGAATTGCAGGAGTTTCTCGTTGGCGCGGCCGGTGAACAGCACGATGAAGAACTGGACGACCACCACTGCCCAGACCACCAGTTCGGCGACCGCGTATGCGATCGCGAAAAACACCATGAAAAGCGCCCGTACCCACACTGCACGCCGGGTGAGCCGTTCCTTGATCCGATCGTCCATGATCTGCCTCATTGCAACTTAAACTTGATTTGGATGCAGCAAGATCGGTGCCAACCGGTTTTCCTGCCAGTTGCACCCTGGATTTGGCTGAACCTGCACATCGCGCTGGTCGATCCCGCCAGATTGCGGGCAAATCGCCCAATATCCCGCAGTGAACATTCCGCTTCCACCTGACCCATCCTGCACGTTTCGGCAACCGTCCGTCGACAAGCCTTCGGGACGCGCAATCCATTATCATGCGAAGCCCGTTCGCACGCCAACCGAACCAAGATGACGCCACATTCGATACGGGCCATCCTGCGCCATGAAGTTCCTCCCGGCACCCGGGTCTGCATCGAGGGCTGGGTACGTTCGAGACGCAGTTCCAAGGGCGGGTTTTCGTTCGTCCAGGTGCACGACGGCTCCTGCTTCGACGGGTTGCAGGCAGTGGTCGACGACGCCCTGCCCAACTACGCCTCCGAAGTGGAGGCCCTCGGCGCCGGGTGTGCCGTGCGCATCACCGGGCGACTCGTCGAATCGAAGGGCAGGCATCAGGACCGGGAAATCCAGGCCAGCGCCGTCGAGGTGCTCGGCTGGGTGGACGACCCGGAAACCTATCCCATCGCCAAGAAACGGCATACCTTCGAATACCTGCGCACCGTCGCCCACCTGCGCCCGCGCACCAATACCTTCGGCGCCATCGCGCGCGTGCGCAACGGCATCGCCCAGGCCGTGCACGGCTACCTGCAGCGGCGTGGTTTCCTCTGGGTCAACACGCCGCTCATTACGGCGAACGACTGCGAGGGGGCCGGCAAACTGTTCCGGGTATCGACGCTGGATGCCGTCAACCGCAATACCGATTTCGGCGACGACTTTTTCGGCAAGCAGACCTGGCTGGCCGTTTCCGGACAGTTGAACGCGGAGAGCTACGCCTGCTCGCTGTCGAAGGTATACACCTTCGGCCCGACCTTCCGCGCCGAGAATTCCCATACCACCCGCCACCTGGCGGAGTTCTGGATGATCGAGCCCGAGGTCGCCTTCGCGGATCTCGACGACATCGCCGACCTCGCCGAGGACTTCCTGAAGACCGTGAGCCGCGAGGTGCTCGACGCCCATTCCGACGACCTGCATTTCTTTGCGGAGCGGATCGATCCCTCGACGATCGATCGCCTGCGGCAGGTCGTCGAATCGAAATTCGCGCGCATCGACTACGGCGAAGCGGTCGAGGCATTGCAGGGCTCCGGGCAATCCTTCGAGTACCCCGTGGAGTGGGGCCTTGACCTTAAGACCGAGCACGAGCGCTGGCTCACCGAAAAGCACGCCAACGGCCCGGTGGTGGTGACCAACTACCCCAAGGACATCAAGGCGTTCTACATGCGCCGCAACGACGACGGCAGGACAGTGGCCGCCCTCGATGTGCTGGTGCCGGGTGTCGGCGAGATCATCGGCGGCAGCCAGCGGGAGGAACGCCTGGAGGTGCTCGACGCCAGCCTGGACGAGCACGGGTTGACCACGGACCTCTGGTGGTACCGGGACCTGCGCCGCTACGGCACGGTGCCCCATTCCGGTTTCGGGCTCGGGCTTGAGCGGCTCGTTCTCTACATGACGGGCATGGACAACATCCGCGATGCCATCCCCTTTCCCCGCACGCCCGGGAATGCTGCCTTCTGATTCAGAGGGTTTGCGTCTCGTCGGATGGCTCGCCCTCAACGAGGGGCCGCCTACCGAGGACGTGGCTTTCTACCACGGCCAGGCGCTTGTCTATCCTGGCGATCTTGGCGTCGAGCTTGGCGACCTTGGCATCTAGCGACCTGATCTCGCCGCTCAACCTGGTTTCCAGACCGTCTACCCGGGCATTTACCGAGCGGATGTCTTCGCGGAGCCAACCCGCTATCGTGAGAACCAGTGCGGCAATGCCGAGGAACGCCATCAGGAGCGTGACGGCCGATCCGACAATTGCCCAGAATTCCGGGCTAAGCCTGCGTACTGCGATTTCGCCAGCCATACCGGAATCATAACGATTCGGCCGACCCGCAGCTATTCCGTCGCTGTACGAAAACACCGCGGCAACTGTGAGAAAACTCCTATGAAAAATCTACAACCCTATGATTTTCCATGATTTAGTCAAAACTCCGCGCCGTCACTCACCGCGGGTGCGGTGGAAAGATTGGTCAGATGGCCGCTCGGGCTTTTGAGAAGGCTCATGACCATGAGGGACTGATCGGACCGTACGATCAAGCGCCATTTGCCCACGCCTGCTCCCAGTTCACCCTCAAGGACGCCCCGATCACCCGCCAGCTCCAGGTCGTCCCGGTATTCGTCAGATTCCAGGGATGCTGACGAAACCGTACCTGCCCCACCCGGGGGTAATGTCAGCCGCACCGTGTCAGATGAGTTCCCCGCATCATCGATACCCTCGATGGTGATGGCGGCTTCCTCGGTTCCGGGATTGATCAGGCGCAGCAGGCTCTTCTGGTTCTTGTTCCTCCCCGGGTTGAATGTGGCTACCCGATGAACGTCTCCCTCGCCCGGGACGGTATCGTGCATTGCGGTCAAGAAGCCATCCGAGTGGCGGATGTAGGCGAGAACCTCGACGTCCAATGGCGTGGTCATTTCCAGGCGCGAATCACCCGGGCCGGCACCCACCGCCACGGACAGGCCCTTCTCCTCATTGCCCATTTCCACGTCGTCGGAATTGAAATGCGCGGTTTCTCCGGCGCCGATGGACAGCGAAAGGGGATCAGAGCGCAATCCCATGTCATTGACGGCAACCACCTGCACCTCACCGCCTTCATCGGAGCGATTGATCACCCGCACGAATCCCTGTCGGCCATAGGAGTCGCTTGAGGAAGGCATGAGCGGGACATTCCAGACTACCGGATCCGGTGGCCGCAGCGCTGTACAGCCACTCAGGCACTCGAAACCCAGCCTCGCCATCGGCGCATCGCTGAATCTGCCCATTCCCCTGATGCTCGTGATGACTCCCTGCGGCACCGTGGCGGGATTACTGAGCGAGAACCCTTCCCCATCCTCGGTACCGGCATCGTAGGGATACAGGTCGACCTCCACGTTCGTTCGCCACTGCCCCCCATCGTCCAGCATCGGCAATCCGGAAACGCCCACGAACCAGTCCGGGCTCGGTGCAATCATGGTGATCAGGGTTACCAGGGGATACTCCTGATTCACCTCGAAATCGATATGCGCCCGCGGCGTTCCGCCACCCGGCAAGGACTTCTCCAGAATGGCGAGGGCATGGCCGCTGCCGTCGATCTCGCGCCTGAACGTACCGGTAACACCGAGTTCCGCGACCCGCTCCACGCCCTGACTGGCCATCTCCCCAACTTCCCAGAACGTCACTTCACCGTTGTGCACCGCGCCGATGAGCGGCGAGAAATGTGCCCCGCCGGGCAACCCGCCAGGCGTGGCCTGCGTGGTCCAGGTGCCCTCAAAAGTCACCCGGTAACTCGCCGGTGACGACGTATCCTGCGCCAGCGCGGACAGCGGTGAACACCAGGCAGCCATCAACAGAAACGCCGCGAAAACACGGCCGCGTCCATCACCGACGATTGGCAGGTCGTGAAACGGACGCGCAGTGAACAACCGCCATACGCACACTCCCACCAGTCGTCCCATTGGCGGGCACAACTTCACTGAAAAACCGTTCACTTTGTTCGAATCCGCCAAGGGTCCGGTCCTAGCCCGCAAATCTCACCAACTTCCTGCTGCGGACGCCGATGCACTCGCCCTGCGCGGCCGTGCTCCCTCCAGCCGGTTTGACATACTGTCGAGTATGCCTGCACCGGCTTCCGGTCCGCGCGGCCACGCAGGACGGCGCCTCGACGCCCTCGCGACGAAAGTTGGTGAGATTTGCGGGCTAGTGAGGTCATCGCAGATTTCGTCATCTTCCGGTGCCGGCGCGGTTCGTATTCAATGTACCCGATCGGACTCCTGACGTCGCTGCAGGTTCCGCCCGACGCGGTGGTTCGACACTGGTTATAATCCCCGGCCGCAGTGCCGCGCCTTCGAACCCCCACAACCGTCCCATGCTGAACTCGCTGCTTCGCCTGAAGCCGTTTGTGCGCCCCTACCGGCTGCGACTCGCAAGTGGCATCGCAAGCTTCGGCTTCGCACGGGTATTCGAAGCCCTGGTGCCCTTCTTTCTGGCCACCGGTATCGACAAGGTGGCCGGTGGCGACGGTGACGTCACCAACCAGGTTTTCGGCATCGTGGCAGCGGTTGCGGGGCGCTATGTCTTCGTCACGTACGCGCGCTATTCCGTGCGCAGCGTCGGCATGCGCGTCGCTTTCGACCTGCGCGGGGCACTGTACGACGCCCTGCAAAAGCAGGGCTCCGGATTCTTCTCCACGCACACCATCGGCGACATGATGACCCGGGCGGTGGCAGACATCAGCCTGGTGCAGCGCCTGATCTCCATGGGCAGCATCCTGCTCATCATCCTGGTCTACGCCTCCATCGTCGGGTTCGGCTTCATGCTCTACTACTCGCCGGCCCTCACGCTGCTGCTGCTGCCGCCCCTGCCTGTCGTCTACTACTACGCCAGGCACGCATCGCGCCAGATGGGCGTGGCGTCAAAGGACATGCAGGACCGCCTTTCCGATCTCGGCGCGCAGGTGCAGGAGAACCTGTCCGGCATCCGCACCATCCAGGCCATGGCCCAGGAAGACAATGAAATCGCCCGCTTCGCCCGGACCAGCCAGGCCTACGCGGACGCCTTCTACCGTCAGGCCCGCATCAATTCCCTGATGATGGCCTGGATGCCGAGCCTGGCCGCGCTGTGCTCCATCACCATCGTCGGGTTCGGCGGTTACCTCGTGTTGAGCGGCGAGATGTCGCCGGGCGCGCTGGTCGCCTTCCTGATGTACGTGAACATGGTTGTGCAGCCGTTTCGCGTCGCCGGCTTCATGGTCAACCTGTTTCAGCGGGCGGCGGTGGCCAGCGACCGCCTGTTCGAGGTGCTGAGCCTGGAACCCGAAATCGAGGACCTTCCCGGGGCGGATGCTCCGGCCCGGGTCCGGGGCGTCCTCGAGACCAGAAACCTGAGCTTCCGCTATGGCGACGGCCTGCCCCTGGCGCTCGACGGCATCAGCCTGTCCATCGGCCGCGGCGAGTCCATCGCCGTCATGGGCCGGGTGGGCTCCGGCAAGACAACGCTCCTGCGGCAGTTCGTGCGCCTGCTCGACCCCCCGCCGGGGCAGGTCTTCCTGGATGGGCAGGACATCCGCGACTATCCCCTCGCGCAACTGCGGGCACAGACGGCGCTGGTGCCCCAGGTCACGTTCCTGTTCAGCGAGACACTGCGCGACAACCTCACCTACGACGACCCGGGCCGCGAGATCGATTCGATCTGGGCCGCGGCGGAAGCCGCCGACCTGAAGGAGACCATCGAAGGATTTCCCGACGGCATGGACACCGTGGTCGGCGAACGCGGCGTCACCCTCTCCGGCGGCCAGGTGCAGCGCGCCACCCTGGCACGGGGGCTGATTCGCGACGCGCCGGTGCTGCTGCTCGACGACTGTTTCTCCAGCGTCGATACCGAAACCGAGGAGCGCATTCTCAAGGACCTGCGCCGGCTGCGGCGGGGCAAGACCACCGTGGTCGTTTCCCATCGCGTATCCACGGCCCGGCACTGCGACCGGATCCTGGTGCTCGACGCCGGCCGGATCATCGAGTCCGGCACCCACGAGGAACTGATCCGGCAAGACGGGCTGTATGTCGAGTTCGAACGCATCCAGCGGGAAGGCGCCGGCGAGTCGGACTATCGGGGCGCGGCGTCGCCCTTGGCGTTCGCCGAAAGGGCTGTCGAATGAAACAGCTCGGCACCCGTTCAAATCTCGCAGCTCGCACCGGGGCATCACCCAGGCCAAGCGGCAAGCAGGTGGGGCCTGCCAAAAACGCGAGCCACGATTCGGCGCCACCCACGCCCGGCGGCAAGCAGGCGGTGGATTGATCGATGGCGGAAGCTGCCCAGGCGCCGCCCCGGCGCGACCACTCCCTGTTCGATGCCGAACTGTCCGGCGCGGTGCTCAACACGCGCCTGCTCCGGCGCCTGTTCCGGTGGATGAAGCCCTACCGGCTGACCTTTGCCGCAAGCGGCCTTCTGGTGCTGGCAGCCTCGACCTTCCAGGTGCTGCTGCCGGTCATCGTCTCGCTGGTGGTTATCGACCACGTCATTCGCGGCGAGACGGAGCATGCGCCACCGGATTTCGGCATGGTCGACCTCACGGCAGGGCTGTCCGCGGTGCTGCACATCCATCCCCTGGCCGCCGCCTGCCTGCTCTACGCCGCCGCCCACCTCTGCTGGGCCGCAGCCGCCCACGCCCACCGGCTGACGCTGACCAGTTCCGTCATCAACGGCCTGCGCGACCTGCGCCTCGACCTGTTCAGCCACCTGGAAAGGCGGCCGTCGTCTTTCTACGACAAGGTTGCGGTGGGCCGGGTCATGACCAGGGTGACCAACGACATCGAAGCGCTCTACGAACTGTTGCGCGGCATCGGCACGCTCATCGGCGAGTTCGTGCCCTTCCTGGTGGCGCTCACCATCATGCTGACCATCGATGCCGAGCTGACGCTGATCCTGCTCTTGACCCTGCCGGTCATGGGCGCGGTCACCTGGTGGTTCCGCCGCACCACACGCGAGCTGTTCCGGCTGGTGCGGGCTTCCGTCTCCGCGCTCAACCAGAACATGCAGGAAAACCTGGCCGGCCTGCAGGTGGTGCAGCTCTCCGGCCGCGAGGCACACAACCTGGAGCGCTACACGGAGATCAACCGCCGGAACCGGCACAACGAATTGCGCTCCGCCCGCTGGGAAACCCTGTACGGCGCGCTCAACGACACCATGGCGCACGTCGCCATCGGCATCGTCCTCTACTACGGCGCCGGCGAAGTGATCCAGGATCGCATGTCGCTCGGCAGCGTCATCCTGTTCACCCGCTTCATCGACATGCTGTTCCACCCCATCGTCGCGCTCGGCGAGCAG
Source organism: Gammaproteobacteria bacterium (assembly GCA_028821125.1). Lineage (GTDB taxonomy): Bacteria > Pseudomonadota > Gammaproteobacteria > Pseudomonadales > Azotimanducaceae > Azophilus. The sequence continues at coordinate 82,204 of JAPPHD010000193.1, forward strand.
ACCAACATCCTGTTCCGGGCCATGGCCAGTGGCGAGCGCATCTTCCAGGCGCTCGACTGGGACGAGCGCGTGCGCGAACCGGACCGTCCCGTGGCATTGCCAGGCCGGCTTGCGGGTGAAATCGAATTCCGGCGGGTCGACTTTGCCTACGAACCGGACGTGCCGGTGCTGAACGACGTATCGTTCACCATCCGTCCCGGAGAAAAGCTGGCCATCGTCGGCCCGACCGGCTCCGGGAAAAGCACCCTGATCCGCCTGCTCGGCCGCTTCTACGACTTCGACGACGGAAACATCTTCCTCGACGGCATCGATCTCAACCGCATTCACACCCGCGACCTGCGCCGGCGCATCGGCGTCGTGCTGCAGGACTTCCACATCTTCTCCGGGTCCATCGCCGACAACATCGCCCTCGGCGACCCCGCCATCACGCGCGAAGCCGTGATGCGCGCGGCGAGTAGGGTGAACGCGCACGGGTTCATTTCGGCCCTGCCCCAAGGCTACGACACGGAACTGGCCGAGCGCGGCCAGAACCTTTCCCAGGGCCAGCGGCAGCTCCTGGCTTTCGCACGGGTTCTGGCCGCCGACCCCGAAATCCTCGTGCTCGACGAGGCCACCGCCTCCATCGACACGGAAACCGAGCTCCTGATCCAGGATGCGCTCGCGAAGCTGACCGCGGGACGCACCTCGATCCTGATCGCCCATCGCCTGCAGACGATCCAGCACGCCGGCCGCATCCTGGTGATGAACGGCGGACGGATTGAAGAACTCGGTTCGCACCGGGAGTTGCTGGAGCAAGGCGGGTTGTATTCCCGGCTGCACGCCCTGCAGTTTCAGGACAACGCCGAAACGGGCTTGCCGGTCCGATGAACTGCTAACATCGCCCGCCATGAGTGGATCAGCGGAAGCTTGAGGAGGTCGGCATGGCCGGTGTAAGCAGGAGATCGGTGTTGGGAATCGGAGCAGCGGCGCTTGCGCTCCCGTCACTACGCGGACTCTGGGCCGCCGAGCCCGCCTTCCCAAACACCCTGGCGCCCGTTGCCGACGCCACCACGGGCCTGCCGCTCCTGAGGCTCGGCGAGGGCTTCTCATATCGCTCTTTCTCCTGGACCGGCGACGCCATGGCGGGCGGCGGGGGGGGGGGGGGGAAGGGCCCCCCCCCCCGGGGGGGGGGGGGGGCGGGCGGGGGGGGGCCGGCGGGCGGGGAACCCCCAGGG
>JAPPHD010000193.1:83427-90348 GCA_028821125.1 Gammaproteobacteria bacterium
CTGGGTCGGGGGGCTGCGGCGTGCCGATACGGGTCTTTCCCGGGCCCCCGCCCGGCCTGGGGGGGGGGGGGGGGCGGCCCTGCACGCCACGACGGCATGGCGGCTGTCCTCGCTCCGGGCGGCGGCGTCACGCTGCTGCGTAACCACGAGGAGGCCATCGGCGCGCCGTTCGGCGACGCCGGGACACCCGTGTACGACAGGTTCGCCCTTCCGCCGGGCACGGCAGGGGCCGAGGACGGCTTTCCGGGTTTCGCAGGGGGCGTCACCGCGGTCTCCTACGCCCCCGGCCGCGAACCGTCGACCGTTGCTCTACTGGCAGGCACCGCCGTGAACTGCGCGGGGGGACCGACCGGCTGGGGATCCTGGCTGACGTGCGAGGAGGTCGTGCTACGCGCGAGCCGTATCGGCGCGCGCGATCACGGCTACGTCTTCGAGGTTCCGGCGGCCGGTGGCGCCAGCGGCCGGCCGATCGTCGACATGGGCCTGTTCAGGCACGAGGCCGCGGCGGTGGACCCGGCGACGGGCATCGTCTACCTGACCGAGGACATGAGCCCGCACTCCGGTTTCTACCGGTTCCTGCCGCGCAATCTTCAGCGGCGCCCCGGCGCGCTGGAGGAAGGCGGCCGGCTGGAGATGCTGCGCGTGCGCGGCGTTCCGAACGCGGACCTGCGCGCTCCCGCCCTGGGCGACGAGCACGAAGTGGACTGGGTGCCTGTCCCCGAGCCGGATCGTGACCCCGAAGGGTTCGCACCGGGGGAGTTGGGGGGCGACATTTTTGGGGCAGGGAAGTCGGGCCCGTACCAGCAGGGGGAAGAAGCCGGGGCGGCTCGGTTCGCCCGCGGCGAGGGCGCCTGGCAGCACGGGAGCTCGATCTACTGGGTAGACACGGCGGGAGGCCCGGCCGGCGCGGGCGCCGTCTGGGTGTACGATCCGGGAAAATCCGTGCTCCGGGCGCTGTACGTCTCGCCGCGTGAAGCGGTGGCCGATGCGCTGGACAACATCACCGTGCACGCCAACGGCCTCGTGCTCGCCTGCGAGGACGGCGGCGGTTTGCACGACGCTGGCGGTACACTCGTCCGTGGAACGCGGCTGCTCGCCATCGGCAGGGACGGGCGCGTAGTCGAAGTGGGCGAGAACAACATCGCCTTCGACGGGCCGGTTCCCGGCAGGCCGGAGATCGATCCCGGCGACTACCGCAGCTCCGAGTGGGCCGGCGCGACGTTCTCGCCGAACGGCGCCACACTCTTCGTCAATATCCAGACGCCGGGCATCACGTTCGCCATCACCGGTCCGTGGGACGCCCTCGCGGCGGGCACGCTCGAGGCGACCTAGCCGGCACGTGAGCATCGCCGAAGGGTAGTTCCGGCCGCCCTGGCCTCGGTAGCGATGGGTGTCGCGCTCGGCTAGAATCCGATGGTGGCTCAAATCGTCCTGACCGGCACCTGGGCCAAGCCCAGGTTGTTGCCTTCGAGGATGCGGTCGGCCCGATAACTGGACCGCACCAGCGGGCCGGACGCCACCTCCAGGAAGCCGAGGGACAGGCCCATTTGCCGATAGGCCTCGAATTCATCCGGGTGTACCCAGCGCTCCACCGGAAGGTGATTCACCGTCGGCCGCAGGTACTGGCCGAGCGTCAGCAGGTCGACCTGGCGGCTGCGCAGATCGCGCATCGTCTCTCCGATTTCATCGGCGGTTTCGCCCAACCCCAGCATGATGCTCGACTTGGTCAGGACATCGGCCCGGCGCCGCTTGGCATGCGCCAGCACGTCCAGGGTCTGCCGGTAGCCCGCGCGCGGGTCGCGTACCGGATGGGTGAGGCGACGCACCGTTTCGATGTTCTGGGCGAAGACCTCGATCCCGGAATCCACCACGGTTTCCACCGCGCCGGGGTCGCCCCCGAAATCGGGCGTGAGCGCTTCCACCGCCGTGTTGGGATTGACGGCCTTGATCGCCCGCACGCAGGCCGCGTAATGGGCGGCGCCGCCGTCCGGCAGGTCGTCGCGGTCCACGGAGGTCAGCACCACGTAGCGCAGGTTCATCAGCCGCACCGACTCCGCCGCGGAACGCGGCTCGTCGGCATCGAGCCAGCCGTTGGGATTGCCGGTATCCACGGCGCAGAAGTTGCAGGCGCGGGTGCAGACGCTGCCCATGAGCATCAGGGTCGCGGTGCCGTTGTCCCAGCACTCGCCGATGTTGGGGCAATGCGACTCCTCGCAAACCGTCGCCAGGCGATGGCTCCGGACGGTATCGCGCACCGCCTCGAAGCGTGCGCCGCCGCCGAGCTTCACCCGCAGCCACGGTGGTTTTCGTGCCGTGGGGAACCCGCTTCCGGATCGGGCCTTGACGCCGTCCTTGATCGCCCAGAACCCCTGCCGGGTACGGAATTTCTGACCGCTACCCGGCGCCGGCTGCAATGTTTCGGCGCCTGCCATGCCGTCATTCTACTCCGCGCCATAACTAGTGCTAGAACCAACTGATAATTCGGGATCAGTGGCCGCGGGCACGTTCCTGGCAAGGCGCGGCCCGCCGGGAATGGCCCAGCCCTTGCCAAGGGTCGCAACGCGGCCAGGGGCGTGCCCGCGGCCACCCGAAGGGCGCGCTCGCAAGCGCACATCTGCTTCGTTGCGGTCCCTCACCGTATCCAGATACGCTTTCGGAACCGCGCCTCGCATCTGTACGCTTGCGAACGCGCTGATCCCGAATTATCAGTTGGTTCTAGCACTAGTATCATGTGATCGAGCGCACTACAGGGAGACAGGAATGGCAGTGCCTGCAGGGCCGGCAAGCCCGCCACGACAGAAGAGCGACGCCGAAATTCGCGCTGAACTGACGCGCAAGGGCCACATGGCGTTTTCCTGGGACGACCTCGACAAACTGGAGCTTTCCAACGGCATCGTCACCAGCCTCTACCGGGTGGGCATGCCCGATGAGGCCTCCTCGCCAACGGTCTTCAAGGTCTACTACCCGCCGGACTGCTTTGTCGAGGCCCATACCCACGAGTGCGACTACACCGAAATCGTTGTGGAAGGCTCGCAGCGCGTGGGCGCCACCTGGCACCATGCCGGCGACATCAGGATCGGCCTCGCCAACCGCGGCTACGGGCCCCTGGTGGCCGGGCCGGAGGGTGCGACGGTACTTTTCTTCTTCGCCGACGGGCGCTGGCCGGCGATCACCATCGGCAAGAACGATGGCAGCACGCTGGGCAGCGACGAGATCGAGACGCACCTGAACAGCAGGAATCAGCAATTCGAGGCCAGGCCCCACCTGCATCCGACTCCCGATGCATCTCCGCGGACTCGCCGAGATCCTGGCCTTTAGCCACGGGCCGCCGGTGACCGGCCCGACCTGAGTCGTACGGATGTTCGATCCCTATCTAAGCGGAGACCCAGACGCCACCCCGATTGAACTTGTCGGCAAGGCCGGATTCGAGCAATGGGTGTCCAGGCAGTCCGAGGGTGACCGGCACGCGATTGCGCAACAGGGCTTCGCCGCGCAACCAGGGCAACACTGCTGGCTGCCGGGCGAGGGCCGGGTTGCCGCGGGCTGGGACGGCAAGTCGTCGCTGGCAAGCCTGGGCGGCTTGCCGCTCGCACTGTCGGGCGGCGTCTACCGCATGGCTCACGACGTCGACGAACTGCAGTTGCTCGGCTGGGGCCTCGGCTGCTATCAGTTCGCGCGCTACAAGGACCCGTCGCGCTCCCCCGCGCGCCTGGTGCTGCCCGTCGGCGCCCCCCGCGAGCGGCTCGCCAACCTGGTGGGTGCGGTCACGCTGGCGCGCGATCTCATCAACACGCCGGCGGGCGACATGTCTCCCACGCAGCTTGCCGATGAAGCCAGCCAGGTCGCCGATACCCACGATGCCGAGTGCCGCATCGTCACCGGCGACGATCTCCTGACCGAAGGATTCGGCGCCATTCACGCTGTGGGGCGGGCGGCCGCCGACCCGCCGCGCCTGGTCGACGTCCGCTGGGGCGAGCCCGGCCGGCCCCTGGTCGCCGTCGTCGGCAAGGGCGTCTGTTTCGACAGCGGCGGCCTGGACATCAAGACCGCCGCCGGCATGCGCACGATGAAGAAAGACATGGGCGGCGCCGCGGCCGCCCTCGGCCTCGCCCAACTGATCATGGCGCAAGAACTTCCGGTGCGGCTGCGCCTCTTGATTCCGGCCGTCGAGAACGCCATCGCCGGCAACGCCTACCGGCCGGGCGACATCCTCGACACCCACGCGGGCATCACCGTCGAGGTGGACAACACCGACGCCGAGGGGCGGCTGATACTCTGCGATGCGCTGTCGCTGGCGGCGGAAGAACAGCCCGAACTCATCGTCGACTTCGCGACCCTGACCGGCGCGGCAAGGGTTGCGGTCGGCACGGAAGTATCCGCCATGTTCTCAAACGACCAGGCGGTCGCGGCGGACATCGCCGATTCCGGCAGGGCCGTCGACGACCCGGTCTGGCCCATGCCCCTGCACGACGGCTACAGCCACCTTCTGCACAGCAAGGTGGCGGATACGCTGAATTCCGCGAGCACACCCCATGCCGGCGCAATCACTGCCGCCCTGTTCCTGCAGAAATTCGTCCGTACATGCCCTTGGGTGCATTTCGACATCATGGCCTACAACGTCCGCAATCGTCCAGCGCGTCCGGAGGGCGGCGAAGCCATGGCCATGCGCGCAGTCTTCAGGTATCTCGAAGACCGATTCGGGCGCTAGCCGTACCCATCCGTGATGGACAACTGCGTTCGGCGATAGCGGCGAAAGCCCGCGGCGGGCACAATACCGCCCCGGCTTTCCCTGCCGCGGTGCTGCCGTGGAGGGCAGGCCGGATCGATGCGCGGAATGGCGAGGCAGAATGGCTGAGCTGATCAAGCAACTGGAAACCGCCCCGGACGGCGCGACCCGACCCCTGAATGAGGTGTTGGACGCACTCCGCTACAACGACCGCGGGCTGGTCACGGCCATCGCCCAGGATGCCCGCACCGGCGAGGTGCTGATGCTCGCCTGGATGAACCGCGAGTCGATTGAGCGCACGCTGGAGACGGGATACGCCTGGTATTTCTCCCGCAGCCGCCAAAAGCTCTGGTGGAAGGGCGAAACCTCGGGCCACGTTCAGAAGTTGGTCGACCTCTGCATCGACTGCGACGGCGATGCGATTCTCATGAGGGTCGAGCAGGCCGGGTCGGCCTGTCATACCTACCGTCCGAGCTGTTTCTACCTGCGCGTCGACGGGGACCGGGTTCGCGTACTCGGCGACGCGGGCAACGCAGGCTGATGCAACCCGCAACCGGAACCGACCCGGCACGCGCCCGCAACGGCAATGCTCATCCGGCGTGACACAGGCCGGACGCCAAAGTCAACGCCAACGCCAACGCCAACGCCAACGCCAACGCCAAAGGTATCAAACTTGGAACTGACACTGCACAACACGCTTTCCGGCCGCAAGGAGGTTTTCCGGCCGATCGATCGGCAACGCGTCACCATGTACGTCTGCGGGCCGACGGTGTACGGCCATGTGCACATCGGCAACGGCCGGCCCGCGGTCGTCTTCGATGTGCTTTACCGGGTACTCCAGGCGCTCTATCCGAACGTCGTCTACGCCTGCAACGTCACCGACGTCGACGACAAGATCAACCGGCAGGCCCTCGCCAACGGCGAGCCCATCGAGGCGCTCGCGGAGCGTTTCACCCGCGCTTACAACGAAGACATCGCTGCCCTCGGCGTGCTGGAGACCGGCCTGCAGCCCCGGGCTACGGAGCACATCGCCGAGATCGTGGAGATGATCGGGGAGTTGATCGAGAAGGGTTTCGCCTACGAGGCCGAGGGGCACGTGCTGTTCCACGTTCCCGCGGATCCCGGCTACGGCAGCCTGTCCGGGCGTTCGCTCGAGGACATGCTGGACGGCGCGCGCGTGGAAGTCGCTCCTTACAAGCGGGATCCCAAGGACTTCGTGCTCTGGAAGCCGTCGACGCCCGAACTGCCCGGCTGGGCGAGCCCCTGGGGCCGGGGCCGCCCCGGCTGGCACATCGAGTGCTCGGCGATGATCCGCAAACACCTCGGCACCAGCATCGACATCCACGGCGGTGGCTCGGACCTGACGTTTCCGCACCATGAAAACGAATCCGCCCAGAGCCGCTCCGCCAACGACAGCGCGGACTACGTGCGCTACTGGCTGCACAACGGCATGCTGACCATGGGCGAGGAGAAGATGTCGAAATCGCTGGGCAACATCGTCACCATCGACGGCCTGCGCGAGCGGCATGCCGGGGAAACGCTGCGCTACGCCCTGCTCTCCGGCCAGTACCGCTCACCGCTCGCCTGGTCCGATGCGCTGCTCGAGCAGGCCCGCCGTAGTCTCGATGCCCTTTACCAAGCCCTGCGCGGCAGCGGCGCCTCGGCAAGCGAGGTGGCATCGGCCCACCGCCACGGCCCGGCATCCGGGTTTCCGGAGCCGGTTATTCTCGCCCTGCTGGACGATCTCAACACGCCGGCGGCACTCGCCGCCATGCACGGCATCGCGGCGGAACTCAACAAGGCATCCGGAGAAGCGGAAACCATTCGCCTGCGCCGCGCCCTGCTCGCGGGCGGCTGGTTGCTGGGGCTACTCGACCAGACACCGGACGCCTGGTTTCAGGGACCGTCCGCAAGCGGTTCCGCTCTGGAGCCGAAAGCTATCCAGCAACTGATCGATGAACGAACGGCCGCCCGCAGGGGCCGCGACTTCGCTACGGCAGACCGTATCCGGCACGAATTGGCCAAGTCAGGCATCGAACTGGAAGACACCCGCGAGGGCACGCTCTGGAAGCGTGTGACCAGAAGCTGAATCAAGGCTGACGGGCGGCGACGCGCCGGTCAGCCCCACCCTCCGGGTTGTGCCCTAGCCCGACTTCCGCAACTCAGCGTCGAAACGGTTGCAAGTCATTGATTTT
>JAPPHD010000108.1 GCA_028821125.1 Gammaproteobacteria bacterium
CGTTGCCCAACGGCGCGGTGCTCACCCTGCGGGGCGACTATTCGACCAAGGACGATTTCTACACGCGCACGGAGAATACGCTGGAGGCGTTCACCGATGACTACGAGATACTGAATGCCAGCATCACGTACAAGAGCGCGGACGAAAAATGGAGCCTGGGCGTGCGGGCCAGGAACCTCACCGACGAGTTCTACTTCGAGTCGCGCACCACGTTCTCGGCCTTCCAGATGGGCTTTGGGAAGCCGGTTCGGCCGCGGACGGTCAGCGCGTTTGTTACTTACGACCTGTAGCGGCTGAGGTCTGAAGCGCTACCGGGTATCCGCCGACGGTCAATACCGGCCGGGCGGCTGAGGAGTTCGAAAAGGCAGAAGCGAAGGCGTAACCGGCGGCAGCCAGCGGGCAAAAGACTGGTCGTACGGGGCCTTCAGCAATTTGGAGGAATCCGATGAGATCAGATGTTCATGGGCCGGCTCCGTTTATCGGTTTGGCGTTGTGCGCCGCGATGATGCTCGGCCTTGCGCCAACCGCCCCCGCTGAAGAACTTGCCCTGGAAGAAATCGTCGTAACGGCGACCAAGCGCACCGAGAATCTCCAGGACGTGCCCATATCGGTGGGCGTGGTCACCGGCGAGTTCATCGAGATGTACGACATCGTCGATCTCGGCGACTTCCAAAGCTACGTGCCCGGCCTGCAGGTACAGAAGACCTTCGGCAGTTGGGCGGTACGGGTGCGCGGCCTGGGCTCCGCCATCACCAACCTGGCGTTCGACTCGTCGGTGCCGGTATTCAACGACGACGTGTACTGCGCCAGGGGCAAGTGCCTGGAATCCGCGTTTCTTGACGTGGGCCGCATCGAGGTGGCGCGCGGGCCCCAGGGCGCGCTGTTCGGCAAGAGCACCATGTCGGGCGCCATCAGCATCACCAGCGCCACGCCCACCGACGAGTTCGAAGCCGGCGCCAGGGCGTCTTATGAAATCGAGGACGACAGCTACGGCGTAACCGGGCACGTTTCCGGCCCGCTGGCCGATGCGTTCCGCGCCAGGCTGGCATTCAGCTACGACGACGTTGGCGGGTGGGTAAGCAACCCCTATATTTCCGGCCAGGAACCCACGGAAGACCGGTGGGCCGTGCGGGCGACGTTCGACTGGGATGCCGGGCCGAACACCCTGGTGCGCCTGAAAGTGGAAGCCGGCGACTCCGAAACCAGGGGCCGCAGCAATCAGCTCGTCGCACCGGGATTGATGACTGCGATCAGCAGCGACCCGGCGCCGGAATTCGAGGCTGACGATGTCCGTCGGGTGAGTACCGAGGTGGGCCCGGAAGACTACTACAACCACGACTGGCAGCTTGCGACGCTGACGGTGGACCACCGGCTTGGCGAGCACACCCTGACCGGCATCGTCGGTTACTGGGAAACGGAAACCGCCTGGCGGCTGGACGTGGACGGCGGACCGCACTATGCGCTCAACACCGACCTGCGCGACACCTACGACCAGGTGACCGCCGAACTGCGGCTACTCTCCCCGACCGGGCAGCAGTTCGAGTACATCGTCGGCGGCTGGTACCAGGCCTCGGATTTGAGTACCCAGCAGTACTCGCCCTTCTCGCCGGCGCTGTCCGGCTTCTTCGGCGGTGTAATCCTTGGGCTGCCCCCGTTCCTGCTGGCGCCGGAGTCCGCCGGCGGGGTCGGGGCCGACCGGCACATGCAACGGGACCAGGACGCCTGGTCCGGCTATGCGCAACTGACCTGGAACCTGAGCGACCGCGTCCGCGTCATCGGCGACATCCGCTACACGGATGAAACCCAGGACGGGGAAGGCTACGCGCTCTCCTCGACCTTCCCCGACCGGGTGAACCCGGTGCACACCGGGCAGCAATACCTCTTTCACACCCCCGACTACCGGTTCTTCCAGAAACGCACCGACGACTCCCTGGACCCGGCGTTGCGCGTGCAGTTCGACCTGAACGACGACGTGATGCTCTACGCCGGTTGGTCGCGGGGTTCCAAGGCCGGCGGCATGAAGGCCAACGACCAGAACATCGGCACCTATACGCTGAACGCCTGCGCCGACCCCGCCTGGTGCCAGCGCTTTGCCGGGCGTGACTCGCTCTCGCGGGCCGAACTGGCGGCGGGCGTCACGCTGCAGGACGGCAACGGCACCTACGACTATGAAGACGAGAAGGCCGAGAGCTTCGAGGTGGGCGCCAAGATGACCCTGCTGGACGGGCGGGCGAACCTGAACATCGCCGCCTTCACCATGCAGTTCGATGACCTGCAGACTTCTTCCTACGACGGCACCCGTTTCATCATCAACAACGCCTCCTCGGCAGAAGTGGAAGGCTTCGAGATCGAAGCGGTGCTGCAGGCCAACGAATACCTGCGCATGAACGCGGCCGTGTCCTGGGTGGACGCCACCTACGACGACTTCAACCAGGCCCAGTGCCCGGTGAATGCGGACGGCGCACAACTGGACCCGGGCTGCATCGACGGCCAGGCGGACCTGTCCGGCCATCAGCTCGAGCGGGTGCCGGAGTGCGAGGCCAACGTCAACATGGATTGGCGCTCCGAACTGGCCAACGGCATGCAGTTGCTGGCGTTCGTCAGCCTGTTCTACTCGGACGACTACTCGGTGCGCCAGGACTTCTCACCGCTCGGCACCCAGGATTCGTTCGTCAAGTTCGATGCCCGCCTGGCGCTCGCCGCCGCCGACGACCGCTGGGAAGTGGGCGTCACCGGCCGCAACCTGTCGAACGAATACGCCATTCAGCATGCCTACGAAATTCTCGGCGACGCTTTCGTTTCGCTGGCCAGGGGGCGCACCATTACCGCGGATGCGGTGTTTCGGTTTTAGAAGCCCGAAAGTCGACGTCAGTCTTCGATCAGGCGCCTCAGCATGTGACGTACGTGATCCTGGCCGCCGAAGAACACGGCCAGGACGCGCACCGTCCGTTGCGCCTCGCCGACATCGAACCAGTAGATCGCCCGCCTTATCGCCAGGTGGCGCAATCCTGGCAGGATGTCGTCATGGCGCTCTCCCCGATTGGGAGCCGTCAAGATCCGCTCCGCGTCGTGCCGGATCTCGAGCACGCGCGCCGCGGCATGGTCGAGCGCGCGTTCCAGGCTTTCGCCGAAGTCGAGATAGCTGCGCAGGAGATGATCGAAAATCAGCCCGAAATCGCGTTCCGCCTCGGCCGAGAACTCAAGACGAAAGTCCATGGGCGCGGCGCTTTTCGGAAATCATCCCTGCCAGGCGCGCGTCCATTCGGTCTGCACCGAGAAACTCGCCTTTACGGCGGCTGGCGAGCAACTCGCGCAACGCTTCGGTTTCCAAATCTTCGGCATTTACCCGCTGACGCAACAGGTCAACACCGCGCTGCAGTACAGCGCTGATACTGGAGTAGCGTCCGGCCTCCACCAGCATTCTGGCGAAGGCATGTTGTTCGTCGGTTAGCGAGATTGACGATTTGACGGTCATGCGAAGCTCCTCGTACGGAAGGTAATACTCAGTAGCACCGAGGTCAACCGGATTGGGTATCCCCTCGCGCTCCGCGGCTGAAGGTCAGATCGGAAGATTAGGCGGATACCCCAGCAGCAGGCGGCCGTAGAGTTCGGTGCCGGCGTCGAGGTCGAATACGGTGTGGCCGGCGCCCGTGTTCAGGTCGCGCTGGATGCGTTGCAGGGGGTTGTCCAGGAAGTGGGCGTGGGCGCCGCTCGCCTCGACGACTTCGGTGACGATGTCACGGGCTTCACGTACCGCCATGGCCACGCGCACGCGCAACTCCGCGCGCTCTACCGCCTCGCTGGTGCCGCCGCGGGTTCCGAGCGCGTAGATCTCGTTCGCCAGGCCATAGACCTGCTTTTCGAGGCTGACCATGCGGGCGGTCAGCCGGCCCAGGCGCGCCTGGGTGACGGCGCGCTCTTTCTGCTTGTCCTGGGTGCCGTAGACCGCGCGCTTGGCTACGCGCTGCTGAAACAGCCGCACAGCCTTGCGTGCGCCGCCGACCAGGGGCGCCGTGGCGGTCAGGCCAAGGAACGGCAGCATCGGCATGCGGTACAGCGGCCGGTCGTGCCAGCGCGCGCCCGGCGAGCCGCCGTCGCGCAAGGCGTTGACATCCAGGCGCCGGTGGGCGGGCACCAAAACGTTCTCTATATGTACCTCGTTGCTGCCCGTGCCGACCATCCCCGCGGGGTTCCAGGTATCGACGACGGAAACGTCTTCGCGGGGCAGCGCGTACATGTAAAGGTCCGGCTGCTGGGGGTTGCAGCCTTCCGTTCTTGCGCCCACCAGCACCCAGTCGGCGTGCATGACGCCCGTGCCCCATTCCCAGCGGCCGGTGAGCCTGAAGCCGCCGTCCTCTGGCGTGGCGACGCCCGAGGGCGCGAGCATGCCGGGCGCGATGATGTAGGGCTGGCTGCCGAAGATCTCTTCCTGCGCCGGCCGGTCGAACAGGGAAAGCAGCCAGTTGTGTTCCATGCAGAAGGTGACCACCCAGGCCGTGGACATGCAGGCCTCGCCGAGGCTCATGCCGATGCGCACGAACCCTTCCACGCTGAACTCGTAACCACCGAATCGCTTGGGCACGAAATACAGGTAGGCGCCGGTATCTTCGATGGCGCTCATCACCTCGTCCACCGGCTTGCGCTCCCGTTCCGCCCGGGGCGCGTTTTCTTCCAGCAGCGGCGCCAGATTCTCCAGGCGCGCTATGAGTTCGGCTTCTTTCACGTTCTGACTGATGACCAGTGTATAGTGTCAATCCAATTTACGAGGGAGCGGGCGCGCCGTCAATCCGCGGCGCGGGCATCCGCGGCGCAGGCAACATCCCGGGTCGGGAATCTGCGGGACGGGCATCTCCGGGGACGGATTTCGATCGGGCCACAGTGAGCAGTGTGATACCGACGGCGTCACTCACCGCGCGCACCGCCTGCGTCATCCAGCGACTGACGCTCCTCGATCTGCCTGCGCACCGGGCCCAGGCCCCGCCACAGGATCGCGGCGCCTATCGGACAGATGACCACGGCGCAGAGGGCGATGGACTTGCCGACCGCGGCATCGTAGCCAAAGACGTAGTCGGTGGTGGCCGCAACGACGGTCGGGCCGAGACCCAGGCCGATGAGATTGCCCACAAGCAGGTACACGGCCATGATCTGGCCGCGCATGCGGTTCGGCGACATCAGTTGCAGCGTGCCGCCGGCAATGCCGCCCTGAACCGCGGAGAGAAACACCGCAAGGGACATGAACACGATGCCCAGGATGTCGCTGGTGACCACCCCGAGCATGCCGGCGCTCGGGATCATGCAGACCATGCTGATGAGTATGGTGCGCGGATAGGCATCCAGGCGCCCCCGGGCGAACCAGCGGTCGGCGCCGAACCCGGCCACCAGCAACCCCGCCGTGCCGGCCAGAATCATGAGTACGCCGAACACCAGCCCCGCCTCCGCACGGCCGTAGTCGAAGGTGCGGATGAAGTAGGTCGGTCCCCACAGGTTCAGTGCGTAGACCACCATGATGTAGATGGAAACGCCGAAGATGTGGTACCCATAGGCGGCGCGGCGCTCGACGATGTAGGCCACCACCTCCCTGAGCGGAATCGAGCCCGCCGGGTCGGTGCCGAGGCCCTTGCGGGCGGGTTCCCGCACCGTCGCGCGCATCCACAGCGCCACCAGCAGACCCGGCAGGCCGACGATGAAGAAGGTGAGCTGCCAGCCGTGCATCTGGCCGAGCACCGGCACCTCGATGGCGTCCATGCCCTCCACCAGCGCCACCACCGCACCGCCCAGGATGTATGCGAAACCCGAACCCAGCGTCACGCCGATCATGTACACGGACAGGGCCCGGGCCAGCAGCGACTTCGGGAAGTAGTCGCTGATCATGGAATAGGCCGCCGGACCCAGGGCCGCTTCCCCCACACCGACGCCCACCCGGGCCAGGAACAGCGACCAGAAATTCTTAGCCAGCCCGCAGAATGCGGTCATGGCGCTCCACACGGCGATGCCGGCGACGATCAGGTTGCGGCGGCTCCTGCTGTCGGCGATGCGCGCCAGCGGCAACCCCATGATGGCGTAGAACAGCGAGAAGGCGAGACCGGCCAGCAGGCTGTACTGCGTATCGGAGATCTGGAAGGTTTCGCGCACGGGGCCGACCAGGAGCCCCATGATCATGCGGTCGAGGAAGGCGAAGATCTGCGCGACGAGCAGGACGGCGACTACATACCAGGCATACAGCCTGCTGCCGCTGTTCATGTCAGTGTAGCTTGGACCGGCGCGAGCCGGTCAGGCTTCGACGCTCATCGGCTCCGAGTTGACGTCCCGTTCGTCGAGTTCCCGGGTCCAGGCGGCGAACTCCAGCAGGATGCCGTCCGGGTCCTTGAAATAGATCGACCGCACGAAGGTTGTATCGGTAAGGGTCGGGCTGGCCTGGGTTTCCGAATCGTCGTGGTTGACCACCGCGGTGGCATCGATACCCGCCTCGCGGAGCTTCTGCTGATACTCGTCGATCTTCTCCCCGGGCACGTTGAAGGCCACGTGGTTCATCGAAGCATGCGCAGACGTGATGCTCCCTTCTCCCACCAGGCTTTCCGAATGGGTAACGCCGGGCACGCTTTCCGGCGCATCGGGAAACCAGAAAAAGGCCAGCATGTCGCCGTTGCCGATGTCGAAAAAGAAATGCTGGCCCATGCCGGCCGGCAGGTCGATGGTCTTGGTGAGCGGCATGCCCAGAACCCCGGAGTAGAAGTCCACCGTCTTCTTCATGTCCTTGCACACCAGGGCAAGGTGATTGATGCCCTGAATCTCGAACTTTTCGTTGACTGGCATGTGCTGATCCCCCTCGCGGACTGCCGTCAATTTGATTGACTTTCCGGGTGAATGTCAATGGCCCGGCGCCGGAATGTCCGGAGACAGACCCCGAGCAACTGCGCCGCCTCCTCTTGCGTCAAATGACGTTCCATCCATACCCGATACACCCCTTCGAAAAGCATCTTCCGCCTCTCCTGTAGCACACTCGCCCCGCCCATTCGTTCCTGCTCCGTCTACAAAACCGAGCTCCAATGAAACCGGACAGTTCATCTGTTCCAAAAGCGGACACTTTTTTTTCTCCACACCCATACGCCCCCGCGGTTGACAGGGCGCTTACCTGTCAATCAAATTGACTCTCCTATCCACTATCCGGCAAGGAGAACGACCATGCCCAGGCTGAGGGAAGTCCCGCTCGCGGATGCAACGGAAAACGTCCGCAGATACTACAAGGCGCTGTTCGATGACCGCGACCCGGTCGCCGAACCCGGCACGGCAACCGGCACGCCGGGCAACTGGTGGACGGTGTTCGCCCTGGTGCCCTACGTGTTCGACCACGCCACCAGCCACTTCGGCATGTTCGGCATGTTCGCGGAAGAGAGCATCAGCCGGCTCGACCCCAAGGTACGCGAACTGGGCATTCTTCGAACCGGCTACGCCCAGGGCAGCCAGTTCGTGTTCTCCCAGCACTGCAAGGCCGCGCGCCGCTTCGGCATGCCCGAGAAGCAGATCGAGGCCATTCCCAACTGGCAGGTGGCGGACTGTTTCGATGCGATGGAACGCGCCGTGCTGGCCTGGGCCGATGCCCTGATCCTGCAGGGCGGGCGCGCCTCCGACGAACTGTTCAACGCACTGCACGAGCACCTCAGTGACGAGGACATACTGGAACTCACCTACCACTGCCTGGGCTACAACCTGCACGCGGTGATGTGCAAGGCGCTGCGCCTGGAATACGACGACGTGGACGAACGCATCCGCGAAGTGCCCATTCCCGCCGCGGGCGAAAAAGCCGACTGGGCCGGATCTGCCTGGACGAGTACCGGCAAGGACGGTTCCTGACCGGCGGTTTCAAGGCGCAGGCATACAGGAAGAAACTCACGCGCAACGCCGGGCCATAAGCACGGATGGTACGACTGTTCGATCAATACGAAATTCACGGGCTATCGGAGTGTAAAGCGGGCTACCCGGCTGGCATGAGAATCCGGGAGGTGCTGCTTCGGTTTCCGGGCCGGTTGCACCAGGCTCCGCATCTGTTTTTGAGGTGAACCAATGGCATACGCACATCCCGCATACCTGATTTCCGCCGACGAGCTTTCCGCCGGCCTCGACGGCAGGCGCATCCTGGATGCCTCGGTAATCTTCGCCCCGACCCCCGACGGGGGCTTCAGCGTGGAGTCCGGGCTGGCCCGATTCAACGAAGGGCACATCCCCGGCGCCCAGTTCCTCGATCTGGTCGGCGATGCATCGGATACAACTTCGGACCTCGGCTTCACGCTGCCGCCCGTGGCCCAACTCGAGGCGCTGTTCCGCCGCCTCGGCATCTCCAACGACACCGAGGTGGTGATCTACAGCCGTGAACTTATCGCGTTGGCCACCCGCGCCTGGTGGCTTTTCCACTACTGCGGCCACCGGCAAGTGCGTGTACTCGACGGCGGCCTGGAAGCCTGGCAGGCCGCCGGACATCCGCTGTCCACGGAACCGGCCTGCTATCCGCCGGGCGATTTCCAGGCGAACCCGAACCCGTCGCTGTTCGCGGACAGGAACGAGGTGCTCGCCGCCATCGGAGATGCGGATATCTGCACCGTGTTCTCGCTGTCACCGGAGGACTACGCGGGCGAAGGCGCTTTCAGCATGGGGCGCAAAGGCCATATCCCGGGAAGCGTCAACCTGTTCTTTGCCGACCTGCTCGACAACGGCTGTTTCAAGGACGGGGCGGCGCTGCGACAGGCACTCGGCGCAAAGGGGCTGCTCTCGGCGCCAAGGGTGATCAACTATTGCGCCGTCGGCGTCACGGCGACCGTCGATGCGTTCGCCTGCCTGCTGTGCGGACACGAAAACGTCGCGCTTTACGACGGCTCCCTGTCGGAGTGGGCGCGCGACGAGTCGCTGCCGATGGAGACGGGGCGCTAGCTGAACCGAAGCCGCTGGGAGGGCAACGGCCCCGAGACCGCAAACTCCACTTGACCGATGGCGGACAAGCCATCATTGTCCGCACCTTTTGCGCGCGCCGCCGGAGAACGCGCCGCCGCCAACAGCTTCGAGGAGAACGCCAATGAGAACCCTGTTGGCCAGCGTACTGCTGGTATTTTGCGTAAGCGCCGCAACCGCGGACCTGGCCGAACGGGACCCCGCGAGCGTCGGGATGTCGGCCGAACGGCTGGACCGCATCACCGCGCTCGCGCAGCGCTACGTCGACCAGGACAAACTTGCCGGCGTGGTGACCCTCATCGCCCGGGACGGCGCCATCGTGCATTTCGAGGCGGTCGGGCAGCGCGGTGCCGAGGACGAGCGGCCGATGACCAAAGACGCGCTGTTCCGCATCTTCTCGATGACCAAGCCGGTCACCGCCGTCGCTGCGATGATGCTCTACGAAGAGGGGCTGTTTCAGCTCACCGACCCGGTCGACAAGTTCGTGCCGGAGTTCGCTGAAATGACCGTGCTCGGCGAGGACGGCGTCGTCCGGCCCGCCGAGAAGCGGATGAACATGCAGCAGTTGCTGAGCCACACCACGGGCCTCTCCTACGGTTTCAATCCCGACGACACCGTCGACAAGCTCTACAACGATGCAGAACTCTGGAAATTGGAAGACCTCGACGATCTGGCCGAAAAGCTCTCCGAAATCCCCCTCAAGTTCGAGCCGGGCGCCAAGTGGCACTACAGCGTCGCCGTCGATATCACCGGACTGGTCGTGCAGCGCCTGTCCGGCCTCCGCTTCGACCTGTTCCTGAAGGAGCGGCTGTTCGACCCGCTCGGCATGGAGGACACCTTCTTCAACGTACCGCCCGAGAAGATGGACCGGTTTCTGCCCAACCACACCTGGGACGAGGAGAACGAACAACTCGAGCAACTGGAAAGCGACGAATTCATTCAATACGAGGATGTGACCCTGTTCTCCGGCGGCGGCGGGCTGGTATCCACGGCCATGGACTACCTGCGCTTCTGTGAGATGCTGCGCCGCGGCGGCGAATTCGGCGGCGTGCGCATTCTGAGCCCGAAGACGGTGGAATACATGGCGACCGACCACTTGCCCGGCGCACTGTCGGCCTCCGCTGCCGGCGAGAGCCGCTCCACCATGTTCCGGGGCAGGGGCTTCGGCTTCGGGCTGGGCTTTGGTGTGGTGACCGATGCCGTGAAGGACGGCGTGATCGGTTCCGCGGGCGAGTACAACTGGGGCGGCGCCGCCGGAACGGAGTTCTGGATCGACCCCGTGGAAGAGGTCATCGCCATCGGCATGATCCAGCTCATGAGCTCGCCCTGGCCGCTACGCTCCGAAATGAAAGTGCTGACCTACCAGGCGCTGACGGAGCTGAAGTAAGGCGTGCGACTTCCCGGATTCGAATTTCCGGTTGACAGCGCCCGTTCCCGTCAATCAAATTTGCCGCTCAATCCGTCTTCCGGGTAGGGAACAGGAACACGCCGGTAACTTGCGCGCATCGCCCCTGGTTTGCCGATGCGCAAGGGCGACGGCAATCGCAGATGCAGAACGTTGAGTGGCACCTGATCGCCGGGCTGGTAAAGGCCCTGGACTGGTTCGACAACAGCCTGCAGAACGTACTGGCCTCGCGGGGTTTCACCCCGGTGCACCGCACCCAGTCGCTGATTCTGGTTTACATCGCCAGCGGCTTACGCTCGCCCGCCGACATCGCGCGGGAGATGGGCCTGACCCGACAGAACGTCCACCAGATGACCAAGCTGCTCATCGAATCCCGGCTGGTGGAACAACGGCAGCACCCGGACGACCCCCGGCGCATCCAGTACGGACTGACCGAATCGTCAGCCGACATACGCACGGCGGCCCTCGAAGCCCTCAACGCGCTGACGGAACTGATGGCGAAACGGACACGGGCAACCGCCAACGATCTCCGCGTGTTCCGGCGCCTGCTGGCGGCGGACTGGGGGCCGATCGTTGCCGATCTGGATGAGTTGCAGGCCGCGCTCGGAACAAAACGGGCGCCAGCGAGAATAGATTAGTCATCATTGACATCAATCAATTGATGTCTATGATGAAACCCATGCGTACAACGTTAACCATCCAGGATGACCTCGCGGCGCAGATCGAAGCGCTGCGCAAACGCGAGGGTCTCAGCTTCAAGGCAGCGCTCAATCACTTGTTGAGGCTTGGCGTGCAGGCAAAATCGGCTCCCCCCAAGCCCAGGAAGTACCGTACACCGACCAGAAAGCTGGGCTTGCGGCCGGGTATCGACCCGACGCGGCTGAACGCTTTGCTCGATGATCTGGAGACCGGCGACTTCGCAGGCCGGGAGAGTTGATTCTTCCGGACGTCAATCTGCTCGTCTATGCCGTGGACGAAACGAGTTCCTTCCACGAGGCGGCCAATACCTGGTTGGACACGGCGCTTTCATCAACGGACCCCGTCGGATTCTGCTATCCAACCATGCTCGGGTTCGTGCGCCTGGCAACCAACCGCCGCATATTCGTAAATCCGCTGGGCCTCGACGACGCCACAGGCTACGTAGACGGGTGGCTGCAACAGCCGAACGCCACGGTTCTGGTTCCCACCCCCGGACACTGGCCGCTTGTGAAGGACATTCTGATTTCCTCGGGCACCGCGGGCAATTTGACCACAGACGCCCATATCGCCGCACTGGCCGTGGAGCACGGCTATACCGTTTACTCAAACGACACGGACTTCGCGCGCTTTCAGAACGTGAAGTGGGTAAATCCGCTGACATGACGGTGCGGCAGGCGCCGTCAACCATCCCGCGCTTATCGCACCCCAACCTCTTCGGTTAGCCTGACACTGATGTATGCGCGCTTGTGAAAGCGGCCGGTGAGCCTGGCGCCGATGTCCGCGAGCCGCATCGCCAGCCCATACTTCGCCCGAAGGGCCTTGAGGGCGACTTCAATCTGCCCACTCTGCTGGAGCAGTTCGGCCTCGGCCTCGTGCCACTCGCCGAGCAGATTTCCGCGCACGTCGCACTTGGCCAGCCTCGCCCGACCGCTGTTGCGAAGGCGCTTCACCTTGCCCGCGTCGCCAGCGGAGAATACGTAGTAGATGCCCTCCCGATAGGCCGCCCAGACAGGAGTGGCAACCGACTTCCCCGACCTGCGAAAGGTCGCAAGGCTCAGGTAGCGTGCGTTCCGAGTTTCCTGACCAGCCATGGCAGAATGAACCGTCCCGGAAAAAGAGCAATTGGACCATCAACAGGGGTCCCACGAAAGCCGGCTTGATGTACTCCGACACCGGGGGCGACGGACCGGTCGTCGTGCTGCCGCAAGACCGTGGTCAAGGACCGGCGCAAAGAGGTAGGTGCAGCCCTGCTGTCGGCCATGATCCGCCAGCTAGGGCTGGACCCAAACGACTGATGCTCGATCCCCGCCACGGGACCTCACCAGATCGGATTTACAAGGCGCCCCGCTTGTTGGGGCGACGTATCACCGTCGAGGTCCACGCCGCATGAGCTGAGAGGGCATGATCGGAGCTGTCATACTGAATCACCCCGGGTTTGTCGGAGGCTTTTTCTTTGGGTGGAGTGCCCCGGCCTGGTTGACACTTCCGAACCAAGCTGCGTTGTCGCGCGGCTTCGTGCTTTGAATTGTCACTACGCGACGGCCCACTTCGATTGGGGACGATTCCTGGACCGTGCGCTCGGGTCCCTTGCGACGACGGAAGCGGGCGGTCCGGCCACCGGATTCGGGCGGGTCCTGTGGCGCGTGTGGGTCGTTTGGCTGCCAGGGAACACTCCGGGGGGGGGGGTAGAAACGTTCGCTACGAATTCAGCGATGCTTTCCTCGCATCTCCACGGGCCTTCCATTACTTGTCAAGCTCTGTTCCGCCATGCTCGCGGGCGACCGATGGCGCGAGGCGCGTGTGGTGCGGAAACGGAACGTGGTGGTACCTCTGGGTCAGAGCCTGCGTCGATACGCCGGTGGCGCGGCGTTGGCGGTGGCCCTGGCAGGGGGAGCTTCCGCGTGGGCGGAAGAAGCGGCCGCAGGGGGGTCGGGGCCGGTGGAGGCGCTGGACGCGATACCACCGGAAGACGTCTCGAATGCCGGCCGCAGCCCGGGCTCGCGCTTTCGGGATTGCCGGGTGTGTCCCGAAATGGTCGTGTTGCCGGCCGGCACGTTCACCATGGGATCGCCGGAATCGGAAGCGGGACGAAATCGGAACGAGGGCCCCGCGCACGCGGTGACGATCAAACAGCCCTTCGCGATCGGGGTCTACGAGGTGACGTTCGGCGAATGGAACGCCTGCGTCGAGGCGGGCGGCTGCGCGGGCTATCGACCGAAGCAACGGTTCTTCGGGCGCAACTGGGGCAGCCCGGCGCATCCGGCGATGCGCGTCGGCTGGAACGACGTGACACCGTACCTGGCATGGCTCTCCATGAAGACCGGCGAGCGATACCGCCTGCCGAGCGAAGCCGAATGGGAGTACGCGGCACGGGGCGGAACGACCACCCCCTACTACACGGGCCATGCGGTGACCCAGAAAGAGGCAAACTACGGCCGCTACTTCGTCGGCAGGCCGGTACCGGTGGGCAGCTACGCGCCAAACCCGCTCGGGCTTCACGACATGCTCGGCAACGTGGCCGAGTGGTGCGAGGACTGCTGGAACGCGAACTACGTCGGGGCGCCCGCGGACGGCAGCGCCTGGCTCGCCGGCGATTGCGAACGGCGCGTTCTGCGCGGCGGGCACTGGGCCAGCGACGCCGAGGGTGTCTGGACGAAGGTCACGCCGCGAGCCCTGCGCGCGGCCAGCCGCGGCCCGGGTCCGGCCCAGACAAAGATGCGGCGCCTGCTCAATACGGGCACGCGGGATGTCACGATCGGTTTTCGGGTCGTTCGGGAGCTTTAACGGGCGAATTCAATCTGTCCGCTTTCCCGGAGCAGTTCCGCCCGGGCTTCGTGCCACTCCCCGAGCAGGTTTCCGCGCAGGTCGCACTTGGCTAGCCTCGTCCGACTGCTGTTGCGAAGGCGTGTCACCTTGCCCGCATCCCCAGCGAGACGATCCTGGCGGTTTCTTGAAAAATGTCAGAAATTTAAATATATTTTCTGACACTCAACAGGTAGCGTCATGGAACGTTTAAGCGAATCGGTATTGCGGCACGCGCAAGGGCAGCCGGAAGGCACCCCGGTGCTGGCGAAGGGGTTGTTGCATCTCGGCAGCCGGGCGGCAGTCGACCAGGCCCTGTCGCGTCTTGTGCGGCGCGACGCACTGCTGCGTGCGGGACGGGGTGTGTATTTCCTGCCGGTAGAGGGCCGGTTCGGCCGCCGCGCGCCGTCGGTCGGGAAAGCCGTCGAGGGACTCGCGGCCGCCCTCGGAGAACGCATCGCGAACAGCGGCGCCATGGCGGCGAATGTGCTCGGCCTGACCATGCAGTTGCCCGTGAAGCACGTCTTTCTGACCTCGGGGCCGAGCCGGAGCCTGACGCTCGGCCGCGAGCAGATCGAATTGCGCCATGCGCCGCCGTGGCAACTGGCGCTGGCTGGCCGGCGTGCCGGCGAGGCGCTTCGGGCGCTTGCCTGGCTGGGGCGCGACAGGGCCAGTGCGGCGGCGGGTTCAGTGCGGCAGCGGTTGAGCGAGGACGAGCGCCGGGAACTCGGCAGCGTGAGTGCGCAGTTGCCGGGATGGCTGGCCGGTCCGGTCAGCGCTGTGGCCCATGGCTGAGCGGTATCTGGATCTGGCACTCGCCGACCGCCGGGAGGTGCTCAACGTTGTGGCCAGCGAATCCGGCCGGCCCGCCTATCTGCTGGAAAAGGACATCTGTGTTCCGCGACAATCAAGATGAGAACGTAGCGACAAACAAGATGAGAAAGCCGA
>JAPPHD010000185.1 GCA_028821125.1 Gammaproteobacteria bacterium
CACGGAACGCTCCCGCTGTCACTGATACGGCATTATCAGTTGGAAGGAGCACTAGACGCCTCGCCGACATGGGGTTGGCTCACCGGAGAAGGGAAGGCAAGATTGGCGTTCTGACGTTTCGGAGGTTCGGATGTTCATCGCAATGAACCGGTTCAAGATCGCCCGCGGCTTCGAGGAAGGGTTCGAACAAGTCTGGCGGCAGCGGGATTCCTACCTGTCGGAGGTGCCTGGTTTCAAGTCGTTCTCCCTGCTCAAGGGGCCGGTGCGCGACGACCATGTGCTGTACGCCTCCCACTCCATCTGGGAATCCGGCGAAGCCTTCGAAGCCTGGACCGAGTCGGACAATTTCCGCAGGGCGCACGCCCAGGCGAGCGCACCCAAGGGCACCTATCTGGGGCATCCGGAACTGGAACTGTTCGAAGCGGTGCTGTGAGGCGTCGCAGTACGCCATCGGGCGATATCACCATGCCGGCAGGACGCCGCTCGCCATGGGAACAGGACACTAGGGGTCCTGCACTCAGCGGGGAGCCCGCGTTCAGGTTCCGCTGGAGTAAATGACCTCGTCAATCTCGAACTCGAGAGGATTCCGCCCCTGCATCGAATGCAGTAGGGCAGCCTGGTTGTCGGGCAGTGGAATGTGTGTGGCATCGGCGCGCACCTGGTTCCAGGTTGGGTCGACAGCGCGCCAGGCGCCGTCCACCAGGACTTCGTTCCAGGCGTGGAACGCCAGCGAAGGCTGGGTGCCTTCACTATAGGCCAGCCCCATCACCGTCCTGGCGGGCAAACCGGCCGACCGTGCGAGGGCGGTCAGCAGGTTGGCGAACTCGGTGCAGTCGCCGCTGCGCTCCGTAATGGTTTCCAGCACGGTTCGCTGCGGACCCTGCGGCCGGTACGCGATGTACTCGTGGACGAACTCGACCAGCCGGGCCAGACGGACCTCGTCGTTCGCGCTGTCGCCGACGGCTCGCCGGGCCAGACCCGCCACCGCCGGGTGGGAAATCGGGTAACTCAGGGTTTCCGCAAGCGCGGAGGCGGGACTGTCACGTCGGGATACGGGGTTCGCCGACGTTTCGAGCAGCCAGCCTCCCGGGCTGCGGCGCGCTTGCGGCCAGATGCGGCCCAGGTCGAGTCCGCGGTGGCCGGACAGGCTCAGGCGCTCGATCTCGTGCGGATTCTGCAGGCGTGTGTCCAGGGGAATGCGAAAGTCGGTGAGGTGCAGTGGCGTCCGGTTCGCGAGCGCATCGCTGCGGGTCGCGCGCGTCGCGACGAAGATGCCCGCCATGGAAAGCTCGACGGGAGCGAGGCGCCGGTTGAGTTGAATGGTGGTCGCCCGCAATGGCGCGGGGCTCTCGACGAGGTAGCCGGTCTCGTTCTCCTCGACGATTCGAAACGTCCGGCTGACCGGTTCGCTCCGGTCGAAATCGAAGATTCTCGCGGTGAACCGGCCGCCCGCGGGCGGCCGTTGCCGGGCAAGCCAGATTTCGAGCCCCAGGTAGTCGCGTAGCGCGTATTTCCAGTCCACCGGCCTGGAGTCGGTTTCGGCGCCGCGCACGAAGGTGTTGGTCGTCCCGTCTTCGCCGGATTCGACGATAACGCCCTGGGGATCGGACCCGCTGCGACGGCTCCAATGCTCGGCGGATGCCAGGTCGTAGGGCGGAGCCGCGCGAAACTCCAGCCGGTCGCTGACGCTTACGGGAGCCTCCCCGTTCAGCGAGAAGTGGGTCAGCGTCTCAAAGCGCCAGTGTCCGCGGGCATCCCGCCAGGAACGGGTGTGCACATAGCCGATGTGCGAGCCTTCCATGTGCAGGCGGTACCAGCGCTCTCCCCCCAGCCGTGCGGCGCTGCGAATCTCGTCGGGCTGGGCCACATCGAGCCAGAGGGCGTACAGGCCGGCCAGCAGCAGGGCCAGCACACCCAGGAAAACGCGAACGGGCAAGGGCGCTCCGAATCGGTGGGTAGCTCTGCATTCTAGCCCGCATCGCCCACAAAGTTCCTGCTGGGGCCGACTGGAGGTACTCGGGGAAATCGCCTACAGGATCCGGCGCAGCGTGTCCGGCTCGACATTGCCGCCGCTGACCACCGCGGCGGTTACCTTTCCATCGTCCGGCACGGCGCCCTGCAACAGGGCCGCCACGCCAACCGCGCCGCCGCCTTCAACCACCCAGCCCTGCACCTCGACCAGGAAACGCATGGCGGCCGCGATCTGCGCCTCGGAAACGAGCACCACATCGTCCAGGCAGCGTTTGCAGATCGGCACGGTCATCGAGCCCGTCTCGATCTCGCCGGACAGCGCCTCCGCCAGGGTCTCCCACACCTGCGGCCTGTCGCTCCCGTGGAATACGTTGTACATCGCGGGCGCCGATTGAGCGTTCACGCCGATCACTTCGATTCCGGGGTCAAGCGCCTTGAGGGCGGTGGCTACCCCGGCGATCAGGCCGCCCCCGCCCACCGGCACCAGCACGCGTTCCACCTGCGGCAACTCGGCGACGATCTCGATACCGATGGTTCCGGCGCCGGCGATGACCCGCGCATCGTTGTAGGGCGATACCCAGGTCATGCCGCTTTTCGCGCGCCGCAGGCCCTCGGCCTCGGTCTGGTCGTAGTTGTCGCCGGTCAGGACGGTCTTGGCCCCGTAACGGCGCACGCCGTTCACCTTTTTCTTCGGGGTCGAGACGGGCATCAGAATCTCTGCCGATGCGCCGCACAGATGCGCAGCGTAAGCCACTGCCCCGGCGTGATTGCCCGAAGAGGCGGCGATGATGCCCTTCGCCCGTGCCTCCGCGTCCAGGGACAGGATCGCATTCAACGCGCCCCTGATCTTGAACGAGTGGGTCAGGTTGGCGTTTTCGAGCTTGAGATGGACACCCGGGCCGAGTTCGGCAGCCGATTCCAGCGGTGTCGGCCGCAGGTGCGCCCTCAAGCGATGTTGAGCGATGACGATGTCGCCGATGTTCACGCGGTCGGTCATGCGAAGTGGACCCCGATCGTCGAAAAACGCGGCTCCAGCACCGCAGGACATGCGGGGCTGGCCGCTTTGGTGCTGAATGATACTGCCCTTTCTCCTTGCAAGCGGCTCTCGATGCTTGTTTCCACTCGACCGGACGGATTTCGAAGGTGGCGGGCTGCCTGGGCGCTGAGGGCGTCGGTAACGAAAGTTGGTGAGCGATGCGGGCTGGAGGCTGAATTGAGGTTATGCTTTCGCGGGTCAATCGTTTCAGGAGCCCAGCATCGCCCGGCAGCACATGGTACGGGCGCGGGAATCGGGCATGACAGACGCGGGCACGGACTTCATCCGGCAGCGAATCGAGCGGGATCTCGCCGAGGGAGTCGTCGAGAACGGAGTCGTCACGCGATTTCCGCCGGAGCCGAACGGCTATCTGCACATCGGGCATGCCAAGAGCATCTGCCTGAACTTCGGCGTCGCCCGTCAATACGGCGGCCACACCTACCTGCGCTTCGACGACACCAATCCGCTCAAGGAGAGCGAGGAGTACGTGGAGGCCATTCAGCGCGACGTGGCCTGGCTCGGCTTTGACTGGGAAGATCGCCTGACCTTCGCCTCGGACTATTTCCAGCCGTTGTACGACAGTGCGGTGGAACTGGTGCACAGCGGCAAGGCCTATGTCTGCAGCCTGTCCCGGGAAGAGATTCGGGCCACCCGGGGCACCCTGACCGAACCCGGAACCGCCAGCCCCTACCGGGACCGCCCGGTTTCGGAAAACCTGGATCTGCTGGAACGGATGCGGCAGGGCGAGTTTCCCGACGGCGCCCACGTACTGCGGGCGAAGATCGACATGGCCTCGCCCAACATCAACATGCGCGACCCGGTGCTGTACCGCATTCGCCACGCCGAGCATCAGCGCACGGGGGATGCCTGGGTGATCTATCCGACCTACGATTACACCCATTGCATCTGCGATGCCCTGGAAGGCGTCACCCACTCGTTGTGCACCCTCGAGTTCGAAGACCACCGGCCCCTCTACGACTGGGTGCTCGACAACATCAACATGAACATCCACCCGCCGCAGATCGAGTTCGCCAGGCTGGGGCTCGAGTACACGGTGATGAGCAAGCGCCTGTTGCAGCGGCTGGTGGATCAGGGCGGGGTGGACGGCTGGGACGACCCGCGCATGCCCACCCTGGCCGGAATGCGCCGGCGGGGGGTCACCCCGGCGTCGATACGCGAGTTCTGCCGTCGGGTGGGCGTCACCAAGCAGGACAACCGGCAGAAGGTGGAGCTTTTGGAGTTCTGCATCCGTCAGGACCTGGAGAGCGCCGCGCCCCGGGGGATGAGCGTGCTCCGGCCGCTCAAGGTTCGCATCGCCAACTACGAAGGGCCGGGTGAAAACCTGGAAGGCCCCTGGCACCCGCGCCGGCCCGAACTGGGCTCGCGCACGCTGCCGTTCGGCCGCAATCTCTACATCGAGCGCGATGACTTCTCGTTCGCGCCGCCGCGCAAGTGGAAGCGATTTTCGCCAGGCGCCCACGTGCGGCTGCGCTACGCCTATATCCTGCGTTGCGACGATGTTGTCACCGATGCCCACGGGGAAGTGGTGGAACTTGAGTGCAGCTACGTTCCCGAGTCGAAAAGCGGCAGCGATACCAGCGGTATCAAGCCGGCCGGCGTGATCCATTGGGTAGCCGCGGACAATGCGGTTCCCGCGGAGATTCGGCTGTATGGCCGGCTGTGCCGCGTTCCGGCTCCGCGTGCAGCTACTTTCATGGAGGATCTCAACCCGGACTCGCTGGTCACCGTGCAGGGTTACGTGGAACCTGCCATCGCCGGGAGCGACGAATCGCGTTTCCAGTTCGAGCGCACCGGTTATTTCTGCCGGGACAGCGCGCTGCCGGAGACATACAATCGCATCGTGACGCTCCGGGACTCGTGGAGGCCCGAATCATGACGCGAGACCAGCCGACCCTGATCATCGAGAACGGCCGCATCATCGACGGCCTGGGTAACGAGCCGGAGTTCGGCGATGTCGCGGTCGCCGGCGAGCGCATCGTCGCGGTCGGCGCTTTCGATGCCCCGGCCGACGGCGGGGTGGAGCGTATCGATGCCACCGGCATGACGGTGATGCCGGGCCTGATCGATGCGCACTGCCACATCAGCTTCGATGAGCCGAGTTCCAATGACGAACTGTTCTTCCATCGCCGGGAGGGGCTGTCGGCCATCATCGCGGCGCGCAACCTGCAGAAGGTCTATCGCGCCGGCGTCACCGGCATTCTCGACCCGGACAGCCTGTGGGAGACCAGTATCGACCTGCGCGATGCGGTGGAGGCCGGCATCATCCACGGCCCCCGCATGTCGGTAGGCGGAAACGCGCTCCTGACGTCCGTCGGCGGCACGGCCGGGCGCCTGCTGCCGGACCAGGGGCGGCGCGGGTACGGCAAGGTGGTCCGCACCCGCGACGAGATCGTCGCGGAAGTGCGGCGGCAGATCAAGAACGGCGTCGACTGGATCAAGGTGCATGTCACCGGGCTGACGCCGCGCCAGAAGGTCACGGGCGAACTGCAGGTGTGGAGCCTTGAGGAATTGCGGCTGGTTACCGACACCGCCCACGAACTCGATACGCCTGTGGTCGGGCATTGCCGCGGCGCCTCGAGCATCCGCGATTCCGCGCAAGCGGGTTTCGACATCATCCTCCACGCCACCTACATGGACGAAGAGGCGCTTGCAGCGGTGGTCGAGGCGCAAACGCCCATCGTCCCGACGTTTACGTTTCAGGCGAATCTCGCCGACCACGGCGGCCGGGTGAACGCATCGCCCGACCTGCGGGAAGTCTTCCGACGGGAAATCGTCGACAGCGCGGCCATGCTCAAGCGCGCCCATGGCGAGGGAGTGCCGCTGCTTTGCGGAACGGAAAGTGGCTTCTCGCTGACGCCCTACGGCGAATGGCACTATCGCGAACTGGAGATCTTCGTGAACGACCTGGATTTCACGCCATTGGCCGCGATTCAGGCCGGCACCAGCGCCTGCGCGCGGGCGCTACGGCTCGACGGCGAGACCGGCGCCATCGAGGCAGGCAGGCTGGCCGACCTGCTGATCCTGGACGGAGACCCTTCCACCGACGTTACCCTGCTGGCCGATACCGAACGCATCAACCAGGTGCTGGTGGGCGGCAAGCGGATGCCCCTTGGGCCGTTGGAGCCGGAGCGGCGCGATCCGCCGGGCTGGCGGGTCAGCCGCCACAGCGACCGCATACTGAACTACGATTTCGTCAACGGGCGCTGACGCGCAGAACAACGCCGAATCTGGGGAAAGAGTTCGTATGCGGGGCTTCCCTTTCGGCGCGTTAAGCTCGTCCGAAAGCCTTGCGTTACGCAGGATGATGTGGCCGTGCGCCGAAAGGGAAGCGCCGCATGCGAACTCGCTGTTGAGACTGACGATATTATGTTAAATATAATTTCCTTTAAAATCAAAGGCTTGCATTTTTTCCATGAAAGACTGTCAGCTCCCGTACTTCCGCTCGAATTCCTGCCAGGCAGGTAACGACTCCGGGTAGTCCGCCTCGGACCAGGTGCCTTCGAAGCACAGGCGCCGCTTTGACTTCAACGCCTCCAGGTACTTCTCGGCGGGCACGTAGTAGAGGAATCGGATGCTGCGCCGGGCGAAGAGCCATCGGCCGTTCACGCGCCGGTACTCGTCGTCATATTTCATGGCGGCGAGGCTCGGCACCCGGTTGACGAAGGTCTCCGCATGGCTCGCCACGACGCCGGTGGCGCGATCGGCGTTTTCCTCGTCGAAGCGGATGACCAGGTCGTGTGTCCAGTGAAAGCCCGGGCCGCGCACGCTGAAGGCCCGCACGAACATCTCCGCGATCTCGGAGCGGCCCGTTGACACCAGCACCCCGCTCGGCGAGCCGTACACCGCGTCTTCGGTAAACAGCGCCGCCAGGCGCGGAATGTCGTGCTCGTCGCAGGCTTCGCAATAGGCGCTCACCAGTTCTTCGATGGCAAAGCGCGATTCCAGGCGGTCGATGCGGCCTTCCAGTGCGGCGCTATCGCTCATGTGGGTTCTCCCGGGTCGTCAGGGTTGTTCGCTTGTGCCGTCCATCATGCGGGCGACGGTCCTGTGATAGTGCTGCACGCCCGGCTCGTTGCGCCCGATCAGGAATTCGCGGTTGGCGCCGGCGGGCAGGGCGGCCTGGATGGTGGCGACGACGGCGTAGTCCTCGTCGCGGACCGCCTGCAGGGTCATTTCGCTGAAGTTCTCGGCATCCGCAAGCCAGCTTTCGTTCTGGTCGCCTCTCGAACAGAGCACGGTCTGGCGCGTGGTGGTGGTCTCGTGGGTCGGCCCCGGGAAGATCTGGCTGACCAGGCAGTGGCCGCCCACGATGCCCGAGATGGAGAGGTTGGGAAACACCGAGTGAATGATGCGGATGTAGTTGTCCGCCCGCCACTCCGACTCGGGCAGCGACTCCAGCTCGGGCAGATTCCTGCGGCCGAAGGTCAGGCGCTGGTGCGGGCCGAACACATCGTGCACCAGGAGGTTGCCGATGGTGTACTGGCCCACCGTCGAGCGATGCACGGAGTCGTGGTGATAGACCTCCAGGTAGCCGTCCAGGGTCGGCTTCCAGCCGGGCCCGTCCAGGTCGCGCTGCGCATAGACCACCCAGTCGTCGAGGCGTAGCGAATCCAGTTTCGCCGCGAAGCCTCCAAGCCAGGCATCGATGTCGAAAGTGATCCCCGGCGTCAGGCAGGCCCAGATCAGGCCCGAGCGTTCCTCGCAGTGGAGTTGGGTCAGGGGCCGTGTTTCCCGGTCCACATCGCCGAAGGACTGCGCTCCGTAGACGCCCACCAACCGGCCCCGCAGGTCGTAGGTCCAGGCGTGATACGGGCAGGAAAACCGCCGCCGCTGCCCGGTGCCCGCCGGGCAGACGATGGCGCCGCGATGCCGGCAGACGTTCAGGAAGGCACGGGCCTTTCCGTCCTCGTCCCGGGTGACGAGCAATGGCCTTCCCATCAGGGTCTCGGCCTTGTACGACCCCGGTTCCGGCAGTTCGATCGACAGCGCAACGGCGATCGGCAGTTCCCGGAATATGCGCTGCACCTCCCGCTGGTACCGCTCGGGGTCCGCGTAGGCCTCGACGGTCAGTTCCATCTGGGAGGGCGCCCTGTCGGTCGTCTTGCGCCTGAAGTGCGCAAGGGCGCGCCTGGCGAGTTCGGTTGAGTCGTCCATGTACATGCCGGCGAATATTCTATAGCATCCGACACATCTGTTTGGTCGACCGTTCAGGGGTAACGAAAGGCCTGCATATCGGGCAACCTTTGGGGCCGCGAAGCTGGGAGTGGCAAGCCGAATGGAAGTTCGTCAACTGCTTCGCATGACCCGATCCATGGATTTGCACACGTATGGCGGACCGTCCGGACGGAAGGAGAGGCTTGTTGGTGCGGCCGCAGGCCGACTACTGGTTTGAATCCAGCCAGGAGCAGATCGAAAATGATCAATCGATACTTTGCAGTTGCCGCCCGGGTCGCGGCAACAATGAGCGCGGTAACGGCGCTGGCGCTGGCCGTTGACGTACCGACTGCGTTCGGGGAGGCGACCGAGGAAGCTGCGGGGCCGGTGGTCGAGGAGATCATCGTGACCGCCAGGAAACGGCAGGAAAGCCTGCTCGAGATCCCGGAATCCGTCGCCGCCCTGTCCGGCGATCAGATCGCCCGCCAGTCTATAGATAATCTCAGGGATATCGGCCTGTCGGTACCCAACCTGAACCTGTCAATGCGCACCGACGGTTTTCCCAATGTCACGATCCGGGGTATCGGGGGATTCGGCAACACACAGGGAGTGGGGTTCTACCTCGACG
The DNA here is from genome assembly GCA_028821125.1 of Gammaproteobacteria bacterium. GTDB lineage: Bacteria > Pseudomonadota > Gammaproteobacteria > Pseudomonadales > Azotimanducaceae > Azophilus. Next base: position 8,811 of record JAPPHD010000185.1, read on the forward strand.
ACGTGCAGGTCTTCTCCGATGCCTCCTCGAGGTTCGGCGACCTCGATCGCATCGAAGTGCTCAAGGGACCGCAGGGAACCCTGTATGGCGGCAGCAACATCGGCGGCGCCGTGAAATTCGTGAGCGCCCGCCCCGACCCCTCGGATACCTTCGGGCGTGTCAAGGGGCGGTTCGGTGAACAGAGCATGGTCGATGTCGAAGCAGCGGCGAACATCCCCCTGGGGGATTCGGGATGGGCAACGCGGGTGTTCGGGTTCTACTACCAGGACGACGGATTCCTGACCAACGAGAACCCGCCCCGGCTAAACGGCGTCCGGGGCAATGAGAAGAAGGACATCGGCGCGGTCGAGGAATTCGGTGGTCGAATCACGGTTTCCGGGCCCCTGAGCGATCGATTGTCGGCCTTTGCGGCGCTCCGCTACAACGAAATGGACGGCTTCAGCAACATCTGGATGCGTGAGTTGACCGATGACTTTCAATACGTTCGCGTCGTCAACAACAGCACCAACTCGACCCACAAGCGCGATACCCTCGCCGGAACGGTGGAACTGGAACTGGACCTCGACAGCGTCTCCGTGGTGTCGCTGACCTCCTACACCACCACCGACAGCACCCGCTACACCGATGCCGACATCAACGAAGAGTTCATCTTCGATGCGTACCGTCCCGAAGAGATGGACGTGTTTACCCAGGAATTGCGCTTCACCTCGACCACCGACGGGGGTTTCAGTTGGCTTGGCGGCGCCTACTACTCGCTCTACGCCGAGAAGATGCGCTCCTCCCAGATCTGGTGGGATGCCCGGGTCGATGCCGACGGCAACATCTCCGGGCCGCTCGGCTGCGCCGCCGGCATGCCGACCTGCTCGGGTGTCTGGCTTGGCGAGAACCTGACACCGGAGATGGAAATGAACGCCTTGTGGGTGCCCTTCGAGATCCGCGACCGGGACAAGTCGCACCTGGCGGCCTTTGCCAACGTGGGCTACGACTGGGAGACCTGGGAACTGGACCTGGGCATCCGGGTGGACCGCTGGAAGAACAGCACCGACAACTTCGATACGGGCATCAGCAGCAGCCAGGATTCCGTCGAGGTACTGCCGCGCGCATCGCTGACCAAGTGGATCAACGAAGAGTCGATGGTCTACTTCACCTACGCCAAGGGCTATGAGCCGGGCGGTTACAACCTGGCGAATTTCGAGGGGGAAAACGACCTGTTCGGCTTCGACATCGAGGAGGTCTCCAGCTTCGAACTGGGCTGGAAAGCGCGGTTCGACCGCCTGACCCTGAGCGCGGCGGCCTTCTACATCGACTACACGGACCGCCAGGTCGAGTTCCAGGCGCAGGTCGGCGGCCAGGTGATCGAGGGCATCATCAACCTGGGCGACTCGGAGCAGTACGGCTTCGAAGCCGAAGTGAACCTGCAGGTCTCCGAGTACCTGAGCCTGATGGCGGGCGTGGGCATCATCGACGCGGAGTGGAAAGACGGCGCCTTCGTCGATACGGGCGACGCCGTGACAGACCTTGGGGGCACGGAGGTGCCGAATACGAACGATACGAACTGGGTGCTGGCGGCCAACTACAACGCGCCCCTTGCGCCGGCAAGCCAGTTGCGCCTGGTCGCGGGCCTGCAGGTCAGCCGCACCGGCAAGTTCCTGGGCCTGCAGGCCTGGGATACCGTCAGGCACCCGTCCTTCACCGTGGTCAATGCGCAGATCGGCGTGCAGGGCGATCGTTGGGAAGTGCTGCTGCAGGTCGAGAACCTGACGGACGAAGAGTACTACACCGATGTACAGCGGTTCCCCAATCTGCATGACCCGGTTTTCGGGCCGGGGAACATCAATATCGGAACCATGGGTCAGCCGCGCCTGGTTGCCGGCAGCCTGAGCTACCGGTTCTGACTGAACGAACTGCCAAACTGGATGGACTGAAAAATGGCTGAAGCAATCAACCCGGAATACAACCCCACCGGTATCGAAGGGGGCGTCGATGTGAACGTGTTGCCCTGGATGGCGGTTCCAGGTGCGGCGGGCACGCACCTCAAGCCGCTGCGGGCGAGCACCGAGAGTGGCATGTTCAGCGTGGCCGTGAAGCTCGAGGCGGGGGCGGGGCTGCGTGCCGCGACGCCATTGGGCGGCATGGACCTCCTGGTATTGTCGGGAGAAGTCCTCTACGAGGAGGGCGGCGTGCAGAGCACGCTGGAGCCGGGCACCTGGGGCTATCTCCCGGCGAATACCCGTATCGATTCGATGGTCGGGAAGGGCGATGCGGAACTCCTGGTGAACTTCTACAGCGCCCTGGCTTTCCAGGGTGCGGATGGGTCCGTCGCTTCCGTGCTGACCAGTGCGGACGTGCGGAATCTCGCCGAACGGCACGGCATCACGCTGGTTCCGAACACATTGGCAGACTGCATGCAGGACCGGCCGGACCCGTTCACCGGCGACGGCGAGCCCCTGGCCATCGCCTCGCGGGACGCCAGCCAGCTCGTCGTCGGCGCCACGGAGGTCACGAACGGCGGGTCCCAACTCAGGCACCCCCATTTCGTCAATACCCGGGAGGTGCCCTGGGTGGTCAACCCGGACCTGCCCGACATCGGGCTGAAGGTACTCAGGGTCAGCGCCGAGACCGGTATCGTCTCGCTGGTGGTGCGCCACAACGGCGTGGCGGATCCCCACAATCATCTGGGCGCCAGCGACTTCCTGGTGCTGAGTGGCCGCATCGGCTACCGGGCCGGGCCTCCGGAAGGATACGGGCCGGGCGTCTGGTTCTTCGAGCCCGCCGGCGCCCGACACGATGCGACACAGCGGCTGACGGACGACGACCTGATCTACATGGCGAACGTCTACGGCCCGCTGACCTTCGATTCCGGCCGGGGCACGCCGATCGCGGCCGTGCTCTCCTGGATGGAATACGAGGCATTGGCAAACGCCGCGGGAGCCGGCGCATAGTCTGAAGCCTCCGGCCGCCGTTCCCATGGCTACCGCGCTGGTCACCGGTGCCGCGCACGGGCTCGGCGCCTGCATGGCAGAGCACGCGGCGCGGCACGGGTACCGTGTCGGTGTACTGGACCTGGACCTTGCCGAAGCCCGGGCGGTTGCCGACCCTATCGAGGGCGTTGCCCTTGCCGCGGATGTGACGGACCCGGAGCAGGTCGAAAAAGCCGTGGAGCGCCTCGGCGAAACCCCGAAACTGCTGATCAACAACGCCGGTATCCTGCGGACGGGGCCGCTGCTGGATCATGCGGTGGACGATTTCCGCCGGGTCGTGCAGGTCAACCTCGTCAGCGTGTTCATCGTCTCGCGGATCGTTGCCGGGCGGATGAAGGACAACGGCGGCGGCGTCATCGTGAACCTGGCTTCCATCAACGCGATCAATCCGTCGATTCAGTGTGGCGCCTACGCGGCGGCCAAGGCGGGCGTCGCCTGCCTGACGCAGCAGATGTCGCTGGAGTGGGGCGAGTACGGCATTCGGGTCAATTCCATGGCGCCCGGCTTCATCGATTCCGGCATGTCGGCGCCCTTCTACCGGAATCCTGCCATCAGGAAATCGCGAGGCGACGCGGTGCCGCTCCGGCGCCTCGGCTCCGCGGACGACGTCGCCGAATGCGCCATGTTTCTCGCCTCGGATGCGGCCGCCTACATCACCGGCCAGAACATCGCCATCGACGGCGGCGTCATCAACAGCGTGCTGATGCAACTGCCGCGGGAATAACGCCGAGTCTCGGGAAAGAGTTCGTATGCGGGGCTTCCCTTTCGGCGCGTTAACCCGCATCCGTCACCAACTTTCGTCGCGAGGGCGTCGAGGCGCCGTCCTGCCTGGTCGCGCGGACCGGAAGCCGGTGCAGGCATACTCGACAGTATGTCAAGCCGGCTGGAGGGAGCACGGCCAGGCAGGGCGAGTGCATCGGCGTCCGCAGCAGGAAGTTGGTGACGGATGCGGGTTAAGCTCGTCCGAAAGCCTTGCTTTTTTGCTGGACCTTTTTTGCTGGACCTTTTTTTTGCCGGACAATGTGGCCGTGCGCCGAAAGGGAAGCGCCGCATGCGAACTCGCTGTTGCGACTGGCGATATTATGCAAAATGAATTTTTGTTTATAGTCAAAGGGTTGCGATTGATTCCATGAAAGAGATCGGGGGAATGTCCGTATTGATCACGGGCGGCGGCACCGGAATCGGCGCGGGCACGGCGGAGTATTTCTGCGGGCGGGGCGCCCGGGTCACCATCTGCGGGCGGCGCAGGGAAAAGGTCGATGCGGTGGCCGGGCGCCTGGGGCGCGACTGCCTGGGCATCCAGGCAGACGTTACGGTGGATGCAGACCGGCGACGGCTGGTCAATGCGGCCGTCGAGCACGGCAATGGCCTCGATGCATTGATCAACAACGCCGGCAACATGTACCGGGGAGCCGTCCAGGACCTCGATGAGAAACAGTTGCTCGGCATCTTTCACGCGAACGTAGTCGCCGCAATGATGCTCACCGGGCTCTGTGTGGAGCCCCTGGCGCAGAGCGCCGGCGCGGTGATCTTCATCGGCTCCATTCACAATCGGCTGGCGTTCCGGGGCGCTTCGCCCTATGCGGCGTCGAAGGGCGCCGTAGAGACGCTGACCCGCGTGCTCGCCGCGGAACTCGGCCCGGGCATCCGGGTGAACTGCGTTGCCCCAGGCGCCGTGCCGACGGAACTCAACCAGCGCGCAGGGCTGACGGTGGAGGAAGCGAAAACGCGCCTCGAGTCGCTGCTCGACCGCCATGCGCTCGACCGCATCGGTACGGGGATGGACGTTGCCGAAGCCATCGCGTACCTCGTTTGCGCGGACTGGACCACCGGCGCGGTGCTGGATGTCGACGGGGGCCTCGGGCTGGGCGTGGTTTGACTTTTGCAACGGATGCCAGAATATGGCGGCCGACTGCGATTGAAGGAGACATCCATGGGTTCGAGACTCGAAGGCAAAGTCGCCGCCATCACCGGCTCGGCGAGCGGATTCGGTGAGACGGCGGCGCGCCTGTTCGTCAGCGAAGGCTGCCGGGTGGCGCTGGGCGACATCCAGGAGGAGGCGGGCCGCGCCGTGGCGGCGTCGCTGGGCGATGCGGCGGTGTTCGTGCGCTGCGACGTCACCTCGGAGGAGGATGTCTCCAATCTCGTGGACACGGCCGTGTCTGCCTTCGGGCGGCTCGACATCATGTTCAACAACGCGGGCATCGTCGGCGCGGTCGGCCCCATCGATACGACGCCCACCGCCGAATGGAAGGCGACGCTGGATATCCTCCTGAACGGCGTCTTCTACGGCGTCAAGCACGCGGCCCGGGTCATGAAGCCCCAGGGCTCCGGGTCCATCGTCAGCATGTCGAGCACCGCCGGCATTCTCGGCGGCCTCGGCCCGCACACCTATACGGTGGCCAAGCACGGCGTAGTCGGCCTGACCAGGAGCGCGTCTGCCGAACTCTGCCGGTACGGCATCCGCGTGAACTGCATTTCGCCGGCGGGCATGGCGACGCCGATGGTAGCCAACGTCACCACAGGCGACCCGTCGGCCATTGAGGCCACCAAGGAGGCCCTGGCCGAGGGCTCCCCCTTGAAGGGCCGCCCCGGGCTGGCCGAGGATGTCGCCAACGCGGCCCTCTGGCTCGCAAGCGACGAGTCGGGCTACACGAGCGGGCACACCCTGACCACCGATGCGGGCATGACGACCGGATCTTCGGTCAACCCGCCGGCTTTTGCCGAGTACCAACCCATGATTCGAGAGGCGGGAAAGGCGGGACTCTAACAGTTCCGCCCCGCTGCGCCGGGACGAGGACGCGCAAGGAAAAACGCCGAATCTCGGGAAAGAGTTCGTATGCGGCGCTTCCCTTTCGGCGCGTTAA
>JAPPHD010000078.1 GCA_028821125.1 Gammaproteobacteria bacterium
CGATAGCCTAGTGTACGGCAGGATGACAGGGCCGTGCGCCGAAAGGGAAGCGCCGTGTGCAAACTCGCTGCCGGTTGTCGGCGGTTCCCCTATGGAAGTAACTGTTCCACATTCGGGCGCATGCAGTCAGGTGCATCATCTCGCGAGATCCACCTGGTCTACCCCCCCGGCAGCCTCGATCCGCAGCTTGTGCGTCAGCCGGGGATGAACCTTTGGAGCGATCAGGGCATTCAGGACTTCGAAGTCGAGTTCCACCTCGCCCGGAACCGCATCGCTGCGCAGGGCGAACTGCGCCGTGCCGTGAGGCGGAACTTCCACGTCGCCGGTCTGGCCGGGCATGGAATAGCCGCCCCGGTTGCGCAGCCGGATGGGCGCATCGGAGGCGTTCGAGACGGTCACGTACACCAGGTTGTGCAGCGCGTTGTAGTTGACCTCGTCGACATCGAGCGCCGCCCTGAGCAGGCTGACCAGGTGGGGCTCGCGGCCGATCAGCGTTTCCTCGAACCAGACGACGGTGCGGCCGGCGAACAGGGCTTCGCGCAACGCCGCCTGGGAGCGCTCCGCGGCCAGCACCAGCGTGACCGGCCGGTGTCCGCCGGCGGCGGGTCGGTAGTCCCAGTCGATCAGTTCGTGCACATCGGAGACGCCGAGCGGCGTCAGCCCGTGGTCGAGCGCCAACTGAAAGGCGTCTTCCGCGTAGGCGATGCCATTGGCGATTTCGATGCCGTGCAGTTGGCCGGATTCGATAAGGCCGCGGTGAAAGTCGGTCATCACGGTGGGGGCGGCGGGATTGTCGGGCGACTGCCACCAGGCGTGGTTCCAGAAAACGAATGCGCCCTGGTCGTTGGCGGCCTGGACGGCCCGTTCCGGCGGCCAGCGGTTGGCGGCGATGTAGTAGTCCTCCGCATCGTCCGTCTCGGCTTCGGGGGCCACCTTCAGCATGACATTGGCGTCCTCGATGAAGACCGCGTTCATGTGCCCGGCCGGCTGTTCCCGCGTGATTTCCGTACCCGCGACAATCATGAGTTCATGTCCGGCCGCCGCCGCCACCGCCTCGGCATGGGCGCGGTTGCGGTCCGGGTGGGGGATGTCCACCCGGTGCGGCTGCCACTCGAGGTGTTCCGTGATCGCCAGCGCATCGAGGCCGTCGCGCAATGCCTCGCCGACGCGGATGCGCGGCCACACGTGCCCGTCGGAGAACACGCTGTGGGTGTGCAGGTCGACGACCAGGGTGAGGTAGTCACCGGTATCGGGAAAGCGGATGAGCCGGTCTTCGTCCGCCGGCGGATCGAGGGCCACGCCGTGGGCAATCGCTAAGCCGGGCAATACCAGCAGCAGCGGCAGCATGCGCCGCGCCGCGGTTGCCAATGGTGCGCCCGGCCGCGTGTGCGCCGGGTCGCCTGTCGGTGCTTTTGTGAATCGAGGCCGGGTGAACGCGTGGATCATGGTTGCTTCCTGCTTGTAATGCCAGGGGACGGTTGCGGCGGCAACGCTAAGGCAACGACATTCGACACGCAAGCTCGGCAGGGAGGGGGCTACCGGTCGCAATCGCTTAAGGCCGGGTCGTCCGAAATCCGGACGATGGCGCGACAGCCGTTCACTTGGGCGCTGTCACGCTCGGCAACAATCGGCCGGATCCCCTCGCGGGGCGGCTGAGAACGGGCGTTCGCTTGCCGCGGGGGCGAACCGGCGTTTCAATAGCTGCCGTGGCGGCCGCTGTACCGGTGCCGCGAGTGCGCGAACAGGTTTAGATGGAAATTCAGTCCCCTTACCTGGTCTTCATAGGCGATGCCAGAGACCAACTGGCGGCGAAGACGGGGCAGGGCATCGTCGATTGGCGGCCGGAACGCGCATTGGGTCAGCTCCGCCTGACGGGCTGCGGGGCAGACCTGGGGATTCCCGAGCTGACGGTCGGCGAGGCGGCGGGGCAGGGCGCGAAAACCCTGGTGATCGGCGTGGTCAGTCCGGGCGGCGTATTGCCGGCGGCGTGGACGGCGGTGATCGTTGAGGCTCTCCGGTGCGGCATGGATGTGGCGAGCGGCCTGCACACACGCCTCTCGTCCTTTCCGGAAGTGGCCGATGCGGCGCGGGTCAACGGGCGTCACCTGTTCGACGTCCGCCATGCAGACCGGCCGTTCAAGACCGGCGACGGCGAAAAACGTCCGGGGAAGCGCCTGCTGACGGTGGGCACGGACTGCTCCGTCGGCAAGAAGTACGCGGCGCTGGTCATCGAGCGCGAATTGCGGGGCCGCGGCGTCGATGCCGATTTTCGGGCCACCGGGCAAACCGGCATCCTGATCGCGGGTAGCGGCGTCGCCATCGATGCCGTTGTCGCCGATTTCATCTCCGGTGCGGCGGAGTGGCTGTCTCCGGCGGCGGCGGCGGATCACTGGGATGTCATCGAGGGCCAGGGGTCACTGTTCCATCCGTCCTTTGCGGGCGTCACGCTGGGCCTCCTGCACGGTTCGCAGCCCGATGCCTTCGTCGTCTGCCACGAGCCCACCCGGGCGACCATGCGCAACGTCGCAGCGCCCATGCCTTCGGTGGAGGCGGTCATCGACCAGACGATGAGCGCCGGCCGGGCGACCAATCCGGAGATCCGCTGCGCGGGGGTCGCCTTGAACACGCAGCATCTGGGGGAAGGCGCGGCTCGGGCCCTGGTCGACGAAACCGCTGCGAGGCTCAGGTTGCCCGTTTCCGACCCCGTCCGCTTCGGGATGGCGAACCTGGTGGACGCGTTGTTGAAACGCTTCTGATGGCGCGCCCGGTCAGAAACGAAAACCTCACGGTAACCGCTGCCAGGGAGCGTTGGCCGCTGCAAGGCGAGTTTCGCATCTCCAGGGCGGTGAAGCGGGAAGCCAACGTGGTCGTGGCCACGGTCGGCGATGGCATTCACCAGGGCAGGGGAGAGTGCGTCCCCTATGCCCGCTATGGCGAGACGGTCGAATCGATACTGGGCGAACTTTCGGGTGTCCGGGCATTGAGCGTTCGCGAAGCGCTGGATGTCGACTGTGCGAACCGCTTGCTTCCCGCCGGTGCTGGCCGTAACGCCTTGGACTGTGCGTTGTGGGACTGGCGGGCCCAAGCGCTCGGTCGGACCGTGTGGGAACAGTTGAGGCTACCCGGGCCGAGCCCCACAGCGACGGCCTATACGCTTGGCATCGCCTCCCCGGATGAGATGTGCGAGCGGGCAAGGGCGCACCGCCACCGCCCGCTGCTCAAGATCAAGCTCGGCGGTGACGACGCCGCCTCTGACGGAGACCGCCTGCGCGCCGTGCGTGACGGCGCCCCGGACGCGGAACTGATTGTCGATGCCAACGAAGGATGGACGCCGGCTCGCCTGGAGGCGCTGTTGCCCGTAGCCGACGATGTCGGCGTGTCGATGATCGAGCAACCGCTGGCCGCAGGTCGGGACGAGGCCCTGCTGGGCCTGGATTCGCCCGTGCCGATCGGCGCCGACGAAAGCGCGCATTTACCCCGGGAATTGCCGGCGCTCCGGGGCAAGTATCAGGTCGTCAACATCAAGCTGGACAAGACGGGCGGTTTGACCACGGCACTGGCCATGGCAATGGCGGCGCGAGGCCAGGGCTTCGACGTGATGATCGGCTGCATGGTCGCCACCTCGCTGGCCATGGCGCCCGCCCTCCTGCTGGCCGGATTCGCCCGGTTCGTGGATCTCGACGGCCCGCTGCTGCTCAGGAAGGACCGCGAGCCCGGATTGAACTATCGCGACAGCCTCATCGAGTGGCCGAACGAACGCATCTGGGGAACTCCTTCAAGCGGATGACATCGGTGTTGATCGGAACCGTCAGGCCTCGATCAGCAGGTTTTGGAAAGGCTGCCTTTCTTTCCAGCGATATGCACCGAAGTCGCGCCGGTCGGTCGAGAGTATCCGCCCGTCGCCAAGATCGTTCGCGGCCAGCACCAGCGAGGCGTCTGCCAGGTCCATGGGGAGGTTCCGGTATTTTTCCATCAGCACATGTATTTCAGGCAGCCGTTCGGGATGGATTTCGTGAATGTCGACGTTTATCGACACCTGCTGCAGAAATCGCAGTTCCGCCTCCACCCCAAGCCGTGCGAGCATCAGGTGGCACGTTTCGGCGAGTACCGGCCAGGTAACCACCAGCCGGCCTTCGACCCCCCGTGTAGCGGACACTGCCCGATCGTGCCAGCGGTCGCGCCGGTTGGCCAGGGCAAGCCAGTAGCCTGTATCAGCCAGCGCCATGTTTGCCCGCCAGGTCGCCGGCGATGTAGCGCTTGTAGTCGCCTGCGAGGTCCGCGGGGCCCTCGGCGCAGCCGATGAAATCGCTCGATGTGAGACCCTCGAGCTTTTCCCGCGAATGGGCAAGGTGTTCCCGGTGCAGATGATCGATGGCCCGTTTCAGCACATCGCTGACACTGGACTGCGTAATAGACTGGAGTTGTGCCAACTTCATCGCGCGCTCCTCATCGAGCCTGGCATTGACTCGCATCTCGCTGCTCCAGTTGCTGAAAACTGGCCCATGGTAAAACGTATGACAACGACATACAAATTGAGTTGGTGTTGGCGGCTCGCCCGCATGCTTCGAAACCCCGTCCGGGCAGGTAGCAATGCGAAACGTTATACACGGGTGTGGTTGCGGATCGAATCAGCTTCTGTTCCGAATGTTTGTGCGACATGTCCGCATTTCGAGGTTGAAGCAGCCGGTTTCAATTGGCGATTGACTTGAGAGACCGACTGGTGCTTGCTCAAGGGAGGGCCGTGCGACGCTTGCATCGATGGATACGCAAAAGCTGCAGAAAGTGCTTGCCGGGCGGGGGCTGGGTTCCCGCCGCGAGGTGGAGGGATGGATCGCAACCGGGCGCGTGACGGTGAACGGCGAGACGGCCCACCTTGGGCAACGCGTGGGCGAAGGCGATGTCATTGCCCTCGACGGGCGCAGGCTGGGCGCACGATCGCATGAACCGAGCCGGGTGCTGGTGCTCAACAAGGCGTCCGGCGTGATCTGCACGCGGCGTGACCCACAGGGCCGCCGGTCGGTATTCGAGGGCCTGCCAAAACTGCGTGCCGGCCGCTGGATTGCCATAGGAAGGCTCGACATCCAGACTACCGGGCTGCTGCTGCTGACCACCGACGGCGCGCTCGCGCACCGGATGATGCACCCCTCGACGGGGCTCGACCGTGAATACGCCGTGCGGGTCGACGCGCTTCTCGACGAATCCGAGCTGCAGGCGCTGACCGCGGGCCTGATTGTCGACGGCGAACGGCAGCGGTTCAGCGATGTGAAGTACTACGACGGCTCCGGCCGCAACCACTGGTATCACGTGGTGCTGATGGAAGGCCGCAACCGGGAGGTGCGGAAACTGTTCGAAGGCGTCGGCGCGCGGGTCAGCCGGTTGAAGCGTGTCCGCTACGGCCCCGTCATGTTGCCGTCGAGGCTCAAGCGGGGCGCATTCGCGGAGATGGAGCAATCGGACCTTGAGAACCTGTACAAGCTGCTGAAACTCACCTTCCAGCCTCAGCGGGGCAAGGTCAGCCGAAAGCGCCGCGCCTCATTTCTGTTGCCGTATCCGCCGCTCAGGCACCTGCGGCCGGTGGGACCCGCAAGGCCTCGCTGATTCTCGCGGCGAAACCCTTCTAGACCTGTTCGATTCGGGCTCGCCTGGCGTCGTGCGGGGATGGGGCGCGGCCCTCCGGCAGGCCAGGCGGCAGGACTTCTGGTGGAACCCACGCGCGCCTTGTGCCAAGGATTTCTCGGCGGCGCGCGTCTACTTGTTGAATGCCGAGATGCGGCGGATGATGGTCCCGCATGACTGAACCGAGCGACGATACCCTGGTGTCCCGGGCCGCGGCCGGAGACCGGCGGGCGTTCGCCGAGCTTTTGGAGCGGCACTACGACCGTATCTACCGGCTGGGGATGCGTTTGCTGGGCGATGCCGACGCGGCGGCGGACCTTGCCCAGGATGTCTGTGTCGGGCTGCCGGGAAAACTGGTTTCGTTTCGCGGCGATAGCCGTTTCACCACCTGGCTCTACCGGGTTGTGGTCAACGCCGCCCGCGATGCCATGCGGCGCGCCGCGACGCGCCGGCGCATGGAAAACCACTACGGCGAGGTCGAGGCGATGCAACGCGCGCCGGACGCCGCCCGGCAGCGGGAAGCCATCTGGTTGCGCAACTCGCTTGCGCGGTTGAGCGAAGACCTGCGGACCACCGTGGTGCTCGTGGTCGGAGAGGGCCTCGGGCACGCGGAAGCGGGCAGGGTGCTCGGGGTGGCCGAATCCACCGTGTCCTGGCGGATGGGCGAGGTGAGAAAACGCCTGCGCGCCCTGGCGGTTGACGAGGAGACACAGTCATGAGCGAAGAACTTGAACGGCTGGAAGCGGCGCTAGGCGCCGATGTGCCCGAGCCTCCCAGGGAAACCCGGGAGCGCGCCATCGCGGCGGCCATGTCGGCCTTCGACCGCCAGCAGGAGACGATGACCGACGGCGGGCATCGTTCGCGATGGGCCGGGTGGGCCGGCGCGACATTCGGGTCGTTGTCGCGTGGCCTGGCAAGCCCCAATTCGAATACCTACCTGGCGTTTGCGGGAGCGGCGGCGTTCGCGCTGGTTGCCGTTGTTGTCGTCTACCTGTTGCCGCTGTCTCAACTGTTGCCGATGGATGCGGAATTCCCGGAGGCGTCGGACGCTGCGAAAGCCGGTGAGGCGACGCAGTTGGACGCGCCGCATGTCGGGGAAGCCCGGAGTGAAAGGACTCAACGGGAATCGATCGCACTGCCCGAAGTCGTTGCAGAAACACCGTATGCCCCGGCGGCTGACGCAGCGGCAGTTTCGGCACCGTCCGCCGCTGCGGCGGATGCGGTGCGCGCTACGGCCCGTGACATGAAATCCATTGCCTCGGAGCGTGGTGCACGGGGCTCATCCCCCAGGGAAAAGCTGCCTGGGCGTGCGCAGGAGGCGATGGCGTACGAAGAGATCGCCCTGCATGCGCCGCCGGCCGATACCGGTGTTCGCGTGCATCCTGCAGCTCCGGCCGCGATGACCCTCAAGCAGGCGAGAGAGGGTCCGCCCCAACGCGGCTACCGTGACCAGGGCAGGGATCAGTTCGCCGATTTCGAGACGAACCCCGTCAAGATCGTCGCCGAAGAACCCGTATCGACCTTTTCCATCGATGTGGACACCGCCTCGTACGGCTTTGTGCGGGCATCGCTCAACAACGGACTGCTGCCGCAGAAGAATGCGGTGCGGGTGGAGGAACTGATCAACTATTTCCCCTATGACTACACCTTGCCGGAGGATCGGGAAACGCCGTTTGCGGCCAGCGTCTCGGTACTCCCGGCCCCCTGGAACGCGGCCAGCCGTTTGCTGCACATCGGCATCCGGGGTTACGCGGCGGATGACCCTCCCACCCGGCGCGCCAATCTCGTGTTCCTGGTCGACACGTCCGGCTCCATGCAGGCGCCGAACAAGCTGCCGCTGCTGGTCAACTCGCTGAAGATGCTGCTCGAGGCGCTGGCCCCGGACGACCGGGTCGCCATCGTCACCTACGCCGGCTCGGCAAGCGTGCTGCTGGAACCGACCCGGGTCGAGGAGAAGGGAAGAATCGCCGCGGCGCTGGAACGATTGAGCGCAGGAGGCTTCACGGCGGGCGGGGAGGGCATCCGCCAGGCCTACCTGCTGGCCGGGCAGCACCACCTCGAAGACGGCATCAACCGGGTGATTCTGGCCACCGACGGGGATTTCAACGTGGGCATCACCGACCCCGAAGAGCTGACCGGCTTCATTGAGCGCCAGCGCGCCGGTGGCGTCTTCCTCTCCGTGCTGGGTTTCGGCATGGGCAACTACAACGATGCGCTGATGCAGCGCCTCGCCCAGAACGGCAACGGCAACGCGCTCTACATCGACTCCCTTTCCGAGGCGCGCAAGGCGCTGGTTGAGGAAGCCCGCTCGATGCTGTTCCCCATTGCCAAGGACGTGAAAATCCAGGTGGAATTCAACCCGGCGGCGGTCAGCGAGTACCGGCTGATCGGCTACGAGACGCGGCTGCTCGAGCGCGAGGATTTCCGCAACGACAGGGTGGACGCCGGCGAGATCGGCGCCGGTCACCGGGTGACGGCGATCTACGAGTTCACCCCCGCGGGATCCGGAGCCGAAAGGATAGCTCCGCTCCGCTACCGGCGCGGCCAGGCAACCGAAGCGGGCCCCGGGGACGAACTGGCGTTCCTGAAGATCCGCTACAAGCTGCCCGACGCCGAGGAGAGCACGCTGATGACGCGGCCGGTCACCGCGGCGGACGCAGTCGCAGACGTCGCCGCGGCGCCAGACGACGTGCGCTTTGCCTCGGCTGTCGCGGCGTTTGGCCAGATCCTGCGCGGCGGCCGTTACACCGGCGGCTACGGCTACGACGACGTGATCGCCCTGGCGCAGGGGGCACGGGGAGAGGACCGGTTCGGCTACCGCGCCGAGTTCATCGGCCTGGCCCGCCTCGCCGAATCGGCCGCCGCCATGCCTCCGTTGCAGCGCTGATCGTCACAGCCGGCCGGTATCTACGGCGAGACGGCTCGCGCTACAATGCGGCGGACAGCCGTCCGTACAGGCCCGGGCATCGGCTCGAAGAGGGGGAGCGGTCGCATCCGGTTGCCGTATCGGCTTCCCGACAGATTCAGCAGGAAACACAGCATGCTCGAGTTCTATCACAACGCCATTTCCACCTGTTCCCAGAAAGTAAGGCTCGCCATGGCGCACAAAGGGGTCGAATTCGAATCCCACGAGATCGACCTGCTCGGCGGCGGCCAGCACGACCCCGACTACGTCAAGCTCAATCCCAATCACGTCGTGCCCACCCTGGTGGACGACGGCAGCGTCCTGATCGAATCCACCCTGATCAACGAATTCGTCAACGACCGCTTCCCCGAACCGGCCATGCTTCCGGCCGACCCGGCGGCCCGCCACGGCGCCCGCCTGCTCGTCAAGACGATCGACGAAAAAGTGCATCCGGCCACGGGGGTGGTGACCTTCGCCATCGGGCCGCGCACCCTGTTGCTCCGGCAACCCAAGGAAGTCCGCGAAGCCAACACGAACGCCATCCCCGATCCGGCACGCCGCGCGGCGCGGCGCAGCGTCATCGAACATGGCATAGAAGCGCCGGAGTTTGCGGGCGCGCTCACCACCATGATCGGCTTCATGGACCGCGTGAACGAGGCCCTGGTGTCCGCCGACTGGCTCTCCGGTGACGGTTTCGGCCTCGCCGACGCGGCAGTGCTGCCCTACGTGCTGCGCCTGGACAACCTGTTCATGACCTCCGTGATCGAGGCGCGTGGGGCTCTGCACGCCTGGTACGAGCGCGTGCAGGAATTGCCCGCCTATGAGCAGGCGGTTGCAGACTGGTTGGCGCCGCCTTTCGTGAACATGATGCGCACAAACGGCGAAGCGGTCTGGCGCGAGGTCGAACCGCTGACCCGCCAGGCGGATTGACGAAAGCCATCAAACGAGCCGTGAACCCGGCGCGCCGGGGCGCTGACGCGCAATTGGCAAACCACCCACCATGCTGTCCGCAACCTTCGTAAAATCCATCAACGTCCCCGGATGTTACGGGGACGGTCGCGGCGGACTCGGGCTCGGCACCTACCCCGTGATCACGCTCGCCATGGTCCGCGAGCGGGCGCTCGAGAACGCCCGTGACATCGCCCTGGGCCGCGGATACCCGCCGTGCATCGACGCCGTGCCGCACGGGTTCCGCTCCAGCTTTCAGGGCTAGCCGGCAGCCGCACGCACCGGGAACCTGCCCATGGCGCGTAGTGCGCAGTACGCGCCGGCATACAGGTCGAATCCCAGACACAGGCCTGCGTACCAGGACGGCATGTGGGACACGTCCTCCAGACGCGGAACGACGAGATCCCACGGTCCGTGGAGCAACCAGCCCAACGCGAGGAACCATATGGAATACCGGGCGCCAAGAACAGCGAGTCCGACACCTGCGACGCAGGCGAAAATCTCGGCAGGCATGGACTCGAGGTCACGGCCCTCGAGGAGCCCGAGTATCGGATAGAGTACGCCCGCAGCGACCAGGAACACGCCGCTCAACGTGCGCTCGTGCCTGCCGCAATGGCGCCAGAACTGCACGATGACCAGACCGAGCAGAACTCCGACGGTCAGTTCGATTGCAATCGTGGGCATGACTCGGACCCGAATCCTTGCTGTCTGTGTTGATGAATCTCTTGTCAACGACGTTACGTTGATTCACCCATCCGGTTCCGCCTGTAGGCCGTGGTCACAGAAAAAGTCAGCCAGGGGTTTCAGCTCTCTTTCGAATCGCTTCCACCTGGCTACCGAGGTACTGTATAGCGGCCTTCGCACTTCCACGGCGCTGGCCGTGGTCGACGGGGTCTCGAGTTCATGAAAGTCCAGGCAAGCCTGTTCCCAGCCCAGGCCGCAGTAACCGAGTAGCGTTCGGGTGGCGCCCTCCTGATCATCGATGATGGCTTCGTAGTCAAGATTCAGCATGCGTCCGGGCAAACAGTCGTTCCAGTGTTCCATGAGCCGGTGGTAGGCGAGGTAGTAGTGCCCGAGGTCATCGAGCGCATAGGAAAACGGGTAGGCGCCCTTGAACACTGTCTTCAGCATTGCGTAGCACGCAGCCATCGGGTTACGGCGAATGTGCACGATGCGCGCTTCCGGCAGCGCAAGGTGGATCAAGCCCACGTACAGGAAGTTCAAAGGCATTTTGTCGATAAAGTGCGCACACTGCCCGGTCAGGTGGCGCGTGCTCTCGAGATAACGCCCACCGAGGTCGGCAAAGTCGATGTCCAGGGTATGCTCGACGAGTTTCTCGATCGGCACCTGCGTTGTGCCCAATCTTTCGTGGATCGGGCGCATCGACTCGACGGCGAAATTCTGCAATTCACCCGCCGAACTCACTTGGCTGTGTGAACTCAAGATTCGCTCGACCAGGGTGGATCCGGCCCTGGGCAGTCCGACCACGAAGATCGGTTCGACCGTATCGTGGCCCGGCTTGGGGCGGTTCAGCATTTCCTTGGTGAAACCGGACCGCAGCGCTTGCATCTTCGCCACGTCGCGCTGCACGTCGTAGCGCAGGTGCTGCCGCTTGAGACGGGCACCGCGCTGCAGGTAATGGAAGGATCGCGACCAGTCGCACAAGTCCTCCAGTTCCTTGGCCAGCGCGTAGCAGACAAAGGTCTCCTTGCGCGGGTCGCGAATGCCGCGTTCAAGCAGGGCTTCCAGCTCGGCGACGTGATTGTTTTCCGGGCTCTGCGTGCGCAGGCCGCTGCGCGCATAGTAGGTTTCGAAATCCCCCGGGCGTTGCCGCAGCACCCGATCGAAGCAGGCCTCGGCGCCCGCAAAGTCACCTTTGAAGCGCAGCGCGGTGCCGAGATTGTAGTGGTGCACCGGATCCTCGGGATCCCGGTTCACGGCCTCGCGGAAACACCGCAATGATCTGTCGTGCTGATCGCAACGGGTGAACACGCTGCCGAGAGTCGAAAAAACCTCGCTTCGTCTCGGGCCAAGCCGCAGTGCCCGGTCTGCGACGCGCATGGCCCCGGCATGGTCGCGCAACGCTGCCAGCGTATTGGCCTTGTGGGCAAGAATGCCGGCGTCACCAGGCGCCAGGCATTCCGCTCGTTCGATCGATTCCAGGGCTTCCCGGTACTGCCGGCCTGCAACCGCAATCGCTGCCTGCAGGGAAAGCAGTTCCGCGGAGTCGCTGACGCGCAATGCCAGCCGGGACGCGTGGCGCCGCGCCTCGCGGAGCTTGCCGGCCTTGAGGGCGCGCGCGGCCTGCCGGTACTCCGGAAGTCGCGTCACCGACACTGTTGCGGTCACGCTCTGGCCGTCACGGCGCGGCTGCCGTTCTGTAGTGGCCAAGTCGTTGCCGGGAACGGCCTGCCTGGCCTCACTCGTGATGGAAGGTTACGCGCAACCCGTAGCTGCGGGGCCGGGTAACGAAATAAAACTGTCCGATCGGACCGTTTCGCGTAGCCGGTATGCCGCCCGTGATGCCGGATTCGTCGAACAGGTTGTCGACGAACGCGGTGACGGACCAGTTGCCGGACGCGGGATAGAGCGATGCGGACAGGTCCCACAGAGAGAACGAATCGACCTCGAAGAACCGGATGCTGTCTTGGAAATCGGCATTCGCCTTGCTGCGATAGAACCCGTTCAGGTGATAGCGGATTTCCGAAAACGCCGTGCCCGACAGCGTCTGCGTGTAGTCGAGGGTGAGCGTCGCGATGTGTCGCGGCACCCCGGGCAGAGACTCGCCGTCTCTTCCGACGCCGCCATCGGGGGTCGCGAAATCATCGTTCAGCTCGGCATCGGTATAGGCATAACCGAAGCTGAAACCGAGGTTTTCCGCAAGCGTGCCGAAAGCCTCGAATTCGATGCCCCGCGTGCTGGCTCCGGTTGCGTTCACGACCGCCGGGTTGCCGAAAGGCGTATACGAGTCGATCTGGGGATCATCCCAGTCAACGTAGTAGCCCGCCAGTGTGTACTGTATCCGATTGTGCAACTGCCCCTTGATGCCGATCTCCCAGTTCTGGGCCGAATCCGGTTCGAAAGTGAGCAATTCGGGTGGGTCGGCCAGGAAGGGGTGGGTCAGCAGGGCCACGTTGCCGCCACCGCGCCGGTAGCCCTCGATCCAGGTCGCATAGAGCATCAGGCTGTCCGACAGGTCGTAGGAGGTGTTGAGCTTGAACGTGACGTCGCTGTCGTCCTCCTCGACGTTGGACAGGACCGCTCCGTTCGGGTCGACGCCGTCCGACGAGCAGTAGTAGCCGCACTGGGGCAGGAACTCGACCAGGTCCTGCTCGAAATCCACCCAGGACGCGCGTACTCCGCCGGTCAACTGCCAGCGGTCGGTCAGCCTGTAGGTAAGCTCGCCGAAGAGAGCCTTGTCGGTCACGTCGATTTCGCGGTCGAATATGGCATTGACGTCCGTGTTGTTGGCAAAGTAGTAAGGCGGAGGATCGCCGGGCTTGCGGGGCAGGTCGTTCCACGCCGCGGAGCCCGGCACGTCATAGGTCGTATACACCGCGTTGTCCACGTCGGAGTAGAACCCGCCCACGAGCCAGTCTACATTCCCGGTGCCGTTTGACCGAAGGCGGATTTCCTGCACGAAACCCTCGTCGTCGGTAACGCTGCGTTCCGGAGCGACAACGCGCGGGAAGGCGGAATAGTAGTAGGGCTCCACGTTTACGGCCCAGAAGTCGGTGTAGTCGATGCTCTGGTCCGACTCGTTGTCGTAGAACGATGTTGCCGACGTGAGCGTGGCGAACCCGAAATCCACGTCCACTTCAAGCGTCGCGAGTTGGGCGTCGCGTTCGTAGGGTTCGGGCGTAGGATGGTACTCGACGTAGTCCTCGCCCGACCCGTGGAAGGGATTCTGTATCTGCCGACCGTCGGATTCGTCGCTCTGGTTGTGGTAGGTGAGAACGGCGTCAACTCGGTCATCGGGCTGGAAACGCAGCGCGACCCGGGCGCTACGGGTCTCGACATCGCTGACGTCCTTCTCGGTCAGGTAGTTCGGCAACGAGTTCACCGGGTCCGCCTGGTTCGCCGCCGTTGCGGCCCCGCCGCCGTCGAGTTCGTACCGGCCCCCGGCGTCGATGAATCCGCCGGCCCGATCGTAACCGGCGTTCAGGCGCAGGCTCAGTGTGTCCGACAGAGGGACGTTCAACGTGCCGCTGAGGTTGTAGCTCTGCTCATCCGAATTCTCCGTCCAGTGCGTTCCGACCCGCGCATCGATGCTGAACGCTTCCGGGTCGGGGCGCCTGGTTAGAATCTTGAGCGTACCACCCATCGACCCCGACCCGTAGAGCGTGCCCTGCGGCCCCCGCAGCACTTCGACGCGCTCCAGGTCATCCAGCCTGACGGGGAAGTACACGGGGGTGTCGTTGACGTACACCGAAATGGGCGCCACCGCCACATTGGGGAAATCGAAACTGCCGATCATGGAGTTGGCGTTGATGCCGCGCAGGATGATGTTGGGGTTGTTGCCGCCCACCCGGGGCCCCTGGTCGAGGTAGGCAACGCCAGGTACCCGGCGGAGCAGGTCGCCGAAGTCCACCACACCGGCTTCGTCGAGTTCCTCACCGGATACCGCACTGATGTTGAACGGAGTTTCCTGAAGGGTCATGGCACGGCGGGTCGCCGTCACGATGATCTCCTCCATCACGCCTTCATCCGCTGCAAAGGCCATGCAGGGAAGCGCCAGGGACACGGCGCTGGCAACAGCGGTTAGCCGGCCCGGCATCGAATCTGGCGAAGTCGGTGCAAGCGGTGAGGCGGTCTTTTGGCCCATTTGACCCGTTGCGATCAAATGGCGATTGCGGCGTTTACGCATTGGAGCCCTCCCCTTGTGCATCCTGCGTCCCGGCGATCAGATTGCGCCACTCCGAAGCCTAACCCATCTTTACCAAGATCCTAGATTTTCCGATCGGATTCGGCCCCAAGTGT
>JAPPHD010000181.1 GCA_028821125.1 Gammaproteobacteria bacterium
AAAACGGGACGTTCAGACCGGTGGAATCAGTACACTTTCACATCGGTGGTGGCACTATCCGAACGGGGCGTGGCAAGGCTGGCGTCTCTCGATTGCTGGCGCTTGGTACGCGGGCCGACTCTCCCGTTCACCCCTATTCGTTGCTATTGAAGCAAGCCGATTTCGTTGCGGACTACAGCGTTAGCTTAGACGCGCACGACGAAAGCGAATTGTACGACCGCCGGGTTTGGATTCTCGCAAACCCAATGGCCGAAGTGTTACCGATCTTGGCCGACGAAATCCAAGATCACGCAGACAAAGCCAAACAGGATGCTTACCTAAGACCATCGTTTTTCGGTCTGCGGCTAAACGCTGGCGTTGCGGATACAGAACAGGAATACCTATTCGAGCCTGCTACATGGAAAGCCGTAGAGGGCCGCGCATGGCGCGAGGGACGGCTTGTGTGGGGTTTCGATATGGCATCTACCGGTATGGCCGCTCTAGCGGCTTACTGGCCGTCTACGGGCACCCTGAGCGCCATAGGCGCATTCCCATCGAAGCCGGGGATTAAGAAACTCGCAGACCGGGATTCAGTCGGGGAGCTATACGCGAAAATGAAAGCGCGCGGCGAGCTAACAGAGCTAGGCGGACACACCGTATCTATACCGAAGCTAATAGAACTTGGGTTAGAGAGATTTGGGCAACCCGATTGCATAGTCGCGGATAGCGCCAGAGCGAGCGAGCTAACGGACGCGCTGAACGATTCTGACGTTAACCCTTGCCCCTTTGTCATTCGGCGGAACGCGGATGCATTCGATGATCTAGAGGATTTCCGCAAGGCGGTTTTAGACGGGCATTGCATACCGGAAGAAAGCCTATTGCTTAGATCGGCAATCAGCGAAGCGCGAGTATTCACGAATAGCAGCGAGCAACGGAAGTTAGCGAGGCAAGGGCAAGCGGGCCGGAGACAGAACGCAAGGGATGACGCTATCGCGGCTTCGCTGGTAGCTGTAGCGCAAGGCTATCGATGGTTGCGCGCGAACGGGTTTGTTGATGAGCCAGACGGTGACGAACAAACCGATGATTTCGTGGTGACTTAAATGGCGGCGCATCATCGAACCAGGGCGCATAGCGCATGGTCATTCAAGGTACGCAGACGCGATAGGTTCACTTGCCAGCGTTGCGGCGAAACACGCGGCCAGATGCAAGCGCACCACGTAAAGCCGTTAGAGCATGGCGGCGCAGCGTTCGATCTCGACAACGGCATATGTGTATGCCTGCTATGCCACACAGCAATACACAAGGAACTAGGACTAGCGCGGCCCTACTACGGGCCGCGCAAACGGAAGCTAACCCCTTGGCAATCGTTTGCTAGGGAACTATTGGAGTAAAGAGAATGGATAAGACACTAAAGGAACTATCGGCAGAATGGGGAATCGGGCGCGTGACGCTAACGCAATACTGCCGATCACATGGAATCGTCGGGGAATATCGACGCCACAAAATACGCGACAAAAGCGGCAAGATACGGTGGGCACATTCGATGTTCCTATCCCCTGAGCAAATCGCGGAACTGGCCGACATGCGCGGTATCGCGGTTCAGTAGATGACCATGAAAGGCGAAACGCAGCGCGATTGGACCGGCCCGGAAGTCGCCGCGCTGCAATCGCTGTATCGGCAAGATGGCCGCATTGTCATCCGCGACGATGAGGGGTGGCTATTCGATGATGTAGGCGACTTTATCGAATACAGCGGTCGAAGCCGCCGCGCCGTGCATGGTCAAGCCCACTACCTACGCAGCAAGGGTTACGACTTCCCGCGCTTGGCGGAAACGCGACCTTGGGCGGATGGCGAAATCGAACAGCTACAAGGCTACATGGTCGAATCCCCGCGCCGATCTAACGCGGAAGTCGGGCGCATCATGGGCCGATCTAAGCAGGCAATCGCCAATAAGGTCGCGAAGCTAAAGCGGGCCGGGTATCCATGCGAGCCGTTCAAGCGCCCTTTTCGCTGCGCGGGCATAGGTCGCCATGCGCCCGATTCGTTAGAGCGCCGCACGAAAGCCGCTCGCGGGTACTGGTACGGCAGCGCGGCCTACACACGCGAGCGGCGCAGCGAGTCGGGGAGCTATCAGGACTACCAGCGGTATCGCGTTTACCGCTGGCTACCAGACCGCCAGAGGCGCTTGATGGGCGAATACGACACTAGAGCCGAAGCCGACGAACGCGCCAGGGAGCTAAACGAACAGGCATTGAGCAATGCCCCGTGACGCTGCCGAACTAACAAGGGCGCAGCATAGAGCGGCACTGAAAGCCGCTGGCCTATGTGTCGATTGCGGTAAGCGACCGGCAGTTACGCGGCTATGTGCGGATTGCCGGGAGTCGAGGCGGCAAGCAAGCAGGCGTTTTCGCGCCCGGCGGAAAGCGGAGGGTTATTGCTTAGGATGCGGGACGCGGCGCGCCATACCCGGACAATCCCAGTGCGAGCGATGCCGCGAGCGGCATAGAGAGTACCGACTTCAGCGGCGGAACGAACGGATAGAGGCGGGCGCTTGCGCGCGTTGTGGAGGCGAAAAGCCGCAAGATCGATATAGGGAATGCCCTAGCTGCCGGGAGGTAAACCGCAACTGGTATCACAGCAGCGGACGCGCCGTGAAACTGTCGGCGCTACGGGCCGCAAGGCGAACAGCGGCGAGCCATCCGCGCTTCTAGCGGCCAAAAGAAAACCCGCACAAGGCGGGTCTCTAGTGATCTTGGGTCAATCCTGCGGCTCAAAGCTACATAAATTTGTGCATCGATGCCCTTCTAACATCGCGCACCCCAAGCCCTCACTATGTAGTCGATTTCGATTGCGGCTTTGACTAGGGCCGCTACACTGGCGTTTTCCGTGCGGAGGGTTGGCTATCGAGTAGTACAACAGACTTGGATAGCGCCCCTACCGTGACCGCGTTAGGGGCGCGACTTGCGCGGAATGTTTAAACATGCGCCGCGTTAAAAGGCTACTGGAAAGTTATATCCCTATATAAGTGTTTGATTATAAACTACTTGCGAAGAGTCGCCACCTGCCGAAGCGGTGCTTCGGCTCGGGCTGCACCCGACCGGTGGCGACCCCGTACCGCACACCCACTCTCTCCCTGCGATCAGCCAGTGTTTCGGACGCGCCCGCGCTCGGGGAGCCCCGGAGAGTGCTCCTTCAGGGCTCGGCCGGCGACGCCTCCTCGGGCCAGGCGTTGTAGATGGCCTTGACCAGGGTTGCGAGCGGTATGGCGAAGAACACGCCCCATACGCCCCAGAGGCCGCCGAAAACCAGTACCGCCACGATAATGGCGATGGGGTGGAGGTCCACGGCCTCGGAGAACAGCAGCGGCACAAGAACGTTGCCGTCGAGTGCCTGGATGATCAGGTAGGCGCCCACCACCCAGGCCATGTCCCACGACCAGCCGAACTGGATGATGGCCACCAGCAGCACCGGGATCGTGACCACCGCCGCGCCCACGAACGGGATCAGCACCGACACGCCCACGAGCACGCCGAGCAGCAGGGAGTAGTTCAGGCCGAGCAGGCTGAAGGTGACGGAGGTGACGGAGCCGACGATCAGTATCTCGATGAACTTGCCGCGCACGTAGTTGGCGAGCTGCTCGTTCATCTCGTCGCCCACCCGGTCGATCAGGGACGTATTCGCGGGCAGCAGGCCCCGGAACCAGTTGAGCAGCCGCCGCCCGTCCTTCAGGAAGAAGAACACCGAGATCGGAACCAGCACCAGGTAGATGAGCAGCGCCACCAGGGACGGCACATTGGTCACCAGCCCCTGCAGCGCGGCGGCGCTCAGGTTGCCGAGTTGCCCCGCCGCGCCGTCGATCCACACCGTCAGTTGACTCTCGGTGACGATCTCGGGAAACGACTGCGTCAGGCCCTGGGCCACCTCGCCCAGGCGGCCGATCAGGTCGGGCAGCGCCACGGCCAGGCCCTTGAGTTGCTGCCAGACCAACGGCGCCAGGAAGAGCGCAAGGGCGACACCGCCGCCCAGGAACGCCAGAAAGGCAATGTAAACCCCGGCCGCCGTGGGCACGCCCCAGCGCGCAAGCTGATTGACCAGGCCCTGCAGCAGGAACGCCAGCACCAGCCCGGCCAGCACCGGCGCCAGCATGCCGCCGAGCAACAGCAGCACCAGGAAGCCAACCGCCAGCAGCACCACGAGGTAGATGGCTTCCTCGTTGGAGAAATACCGGTTGATCCACCGGTTTATGACTTCCAGAAAACGCAAGGCCTAACGGGGCGCTGCCCCACCCCTGCGGGCAAGCGGTGAGCGGGTGTGTACTTGACTCATGACAACCTGAACCACGGACAAGGGGGCCTGGCCCCGCCTATTTCTTTTCCAGCAGGTAGGAATAGGTATCGCCTTCCTTTCCGGACGCCAGCAGCCTGTGGCCGCTCTGTGCGGAAAACACCTCGAAATCGCGGACGGAGCCCGGATCGGTGGCATAGACCCACAGGCGCTCCAGACTCGCCATGCCGTTCAGCGCCTTCTTGGCCTTCAGCAGCGGCATGGGGCAGTTCAGCCCCTTTGCATCGACTATTACAGGTTCGCCGGACATGCGCGAAAGTATGACACAACCCCCCGCGAACCGAGCAGGCTCAAGGCGTTCCCTTTCACTCTGGCGGAGCGGGAGTATGATTGGCACATGAATTCTCTCATCGTTGGCCGGGCCATCGGGTTGCTGCGGCAATCCATTCGTATCGGCACGGTCGGTGCGCTCTTCCTGTGCACCGGCGCCGGCGCGGACGTCGCCGACGATCTGCCCGTGGTCGGCGATGCATCCTCCAGGCTCATTTCGCCGCAGATGGAGCGGCAACTCGGCGAGAGCTTCCTGAAGCAGGTGCACGCGGCGCTGCCCACCGTCGACGACCCCATTCTCAAGTATTACGTGCAGCGGCAGCTTGCCGGCATCGTGCAGTACAGCGAACTGCGCGAGCCGATCCTCGCCACCGTGCTGATCGACAGCGACGACATAAACGCCTTCGCGGCCCCGGGCGGCATCGTCGGCATCAACCTCGGCCTGATGCTGCACGCCCGCGACGTGCACGAATACTCCAGCGTCGTCGCCCACGAGATCGCCCACCTCAGCCAGCGGCACTTCGCGCGCGGCATCGAGGAACAGCGGGCCCAGACCCTGCCCATGCTCGCCGGCATGATCGCGGCGATCATGATCGGCGCCCTGGGCGGCGGCGATGCCGGCATGGCCGCCATTTCCAGCGTGCAGGCCGCCGGCCAGGCCAGCCAGTTGCGCTACAGCCGGGGCCGGGAACAGGAGGCCGACCGCATCGGCCTGAACACCCTGGCCCGGGCCAATCTCGACCCCTGGGGCATGAGCCGCATGTTCGACCGCATGGACCGGGCCTACCGTTTCACCCGCAGGCCGCCGGAATTCCTGCTCACCCACCCGCTCACCGAGACGCGCATCGCCGATGCCCGGACCCAGGCGATGGAGTATCCCCGCAAGCAGTTTCCGGAATCGCTGGAATACCAGGCGATGCGCGCGCGGGCCCGGGTGCGCTATGCGGATTCGCCCCAGGCGGCGGTGCTGAGTTTCGAGAAGGAGGTGGACGAGAACCCGGAATGCCAGGGCGCCCGCTACGGCCTCTCCGTCGCGCTCGGCGCCGCGGAGCGCTACGACGAAGCCATCCCCTTCGTCGACCAGATCTACACCGACAACCCGCACAACATCCTGTTCATCGGCAGCCTCGCGGAACTCCTTACCAAGGCCGGCAAGGTCGACCAGGCCATCGGCCTCCTCGAACGGGAGCTTGCGGTGAATCCCCAGAACGCGGCCCTGTCCGTGCTCTACGCCGATGCGCTGGTGGCCAACCGCCAGTACGTGGCCGCGGAAGCTGTGCTGCAGCGGCAGAGCTTCGTGAACAAGGCCGATGTGGACGTGTGGTACGACCTGGCCGAAGTGTCAGGCCTGGCCGGCAACATCATCGGCGTGCACCTCGCCCGCGCCGAGTTCTTCGAACTGCACGGCGCCTACCAGCGCACCATCCAGCACCTCCAGTACGCCCGCCGCCTCGCCAGCCGGGGCAACGAGCCGCTCATGGCGCGGTTGGACCAGCGCATCAACGACATCCGCAACAAGATGCGCGAGCAGAGGTCGTAAGGCCGCCAACCGGATCAGCCGCCTGGGGCGAATTCCGGACGGATGACCTTCACCGTTCGCCGCTCAAACCGCTCGTTGCCTCTCGCGTTGGCCTCGCCAGTGCCATGGTCGATGGTTTCCTCCCGGGCGAGGTCCATGAGTTCCCGCTTCAGCCGGGCCGCGCCCCACCCGGGGTTGGCGAAAGAGAGGTTGGTGGCGTAGGCCGCGAGCACCGGCGCGGCCTGAGAAGTCGAGCCGTCCGGAGACTCGACGTAGATCGCGTGGGGCGCGAAGACGCCGTCTGCCCGAACGGCCGCATTGCCATACCCGAAACGGTCGATGGCGCCTGCGAAAACGACCTTCTCGACACCCGTACCCAGGTGGGCGATGTAGTCGTTGACGGCGCCGCATAGCGGTATCCAATCCTCCGCGTCCGGGTCGAAATCGTCGCAGTAGACGGCGTCGAAACCGCCCGTGTTCGAGGGTTTGCCGCTCGTGTTTTCGAGGGAACCGACGAACAGCACGTTCTCATCACGCGCCCAACGGGCAAATGTCCGGGTCCGTGCGTAAAACGGCCGGTTGCCGACCATGAGCCAGCCGGAGCGGCCGGGATCGTATACAGGGCTCTCATCCGTCGCGGTCCAGAATATGCCGGCACGGTGCCGTAGCGCGTGCCTGATGTAGCCTGTGGAGTTGATGCCGTTCACCACCACTCCATGGTGTTGATACTCGCCCCACTCACCGATCTGTACGAGCGTCGCACGATCCGTGTTGGCCAGAAAGACGTCGGTGATCCTCTGTCCATGCGTGCCGGGTTCGAATCCCCGGCCGTCCACCACGGCAACCGGGATGCCGTCTACAGCGCCCAGCGTCGTCTCGACAAAATGGTCTTCGATCAGTAGCGGATCCCACCGCGGCGTGGTTCTCGACAGGTTCATGAGGTGGCCCGTCGGGCTCTCGAGCAGGCTCATGGCCAACACCGGCTCCACGGATTCCACGAGGAGCGACCACTTCCCCGACCCGTCGCCCAGGGCGCCCTCGAGGCCGTCCCCGGACTCCAGCTCCGCCGCCCCGAGCGCCCGCGCCCCACCCGCCGGGATCGTGACCTTGATCGGGGTCCCCGGTGACTCGCCCCGGTCGTCGACGCCCGTGATCGTGACGGCTGCCGACGCCTCGCCCGGATTGACCAGCCGCAGCCGGCTCACCTGGTTCGGGTTGCTGCCGGGATTGAACACCGCCACCCGATGGCGGTTGCCCGTGCGTGGCGCCACATCGTGCATGGAGGTCAGAAACCCGTCCTGCGTGCGGATGTAGGCCAGAACGTCGATGTCCAGATCGCTGGTCAGTTCCAGGCGCCAGTCGCCAGCTCCGCGGCCGGTGCCCGCCGACAGGCCCTTGCGGCCACCCTGCTCCAGGTCGTCCGAGTTGAAGTGGACCGTTTCGTTCGCCGCGATGGACAACGTCAGCGGTTCCCGGTTTCGATCCGTCTCGTCGTACGCCCGGATGCGAACCTCTCCGGACCCGTCCGAACGATTGACCACGCGCACGAATCCCTGGCGTCCTGAAGTATCTCCGGCGGGCGGGAACAGCGGCACGCGATGCACGCCGTCGCCGTGGGGCTCCGGCGCCGCCGACAGGTTCGTCAGGTGGCCCGTCGGGCTTTGCAGCAGGCTCATCGCCACCACCGGCTGCTCGGCCTCGACCACCAGCCGCCACTTGCCGGAGCCGTCCCCCAGCCTGCCTTCGAGCCCCGCGCCGCCCGATTCCAGCTCCCGCGCGGTAAACGACCGCGCAGCGCCCGCAGCGATCTGCAGACCGACTTCGCCGAGTCCCGGCGCACCCCGGTCGTCGATCCCCCGAACCGTTACGGCGGCCTCTTCCGCACCGAGATTCACCAACCGCAGAACGCTGACCTGGCTCTGATTGCTGCCGGGGTTGAAGATCGGTACGCGGCAGTTCCCTGCCTCCATTGCGGCGATGTCGTGCATGGCGGCCACGAGCCCGTCGCTCGTGCGCACGTACGACAGTACGTCGATGTCCAGATCGCTCGAGAAATCCAAGCGCCAGTTACCGTCGCCAGCGCCGGTGCCGCCCGTCAGCCCGGTATCCGGATGGCCGGCCTCGAGGTCGTCCGAGTTGAAGTGGGCCGTCTCGAACCCATCGACCGCCAGGGTCAATGGGTCGAATCGCCTACCGCTATCGTCTACCGCAAGGATTCGAACCTCGCCGGCCCGGTGCGAACGGTTGATCACCCGCACGAAACCCTGCCTCAATGGGTCCGCGGCCGAGGGGAACATGAGGACCCGGCCCTGAACGTTCCAATGCGCATCGACCGCCGCTGTCTTGCACGCCCGGGCAACACCGCTCGAAAGAACCAGCGCCGCAGTCGTCAACCCGCAAAACAAACAGCGAGTCAGGCAATCTGCCGTTTCGCTACCCGGCGAAAAACGAGTCATCGTCCAAAACCCTTCTCGGCAGAACACGCCGGTCCCGCGAAGTGCCAACACGCCTCAATCTAGGCGTGCACCCAATCGTTTTCAGGACCGCCTGCTCTTTGGTAAGCGTACAACCAGCCTCCACCCTGCCCGTTCAGTCACCGTCGAGCCGGTGACCGATGCCAGCTAGACCCTCACCTCGTAGTACAGGTTGGCCGGATCGTCGAAGTCGTGTTGCCGGAAGCGGCTGAAGCCCGCCTCCCGCACCATCGACTCGGCCACGACCGGGTTGAATCCCAGGGTGCCGAGCCCCGCGCCGCCGGGTTCGGAAAGCGCTGAAGACATGCAGGCGGATACGGAAAAACCATAGAACATCGCCAGCATCGGGTTGCGCATGTTTTCCCGGAAGTCCGGGGTGCTGCGGATGTCCTTGATGAGCCAGGTGCCGTCCGGTTTCAGTGCGCGGCGAACCGAGGCGATGACGTCGGCCGGCCGGGTCATGTCGTGCAGGCAGTCGAAGGTGATCAGGAAGTCATAGGTCGCCTCTCGTGGCAGATCCTCGCCCCCTGCCACGAACGCCTTCAGGTTGCCCAGGTTCTGCGCGGCGATCTTCTCCCGGCAGCGGTCGATGGCGTGAGCGCTCGGATCAAAGCCATGAAACTCCGAGTCCGGAAACGCCTCCGCCATGGCAGCGACGGCCAGCCCGCCGCCGCAGCCCACATCGGCGGCTACCGCCCCTCGCTCAAGCTTGTCGACCACCCCGTCGAGCGCCGGGAGGATCTGCGGCACCAGCGCCTGGCGCGCCCAGGGCCCGAGCATGCGTTCTGTCCTGTGGGCGGCGTTCGGGCCCAGCTCCTCGTAGGAAAGGCCGATGCCGGTCCGGAACGCATCCACCAGCTTGTCTATCGTTTCTGGAGGAATGGGATCGCTGAATGCACCGGCAGCAAAGGCCAGGCTGTTCTCTTCATCCGCCAGCACCGCCGCCCCGACGGCGCTGAGTTCAAAACGCTCGCCGTCATCGGAACCCAGCAGCCGCGCTGCCGCCTGGCCACGCAGCCACTCCAGCAGCCAGCGTTCCTGCAACCCGGTCTGCTCCGCAAGTTCCGCCGCCGTCACCGGACCGGCGCCGGTCAGCGCCCGGTAGAGCCCGAGCCGGTCGCCGATGTGAATCATCAGCGAGACCATCTCGCCCTGCTTGAAGTTCCAGACGTTGAAGGAAAAACGCTTGAGTTCTTCGGGATCGATTCGCGCAGTCATCGAGTTGGACATCCTGGAAAAGCGCCGGAGGATACCACTTGTCAGCCCGACCTGATCGTGAATGCCCGACCTGATCGTGAATGAACGTACCGGCCCCCGCGACACCGGGTGACCTTCATGCTCAGGAATTCGGGAAATTCAGCATTCGCTCCAGCGGGATCATGGCCCGGCGGCCGACTTGCGGATCGACCAGGATTTCGTTTGCCTCCAGGCGCGCCGGGTCGCGCAGCACGTGGGCCAGCACCTGTAACTCGTTCATGGCCATCCAGGGGCAGTGGGCGCAGCTTCGGCAGGTGGCGCCGGTTCCGGCAGTGGGGGCCTCGATGAAGCGCTTATGGGGATAGCGCTGCCGGAGCTTGTGGAACAGGCCCCGGTCGGTGGCGACGATGAAGATTTCGTGCGGCAACTCGCCCGCCGCCTTGACGATCTGGCTGGTTGAACCTACCGCATCGGCGATGTCGATGACCGCCGCGGGTGACTCCGGGTGCACCAGTACGCCGGCGCCCGGGTAGATGCTCATCACGTCCCGGAGCGCTTTCCACTTGAACTCTTCGTGTACCACGCAGGCGCCGCTCCACAGCAGCATGTCGGCCCCGGTCTTGTGCTGGATGTAGCGGCCGAGGTGCTTGTCCGGGGCCCAGAGGATCTTCTCGCCCCGTTCGGCAAGCGCTTCCACGATCTTGAGCCCCACGCTGCTGGTGACGACCCAGTCGGACAGTGCCTTGACCTGCACGGAGGTGTTGGCATAGACGACGACGGTGCGGTCGGGATGCGCCCTGCAGAAGGCCTCGAACGCGTCGGGCGGGCAGCCGAGGTCCAGGGAGCACTCTGCCTCCAGCGTGGGCATGAATACCCGTTTCTCGGGGGAGAGGATTTTCGCGGTCTCGCCCATGAAGCGGACCCCGGCGACAATCAGCGTATTCGAGGCGTGATCGCGGCCGAAGCGCGCCATTTCCAGGGAATCGGATACGAAACCGCCGGTCTGCTCGGCCAGGTCCTGCACATCGCCGTCCACGTAGTAGTGCGCCACCAGAACGGCATTGCGTTCCGCGAGCAGTTCGACGATCTCGTCCTTGAGCGCATCCCGCTCTTCCTTTTCCAGGAACGCGGGCATGTATTGGGGAACCTGCTGGGGGCTCAAGCTGTAGTCCGGCAGATTCAACTGCGCGCTTTGCATCGGCCTACCTCGCGCCTGTTCGTCACCGGGCCGGCGATTCTAGCATGAGTCGTGGGCGCCAAAGATTGGCGGCGCGGGCTTGCCGTGACAGGCGCTCAATCCACCGGAACCGCCTCGTTGACCGGCCCGGACACCGGTAAGATTGTCCGGACATTGCCGGAGACCCAACCGCACCTGTTCATGAATGAACTACTGCCCTCGTCAATAGCAGCCTTGCTGCGTGCATTCAATAACAGTTGCGGCTGAGAGGCGGGACGATGCCGAGCATCCTGTTCCTGGTGAACGGCAACACGCCGGCTCACAACGACAATCACCTGCGCCTGCCGCGGGCGTTCGCGGGCCTGGGCTGGCGGACAGTCACCGCCAATCACGAGGACGTTTGCTGCGACAGTCGGCGTGTATTCGCCGGGCGGCAGGACGCAGCCCGGTTCGACCTCATCTGGCTGCTCGGCTTCGGCCGCCGCGAGTCGTTCTACGACCGCATGCAACTGCTGCGGCAACTCGACCAGCGCCGCTTCGTGAACCCGGTCGATGCCTATACCTACCTGCACGGAAAGCTGCCCGCCGCGGATTCCCTTGCCGGTCATCTGCCGGAAACCCATGCCGCCGCATCCCCGGCTTACCTGCTCGATTGTCTTGACGATCAATCGGCCTGGGTGCTCAAACCCAGCGGCGCGAGTTTCGGTCGGGATGTCTCCCTTGTTCGCGACGACGGCAATGGACGACGCGCGATCCGCCGTCTGGTGGAACGAGACGGTTTTGCAGTATTGCAGCGATACGTTTCTGATATCGAAAACGGAGAAGTGCGCTGTCTACTGGCCGGCGGCGAGGTGATCGGCTGTTACAAGCGCCTGCCGCCAAGGGGCGACATTCGCGCGAACCTGGCGACAGGCGCGCGGGCGGAACCCCACAGCCTGAGCGCATCGGAGAGGGCCCTGGCGGACAAGGTCGGCGCCTGGCTGGCGTCCTCCCGTACAGGCTTCGCCGCCGCCGACCTCGCCGGCGACCGTCTCATCGAGATCAATGTCGCCAACCCCGGCGGACTGTCCACGCTGGATTCACTGACCGGCATCGACCCGGCGCCGCGGGTCGCCGAAACCATCGCGAACCGCCCGACTCATCGAGCGAGTCTCGAGTCGTAGCGAAAGTCGGATACAGGACCTGTTCCCATGGCGTCCACCCCCGGATGATTCGGATTGATGATGAAATTGCTTTCGCCCAGGACTACAGCGCTGGGAACTTGCAGCACGACGGATTGCCCGGCACTCAACCACGCATCGCCGATGGCTCGAGTCGTCGCGCGTGGTCCCGTTTCCCATCCCATCGGCAAGTCACCGGGTTCGATATGCATCACGAGCTTTTCCGGGATATACACCGGCATCTTTCGATATGTCTTCAGAACATCGAGATTGCCGAGATGAACGAGCAGTTCCATGCCCGCCAGCGCAAGACTGTCGCCGAGATAGACGGCGGCCAGCCCGGGACTGTTCCAGCGGCCGCCAAACGGGCGCGCGCCTTCACCTGACAGCATGTCCTCGGCGGTTCCTGCAAACTCGGGCGCCGCCAGGTGCCAGCCGACAAGCACAAGCCAGCAACCGACGAGCGCTAACTGAAGACACCGTGGCGGAGTTGGCCGATAAGCTGCTCCACTTCCCGGCCACCGGTTTCGGTGGAAGCACGGCGCAAAGGCGTTTCATTGCCGAATAGCCGATTCGGGGCCGTCAACCAGAGACGCGCCGCATCCGCGTCGCCTCCCATGAGGCTGCGCGTCATGGCACACAGGCGGGCAATGCGAACCACATGATCCGATTCCGTGGGAGTCAGCCGCCCGCTCCTTCGCCGCCGGGCGAGGGTCGTCGCCGGAATGCCGACCACGGCAGCGACCTCCTTCTGCGGCGCCCCGATGGCCTGAACCAGGTTTTCCAGCGCAACGAACGGCAAACCTCGGCGCACCAGTGTCAGGGCATCGGCCTGTTCCCGTTCCGGGCCTTCTTGCAGAGCCGGGGAGGCCGGGGCCAGCAAGGCGAGCACATCCTGTTCTGCCGGCAATGATTCCGGTCGCGGGAGCACCCTATGATCATGACCTCTCTCGCGGTGCCTGGCCCGGCGCGCTGCAATGGGACCGGATTGCGGCACGGGAAGTTGACTAACCATTTGGGCATTTCCAAATCACCATTAGGCGAGGATACGCCGATCATGACAATTGGACAAGCACCTGTGCGTGTGTAGACGATGCGATTTCAGCCCGCAAATCTCACCAACTTTCGTCGCGAGGGTATCGAGGCGCCGACCTGCGTGGCCGCGCTTACGCGAGTGCATCGGCGTCCGCAGCAGGAAGTTGGTGAGAATTGCGGGCTTGAATGCGGGCTCAGGGTTGCCCGCCATCGACACGCATCAGTGTGCCGGTGGTGAAGCTGGCGCTGTCGCTCGCCAGGTACAGCGCCGCGCCCACCACCTCGTCAGGCTGCCCGCCGCGCCGCAACGCCATTGAGGTCTCCGCCCTTTCCGTGAACGCCTCCATGTCCCAGGCCTTGGAGATGTCCGTCAGGAAAGGCCCGGCAACAATGCAGTTCACCCGCACCTTGGGCCCGTACGCCCACGCAAAGGCGCGCGTAATGGCATTCAGGCCTGCCTTGGCGGCGCCGTAGGGCTGCGACTCCGGGCTCGGGCTCAGGGAGCCGGTGCTGCTGATGTTGATGATGCTGCCGCCGTCCCCGGCCGCCATGCGTTCGCCGACAAGCGCCGAGAGCCGGAAGGGGCCCTTGAGGTTGACGCCGATCACCTTGTCGAACAGCTCTTCGCTCACCGCGCCCAGGGAAGGGTATAGGGGCGACATGCCCGCGTTGTTGACCAGCACGTCCACCTTGCCGAAGCGCCCGTAGGCCGCCTCCACAAGCCCCTCGAGTTCGTCCCAGTGGCCGACGTGGCACCCGTACGGCAGCGCTTCCCGGCCCAGGGCGCGCACTTCCTCCGCCACCGCCTCGCAGTTGTGCGCCTTGCGGCTGGTGATCACCACATCGGCGCCCCGCGCGGCAAAGGCCAGCACCATCGACCGGCCCAGGCCTCGGCTGCCGCCCGTGACCAGAGCCACCTTGCCGGTGAAATCGAACAGTTCATCCATGGTTTCGCTCAATCCATCCCGATCGACGCGCGGCACTATATAGCACTAAGGGGGTTCTTCCACCTCGGCGCGCCGGGACGAGGACGCGCAATGAGCAAAACAGGGGTATTTTGAGGGTTCCGGGAATCGCACAAGGTTCTC
>JAPPHD010000093.1 GCA_028821125.1 Gammaproteobacteria bacterium
GGCTGATCGTCCTCTCAGACCAGCTATGGATCGTAGCCTTGGTGAGCCATTACCCCACCAACAAGCTAATCCAACGCAGGCCCCTCCGACAGCGGGAGCTTCCAAGGATAGGCCCCCTTTGATCCTTCGTCGCGAAGACGAGAGATGTCATACGGTATTAGCTCGAGTTTCCTCGAGTTGTCCCCTTCTGCCGGGCAGGTTCCTACGCGTTACTCACCCGTCCGCCACTTTACTCGCACCCGAAGGCGCTTTCTCGTTCGACTTGCATGTGTTAAGCCTGCCGCCAACGTTCAATCTGAGCCATGATCAAACTCTTCAATTTAAACTCTTCGATTTAAACTCTTCACTTTAAACTCTTCAGCTTAAAGAGATGCGCGAGTTTCCTCGCACGAGTTCATTGCAAGGCTCAAGCGAATTGATGTTCATTCCGCATTTGCGGAACGGACACCCACACGAATGGCTTGTTTGCCGTTCTATATACTTATAGAACAACTACTTATTCGTTTTTAAAGAGCGTCCCCCGAAGCTTGGCGCGGGGGCAAGGGGTGCGGATTATACGCCGCTCCGACCACTTATCAAGACGCTCGCGGCCGTCTGGGCGCCAATGACATTCAAGTCGGTGATACGGCCCGGTTCCGATCGAGCAGATGCCAGCTCTTCTTGCCCCGTCGGAGCAGGTAGTACCTCCCGTGCAGGGCATCCGAAAAATCCAGTATCCGCCCGGCATCTTCCTGTACCGCTCCGTTGACCGAGATGCCCCCCGCCTCGACGAGCCGCCGCGCGGCACCCCGTGATCCGGCCAACCCGGCATCCGCAAGCGCTGCGAGCAATCCCACGCGCCCGGCCGGAACTTCGGTGCAGTCCATGCCGTCAAGCCGGAGCTGTTCAAGGTCTCCCTGCTCCAGCATTTCCAGCGCTCCCCCGAACAGGCACCCGGTGATCCGCCTGGCCGAACGCAACGCCTGCCTTCCATGTACGAGTTCGGTCACCTCTTCGGCCAGCCGTGTCTGGGCGGCACGCTTCCCGGGGGCCTCGCGAAGCTCGCCCGTCAGGGTATCGATCTCCTCCAGATCCAGAAAAGTAAAGAACTTCAGGTACTTGATGACGTCCGCGTCACCGCTGTTCAGCCAGTACTGGTAGAACCTGTAGGGCGACGTCCTGACCGGGTCCAGCCAGACCGCACCTTCGGCGGTCTTGCCGAATTTGGCGCCGTCGGACCGGGTGATCAGCGGCACGGTCAGCGCAAACACGTCGCGCCGCAGGCGCCGACGCACGAGATCGATTCCGGAAACAATGTTGCCCCACTGGTCGCTGCCGCCCACCTGCAGGGAGCATCCATGGCGTCTGGCCAGCTCCAGGTAGTCGTTGGCCTGCAGGAGCATGTAGCTGAATTCCGTATAGGAAATGCCCGCGCCGGCCCTGTCCAGCCGGTTTCTTACCGAGTCGCGCTGGATCATGGCATTGACCGAAAAGTGCTTGCCCACATCACGAAGGAAGCTGATGACATCCATCCCCCGCGTCCAGTCGAGGTTATTCGCCATGATGGCGCCCGAATCCCCTTCGAAGTCCAGAAACGGCTCGACCTGCCGCCGAATCTTTTCGACCCAGCCACCAACAACCGTCTCGTCGTTGAGCCCCCTTTCGTCGTCCCGGAACGAAGGGTCGCCGATCAATCCCGTGGCGCCGCCGAGCAGCAGGATCGGCCGGTGACCCTCGACCTGGAAGCGTCTCAACGCCAACAGCGGGACCAGGCTCCCTATGTGAAGGCTGTCAGCCGTAGGGTCGAAGCCGCAATAGAGCGTCCGCGGCGAACCGGCAAGATGTTCCTCAAGCCCCTTCCGGTCGGAAACCTGGGTAACCAGGCCCCGCCGGTCCAATGTATCCAATGCCATGAGGCGCCCAGCCTGTACGGACAGTTGCGATCAGCGGGCGACAATTTAGCAGATCGCGGAATGGAACCTCCACAGATCGTCCACTTTCTCGGGGTTTTCAATCCGGAAGAAATGCATATACTAGCCGCGTGTTGATACGGCTGTGAGAACAGGCTCCTAACTCTCCGATTTTCGGAGAGTTTTCCACAGTGCCGACGCATGAGAATAAACCGACAGCCACCACGGTGCATTCGATCTTGAAGGGTAACAGGTTTCCGACCACCCACCTGGCCGCCATCGTCATCCTTGGCCTCTGTCTCTGTCCCTTCGTGGTGGCCAGATTCATCCACACTCCCGCAAACCAAAACATCCACCCGGAACCCGAACCGCTTGAACTTTCCGTTCAGCAGGACATCCTTGCGGCGGTCCCCGGTTCCGCCCCCGATCCGGCGGGGTCGGACACAATCGCGCCGCAGAGCGGCCCCACCACAGAAACCCTGGAGGTCCGCTCCGGCGACAGCCTGTCGATCCTGTTCAAGCGCAGGGGCATTCCGGCCGGCGACCTCCACAGGCTGGTGCACTCACAGCCGTTCGGGCCCCGGCTGAAGTCCATCTATCCGGGCCATCAACTGAAAATCAGCATCGATTCGGACAACCGGCTGACCAACCTGAGCTATTCGCCCGGGCCGCTGGAAACGCTGCAGTTCACCCGGGTGGGCGACGGCTTTGCAGGCACCGAAGTGATTGCCGAGCCGGAACGCGTCACGCTGTACCGCCACGGCATCATCGACCACAGCCTGTTCGTCGCCAGCCAAAGAGCCGGACTCGAAGATTCGGTGACCTTGCGGCTCGCGGAGATCTTTCAGTGGGATATCGACTTCGTGCTCGACATCCGGGCGGGCGATGCCTTTCACGTGCTGCTCGAAGAGTTGCACCTCGGCGGGCAGTCCGTGGGCTACGGCGACATCCTGGCTGCCGAATTCGTCAATCAGGGCGACGTTTACCGCGCCGTGCTGTACCGGGATTCAACCGGGAAGTCGAACTACTACGACCCCGCCGGCAAGAGCATGCGCAAGGCCTTTCTCCGCGCCCCGGTCTCGTTCACACGCATCAGTTCCAACTTCAATCTCCGACGCAAGCATCCCTTGTGGAACCGCGCCATGCCGCACCGCGGTATCGACTATGCCGCACCGACAGGTACACCGGTACGGGCTTCCGGCCATGGCACGGTCGTAAAGGCGGGGCGAACGCAGGCAAACGGCAACTACGTCGTCATCCGGCACGGCGAACAGTTCGTCACCAAGTATCTGCACCTTTCCGGGTTCGCCCGTGGCATTCGCGCCAACGCCACCGTGCGTCAAGGCCAGGCAATCGGCTATGTCGGGTCGACCGGATGGGCCACCGGGCCACACCTGCACTATGAGTTTCTCGTCTACGGCGTGCACCAGAATCCCCGTACGGTCAGGCTGCCGGATGCAGACCCGGTACCGGAGGCCGAACTGGCGCACTTCAGCAGTACAGCCAAGCCACTGTTCGCCCAGCTCGACAGCCGGAAACAGACGCAACTGGCTTACCTGAGCCGTTAGTGTCGGAACACTAGTGTCCTCTCCGGTTAATTCCTTGTATTTCAGCGTGCCGCACGGGGTCTGTGGCAAGGCGCGGCGGAGCCTTCAGCCGGGGAGCGCGAGGGGCTTGCCCCTCGTATGCAAATGCGTTGCGACCCTTGCCAATATGCTCGATATTGGCTGCGGGCCGCGCCTTGCATTGACGCGCCGAGCGAGCTCTGAAATGCAAGGAATTAACCGGACAGGACACTAACCCTGCTCTACGTCGGCGCAATTACCGGCACCAGCGTCGACGGTCTCGACCTGGCCCTGGTCGACATCGACAACGACAGCATTCGCCTCGTCTCCCATGAGACGCGGCCTCTGCCTGACGCCTTGCGCAACGAGCTCATTCAACTGGGTCAGGCAAAAGACGACCGCCTGGACCGGCTCGGCCGCGCCGACAACGCTCTCGGACGGTTTATCGGGCAATCCATCTCCCACTTCCTCACCGCGTTGAACCTGCCCGAAGGCGAACCGAGGGCCATCGGCAGCCATGGCCAGACGGTCAGGCACAGTCCCGGTGGCCCGTCGCCGTTCACCATGCAGATCGGCGACCCCAGCCTGATCGCCGAGATAACCGGCATCACGACCGTAGCCGACTTCCGCCGACGCGACATGGCGGCCGGCGGCGAGGCCGCTCCCCTGGTGCCGGCGTTTCACGCAAGAATTTTCGCCAGCGATTCGGAGCGCCGGGCGGTGCTCAATATCGGCGGCATAAGCAACATCACCGCACTGGAACCCTTGCGTGGCTTCGACACCGGTCCCGGCAACGCCCTCCTGGATGCCTGGTGCGCTGCGTACACCGGGCGCCGTTTCGACGAAGACGGCACCTGGGCGTCCGGCGGCCGCGTGGTGTCCGGGCTGCTAAGCGCGCTGCTCGCAGACCCCTTTGTGCACCGAACGCCGCCAAAGAGTACCGGCAAGGAACACTACAATCTCGAATGGCTTCACGCCTTGCTCGAACCCGGTTTGCAACCCCGGGACGTCCAGCGCACCCTTGTGGAATTCACCGCCCGTTCGGCAGTCGATGCCCGGAACCGCTGGGCACCGTCCGCGGAGCGCCTGCTGGTCTGCGGAGGAGGCCGGTTGAACCGCTTTCTGATGCAACGCCTTGCAGAGCTGTCCGGCATACCCGTGCAGACGACCGACCGGCACGGCTGGGACGGCGACGCCATCGAGGCCGCCGCTTTCGCCTGGCTGGCTCACCAGCGGCTGGTTGGGGCACCCGGCAACTTACCCGAGGTCACCGGAGCCAGGGGTCCGCGAGTTCTCGGAGCGGTCTACGCCGGCTGAATCGGCCGGGAACGATCAGATTGCGAAGGAATTTCCGCAGCCGCAGGTGGAAGCGGCATTCGGGTTGCTGACGACGAACTGGGCGCCTTGCAGGTCTTCCCTGTAGTCGACCACGGACCCCGACAGGTAGGGATAACTCAGGCTGTCCACCACCATCGTGATGCCGTCGCGCTGCACAACCGCATCGTCGTCGGCAACGGCTTCATCGAATGTGAACCCGTACGAGAACCCGCTGCAGCCCCCACCCGTTATGAACACCCGCAGCTTGAGGTCGTCGCCTTCCTCTTCGATGAGCTGCCGCACCTTGGTGGCGGCGCGCTCTGACAACGCGATCTCAGCCTGCCAGGACATGAACTGCCATTTCGTCGAACCTGCCTGGATTATACAGCCCGCCGGGGTTCATCCAATCGAGTCGTCGTCCCGAGTGCCGACGGGTAGGGCATGCACGTTCGCGGCGGCCTGTTCCTGAGGAACCATGCGGCCGTCGATCAAGGCTCCGGTCTGCACTTCGACCAGCTTGTAGTGGATGTCGCCGCGAATCCGGGCACTCCCGGCCACTTCCAGGCGCAATTCCGCATGAACATCCCCTTCGACCGCGCCACCGATAACGACGTTGGGCGCGCGAATCTCCCCCTTTACCGACCCCTCCTCACTGACCACCAAAGTGCCCTGCGACTCGTTCCCCCCCTCGATATCTCCGATCACCGCGCCGTTCACGTACAGTTCGCCCGCAAAGCGGATGTGGCCGTCCACGGATGTGTCGGCCGCGATGAGCGTAACGTTCTTGTTCGCTTTCGACTTGATCAATGTTTGTCTCCGTCGTTTCAGCGGTGGCCGTCCATGGTACCGCAACCAGACAGTACCGGCTCCCGCTCCCGGCCTATCTAAGCGTGTCGGGCCAGTTGAACGTGCGCTCGACCCCGGCGCTGTTTCCCCCAAGGGGGTTCAATCTCACCGTTACCCGCAACGGGCGAAATGCTTCCGGCAGGGTCAGCGAACCGGACAGGCGTTGAAAGTAGCGGAATCGG
The DNA here is from genome assembly GCA_028821125.1 of Gammaproteobacteria bacterium. Lineage (GTDB taxonomy): Bacteria > Pseudomonadota > Gammaproteobacteria > Pseudomonadales > Azotimanducaceae > Azophilus. The sequence continues at coordinate 5,800 of JAPPHD010000093.1, forward strand.
TAGTCGAGCGGAGCGGAATCCGGTTCGTGACCCTCCGGCAAGGACAGTTCATGCTCCTTGTCGCCCTTGAGGCCCGATATCCTGAGCCGCGCGGTGCCCCTGGCCCAGTCGTCCTGGTCCGATGGACGGGTCAACAGCAACCGGTAACCGTATCTGGCGGAATCCTCCAGCCGGAACACTTCGAAGTCAGCGATATCCAATGCCCGGCCGGGAGACGACGCATCCATCACCCGGCGATAGAACCCGAGTTGTTCCTGCAACTCCCGGACGGTCCCGCGCAGTTCGGTCATCTCCTCGCGCTGGATCGCAAGCGCCTGCCGCTCCACTTCACGGGCGAGTTCGGCATCTGCCAGCCGGCCGCCGGCATCCTCCAGCTCGAGTTCCAGCGCCTTGATCCGTCCACCGAGATAGTCGACCGTATCCCGGTCGAGTTCCGCCTGGCGCATCGCCCAAAGGTACCCCCCAAGGGCAGCCAGCCCGAGCGCCACCGCCAGACCCAGCAGGATCAGCATGCGTCCCACGGGCGTCCGGGGCACCACCATCATGCGCTGGTATGCTGCAGACCTGTCGCGGCCAAACACCAAATCAATCGCTCGCCGAAGCGTATACAGGACAGCGACTATATCAGCCGCCGCCCCGCTGCTTTCCCGAGGCGCTTTGCCGGGGTGTTCCGATCTCCAAGTGGCTGTAAACTGCGGCGCCGGCGCTCTCGAGGCGAATCAATGACCGATTACGTTGCGTTGTCTGCGGGCTACCTGTGGATCAAGGCCGCGCACCTGATTGCCATGGTGTGCTGGTTCGCGGGCCTCTTCTATCTGCCCCGCCTGTTCGTCTACCACCGGGCAGCGGCCGACCCGATCGGTCGCGAGCGCTTCGCCGTCATGGAGTCCAGGCTCTTCCGAATCATCATGAATCCCGCCATGGTCGCGACCCTGGTGTTCGGAATCTGGGCACTCGTGGAAACCTGGCAGGTGTACCGGACGGCCGCCTGGCTCTGGACCAAGGTCGCCCTGGTCGTTCTGCTGGTGGGCTATCACCACTACTGCATCAGGATCATGCGCACCCTGGCCGCCGGCGATCGGGCGCCCGGCGAAAAGTTTCTGCGCCTGTTCAACGAAATACCCACCGCGGTGCTCATCGCCGTCATCGTTCTCGCCGTCGTGAAACCGTTCTAGCCGCCCATGGACCGCAGCAAATCCAAGGCCCTGTTCACCCGTGCCCAGCTCTCGATTCCGGGCGGCGTCAATTCCCCCGTCCGCGCGTTCAAGGGAGTCGGCGGCCATCCGGTCTTCTTCGAAACCGGTGAAGGCGTCTACCTCGAGGATGTCGACGGCAATCGGTATATCGACTATGTCGCCTCCTGGGGCCCGATGCTGCTCGGGCACCGCCACGCCGGCGTTGTCGAGGCGATCAGGGCGCAGGCAGGCCGAGCACTCGGTTTCGGCGCTCCGACCGGGCAAGAGACCGAACTGGCCGAACGGGTTGTTTCCATGGTGCCGGGCATCGAAAAAATCCGCCTCGTCAACTCTGGAACCGAGGCGACGATGTCGGCGATTCGGCTCGCCAGGGGGTTCACGGGGCGCGACCTCATCATCAAGTTCGATGGTTGCTACCACGGGCATTCCGATTCGCTGCTGGTCAGGGCGGGTTCCGGGCTGCTGACCCTGGGCATCCCGAATTCGCCGGGCGTTCCGGATGCCGTGGCATCGAAAACGCTGACGCTGCCGTTCAACGATCTCGACGCGGTTCGCCGGGCATTTGACGCCTATCCCGGGCAGATCGCCGGCGTGATTCTGGAGCCGGTAGCCGGCAACATGGGATGCGTGCCGCCCCTGGCGGGCTATCTGGATGGGTTGCGGGATATCACGGCCCGTTCGGGAAGCCTGCTGATTTTCGACGAGGTAATGACCGGATTTCGCGTCGCAAGAGGCGGTGCCCAGGCGCTCTACGGCGTCACTCCGGATCTGACCACCCTCGGCAAGGTCATCGGGGGCGGCCTGCCGATCGGCGCTTTCGGCGGTACGGCCGCCATCATGGACCACATCGCGCCTGCAGGGCCGGTCTACCAGGCGGGCACGCTGTCCGGCAATCCGCTGGCGGTGGCCGCGGGCATCGCCATGCTCGAATCGCTCGATGAAAATTTCTACAGGGTACTTGCCGAGCGCACCGAATTCCTTGCCGGGGGCCTGCGCGAACGGGCCGCCCGCCACAACCACCCGCTGACGGTGAACTTCGTCTGCGGCATGTTCAGCCTGTTCTTCGATGCTCCGGAAGAAGTCACCGGGTTCAGCCACGTCGCGAATTCCAGCGTCGACACCTTCAACCGCTTCTTTCACGGCATGCTCGACCGCGGCGTCTACCTGGCCCCGAGCGCGTTCGAGGCGGGATTCCTGGGCCTGCATCACACACCCGACGTGCTTGATGCCACGCTGGACGCGGCGGACGGTGCGTTCGCTGACCTCTGAACCCGCACCGCCAAGGATTCAACAAGTGTACGACGTCTACGGATTGGGCAACGCCCTGGTCGACATGGAATACCGGGTCGATGAGGCGTTCCTGGCCCGGCATGGAATCGCGAAGGGACACATGACCCTCGTGGACGAAGAACGCATGGTCGCGCTGATCGAGGATCTTTCCGGCTCGAAGCCCGTGCGGAGCAGCGGCGGTTCCGCGGCCAACACCGTCGTAGCCGTCCAGGGCTTCGGGGGAAGGGGTTACTACTCCTGCAAGGTCTCAGACGATGAAACCGGCCGCTTCTTTCTCGAAAACCTGGCCGGTTTCGGCATCGGCACCAACCCGGGCGCCGCCGCGCCGGCCGGCACGTCCGGCCGCTGCCTCGTGCTGATCACCGACGATGCCGAACGGACGATGAACACGTTCCTGGGCGTGTCAAGCGAACTGGGCACCGCGGAAATCGACGAATCCGCACTCTCGAGCGCCCGGATCTTCTACGTCGAAGGCTACGTCAGTTCTTCTCCCGATGCCCTGGAAGCGGCTTCCACTTCCAGGCAACTCGCGGAAAAAAAAGGCGTGGCAACGGCGGTCAGCATGTCCGACCCCAGCATCGTCACCCTGTTCCGGAGCAATCTCGAGCACCTGCTCGGGAATGGGGTGAACTATCTTTTCTGCAACGAGGAGGAAGCGCTCACCTGGGCGCGAACCGACCGCCTCGATATCGCCATCGCGGAACTGAAGGACATCGCCCGCACCTGCAACCTCACACTGGGCCGCCGCGGCAGCATGACCGTGACGCAGGGCCGAACCGTCACCGTACCGGGCTACGACGTGAACGCCCGCGACACGAACGGCGCCGGCGACATGTACGCCGGCGCCTGCCTCCACGGCTGGACGAACGGTATGGAGGCCCCCGCAGCCGCGCGATTCGGCAATTTCGCCGCGGCGACACTCGTCCAGCACTACGGCGCCCGCCTGCGGCGAATCGAGCAGTACCACCAGGTGCTACTCGCCTTTAGGCAGTCGCGCCAACCTCCATCCCCAGACGTTGACTAGCAGTTTCAGACCGCACCCCCTTCCTACCGCGGAGTAACGAAAGGCAGTTCGCCGGTCAGGTGAATCCCCTTCGCCCCCACGGCGGATCCCCAGGCATGGACTTCCACGCCGGCTTCCATCGCCTCCCGCACGATCTCCCCATACGCCGGATGAATCCCGTCCGCGGTTGTAGCGATACGCACGCCCGTATGCATCACGCAGAACAGGAGTACGGCGCGCTCCGCGCGTTCCGCACGACAATGGATCAATGCCCGGACATGCCGCAGTGCCCGGTCGCTCACAGCATCGGGAAAGGCGCCCCAACCGTCTGCGAGCGCCAGGGTCAGGCTCTTTACCTCGACATGGCACGCACCCTTGCGCGGATCCGTGAGCAGAAAATCGAACCTTCCCTCCCCACCCGGCACCGGCGGTTCCCGACGCAAACTCGCATAGCCGGACAGGGGCGGAACACGACCGGACTCGATCCCTTCCGCGACGACCTGATTGGCTCGCGCCGTGTTGACGCATACCCGATGTTCGCCAGCAGCGACGATTTCAAGAGTGAACCGATACTTGCGGCGCGCATTGGCCGAATCCGACAACCAGACGGTACTGCCGGGCCGGCTGCAGCCCGTCATGGCCCCGGTATTGGGGCAGTGAACCGTGATCACCTCGCCCCCCGGCATTTCGACATCCGCCAGAAAGCGCTTGTAACGCCGGAGGAGCCGCCCCCGGAGCAACGGTGCCGGGAAGATCATGCGCCCCAGGCGGCGAGCGCGCGGCCGATCCGCTCGATCCCCAAATCAATCGAGTCATCGTCCGTGGTGTAGGCGAACCGCACGAAGCGTTCCGCGGAGTTCGCGCCGAAGTCGATGCCGGGCGTGACCGCAACCTGAAACTCGTCGATCAGGCGCCAGCAGAAGTCGTGGGAGCCCATGCCGGTGCGGGACACGTCCACGTAGAGATAGAAAGCCCCGTCCGGCCGGGCGGGCACCGAGAATCCAAGCCCTTCCAGGCCGGCCAGCAATTTCGCCCGACGGGCATCGAATCGCTGACGCCGCTCTTCGTGGACCCGCATGGCTTCCGGGGAGAACGCCGCCAGTGCGGCATGCTGCGCGACGCTCGACGGCGATATGAACAGGTTCTGAGCCAGCCGCTCCACCGGGCCGATGCAGTCCTCCGGCACCACGATCCATCCCAGGCGCCAGCCGGTCATGCCGAAGTATTTCGAGAAGCTGTTCAGCACAAAGAGGCCGTCGTCCACGGCCAGCCCCGTTCGTGGACCCGGTTCCTCGCCGTAGATCAAACCCTGGTAGATTTCGTCCAGAATGAAAAAGGCATCGCGGGCGCGGGCGAACGCGGCGATCGCCTCGAGTTGCGAATCGCCGATCACGGCGCCCGTGGGATTGGCCGGCGAGGCGAGCAGGATCCCCCGGGTTTCCTCCCGCCAGGCCATCTCCAGGTCGGCAATGCCCGGCACGTAACCGGATTCGGGACGAAGCGGGATGCGCTGGGGAGTTCCACCCACCACGTGCACGAAGGCCTCGTTGCAGGGATAGCCCGGGTCGCCGATCAACAGGCCCCGGGCCGAATCGAGCAGAAGCGCACTGAGAATCAGCAGGCCGCCGCTGGCTCCGGATGTCACGGCTATCCGGTTCGGGGCAATCCCCACGCCCAGACGCTCGCGGTAATCGGAAGCGATCGCTTCCCGAAGACCGGCGAGACCGAGTGCGTGGGTGTATTTCGTGCGGCCTTCGGCCAGGGCCCTGCGCCCCGCTTCGACGATGGGCGCGGCCGTGGCAAAGTCCGGCTCACCCACTTCGAAATGCACCACGCGATGGCCGAGCGCCTCCAGTTGCCCGGCCCGTTCCATCAGCTCCATCACCCTGAACGGCGAGATTCGCGCCATGCGCGCAGACGGCATGTCCCCTCCGAAAAATCTTCGCTGGCCCATATGGTCAACGTAATTCCGTTCTGGTAGTTTACGCGCCCCTCGAATCACCCCACCCGGTTCCCGGGTCGGAGGATGTGCATGGACCAAGCGCAGGGATTAGAGCACATGGAGTCTACAGGACGAAGAATCAAGAACGCGGGCGCGAACGACTCCCCCTTCAAAAATTTCAAGCCCTATCAGCCCGGGCGGGATGAAATCTACATGAATGCCGACCAGCTCGAGCATTTTCGCCACATTCTCAACCGCTGGCGCCTCGATCTCATGGAGGAAGTCGACCGCACCGTGCACCACATGCAGGATGAAGCCGGCAACTTCCCGGACCCTGCCGACCGCGCCACCCAGGAAGAAGAGTTCAGCATCGAACTGCGCACCCGCGACCGGGAACGCAAGCTCATCAAGAAGATCGACCGCACCATTGAACGGCTCGACCAGGAAGACTACGGCTACTGCGACACCTGCGGGGTGGAGATCGGCCTGCGCCGCCTGGAAGCCAGGCCCACGGCCACCCAGTGTGTCGACTGCAAGGCGCTGGACGAAATCAAGGAACGGCAACTGCACGGCTGATCGTGGCTCACGGGCAGGCCGGGCGGTTCGCACCGTCTCCGACGGGCCCCCTGCACCTGGGCTCCCTGTACACGGCTCTGGCCAGCTATCTGGACGCTCGCGCCAGGAACCACGACTGGCTGGTGCGAATCGACGACCTCGACGAGCCGCGCACCGAGCCCGGTGCGGAAGCCTGCATACTGCGCGCGCTGGAAAGTCACGGCCTGCACTGGGACCGGCCCGTCCAGCGGCAGAGTGCGCGGCTCGACGCTTATCGAAGCGCGCTCTCCGAGCTGCATCGCCGTGGTTGCCTCTACTACTGCACCTGCTCACGCCGGGAGTTGCGGCATGCGCCGATCTATCCGGGAACCTGCCGGGGCCGAACCGCGCCTGTCCCGGACGCGGCCGTTCGCGTACGGGTCGAGAACGCGGCGCCGAAATTCACCGATCTTCTGCAGGGCGGGCAGGTTACCCCGCTACGGCTCGTCGTCGGCGACTTCATCGTCAGCCGGCGCGATGGCATCGTCGCCTACCAGTTGGCCACGGCCATGGACGACAGCGAGCCCGACATCGCCACAGTGGTTCGCGGCCGCGATCTCCTGGACAACACGCCCCGCCAGATCCATCTCATGACGTTGCTCGGGCGTTCTCCTCCCGCCTATGCCCACCTTCCGCTGATCGTCGGCCGGGACGGCCGAAAACTGTCCAAGCAGACAGGCGCCGGACCGGTCGATTCCTCCGTCCCGTTGGCCAACATCCGCAATTGCCTGGTTTTCCTGGGGCTGGCCGATGCGCCGGATGCAAGTCTCGAAGACCTGCTTGACTGGGCCGTCGGCCGATGGGAACTGGACCGGATCCCCCGTAACGATCAGGTAGTGGAGCGCCATCCACCGGCTTGATGCGTATCCGGCAAACAGATGCCAGGGCGTTTGCTACCATGCGCCCATGGCCGATCTGCTGCTGATCGAAAGCGACCCCGACCATAGGGAATCACTGGCAGGGATTCTCGAACACGCCGGCTTCAAGATCGCCAGGCGCGATCTTTCGGAAGCCCTGACCGAGGATGACCTGACCGGGATCGATGGCGTACTCGCCGAGCCGGACATCCTCGATCGCATGGAGAGCCTGCGCCGGTCAACCAGCGGGCCCTTGATCGTCATCGATCCAAACCCGGACGTTCGCCGGGCGGTACGGGCGATGAAACTGGGCGCCGCCGACTACCTGGCGGCGCCCGTCCGGGGTGACGAACTGCTCGCCGCCGTGAACGACGCGCTAGCCGCCTATATCCACGATCCAGAATCCCCCGCCGGTGCCACACAGTCGTTTCCAATGGTCGGTTCGAGCGACGCCATGCGCGAACTCAAGCGCCAGATCGACAAGATCGCTCCCACGGACGCCGCCGTCCTGATCGAGGGAGAACTGGGAACCGGCAAGAAACTGGTTGCCCACGCGCTGCACGCCGGCAGCAGCCGCAGCCGCGCACCGCTGGTCACCGTAAACTGTGCCGCCATACCGGAGTCGCTGATCGAACAGGAATTGTTCGGCCACGGCGACGGGGCGGGCGACTCCGGGGGGGGCCTGCTCGAAGCCGCCGAAGGCGGTACGCTGTTTCTCGATGAAGTCGGGGAACTTTCCCTGCCGGCCCAGGCCCGCATGCAGCACTTCCTGATGAACAACGAGACAAGGCCATCGATCCATGAAGCCGGGAAGCCGTCGAGCGTCAGGGTGGTCGCGACATCGCATCTGAACTTGAAGCAACTCACTGAAAACGGCCGCTTCCGTGACGATCTCTACTATCGATTGAACGTGGTTTCGCTTTCCGTACCCCCCCTGCGAAACCGCGGCGGCGACATTCTCGAACTCGCGGAACACACCCTCTCGCACGTATGCGGCCTGCTCGGAAAGCCGCGTCCCCAGCTCTCGGCGAGCGCCATGGAAGCGGTCGCGTCATACGCCTGGCCCGGCAACGTGCGCGAACTGGAGAACGTCATCGAGCGAGCCGCCATTCTCTGCGATGGCAGCAAGATAGACAGCGCCCTGCTCGCCATCGACACCCGCGCCCGGGAAGAATTCGAACAGCCTCGTACCGGTTCCGGAAACGTTTCGCTGGAAGACTATTTCGTCCGCTTCGTACGCGACAACGAGGACCACCTCACCGAAACGGAACTGGCGGAAAAGCTCGGGATCAGCCGCAAGAGCCTCTGGGAGCGTCGCCAGCGGCTGGGCATACCCCGCAGGAAGACGAGGAAGCGCGGCCCGCGGCGCACCTGATCGCGCCTGGCAAGCCCGCATCCGTCACCAACTTCCGTCG
>JAPPHD010000178.1 GCA_028821125.1 Gammaproteobacteria bacterium
TTCGGACGAGCTTAACGCGCCGAAAGGGAAGCGCCGCATACGAACTCTTTCCCGAAATTCGGCGTTGTCCCGTCGATCGGGCGCCGGGGCGGATACTTTCATCGGCGGCTTTACTTTCATCATCGGGCAGTCGTCCATCACCGGGGCTTTCAAGCCGAAGTCCGGCCGAAGTTTGCGGCTGCATGGTAGCCGATCTCGGAACCCGTGGTCGAACCGGCAATTTCTGCAAATTGCGTCAGCTTTCCGCCCTCAGACGCTTGCGAGAATGACCGCAAATGCGGGAAGAACCGGCAGGACGGAATCGATGCGGTCGAGCACGCCGCCGTGGCCCGGCAACAGCGAGCCGGAGTCCTTCACGCCATGCGCCCGCTTCAAGAGGCTCTCCATCAGGTCGCCGAATATCGAGACCGCGAACAGAACCAGGGTAACCGCCACCCAGGTCCAGTCGAGCACGCCGGTCACGGCCAGGCCGCCGATACAGGCGCCGCCGCCCAGGGCCGCTCCACCCAGCACGCCTTCCCAGGTCTTGCCGGGGCTGATCGCCGGAGCCAGCCGCCGCCGCCCGAAGCGCTTGCCGGCAAGATAGGCGCCGATGTCGGCGCCCCAGACCAGCACGAACATCCACAACAGCCAATGGCTGCCGTTGGGCTCCGCGCGCACCGCCACCACGGCCGACCAGGCGCTCCAGACCACGACAACGCCCAGCGGCGCCACCAGCCAGCGCCGCTCGAAAAGCGGCCGGCAAGCCGGCCAGGTGACTATGCCGGCGATGGCGAAGATCCAGAGGGCGATGCCCAGCCACAACGCGGCGGCCCGCAAATCCGCGAACGCATAGGCGGCGGTCGCGAGCACGGCAAAGGCAATCGTGAAGCCCCACCGCTCAAGCGCGGATTTCCACTGCGCGAGACCCGCCCACTCGTACACGCCCATGGCGGCCGCCAAGCCGAAAACCAGCGCCGAGAGGGGCGGGCTCAGATAGACAGTGCCCACCGCTACCGGCAGCAGGCACAGGACGGTGACGGTCCGGCGGCGTCGCTGGCTGGCGATCGCCCCTACTCCCGGCAACCGAATCGGCGCTTGCGCTCTTCGAACGCGCCGAGCGCGCGAACCAGTTCTTCCTCGTTGAAATCCGGCCAGTACGCGTCGGTGAAATAGAACTCGGTGTAGGCGAACTCCCACAGCAGGAAATTGCTGATGCGCTGATCGCCGCCGGTACGGATGCAGAGGTCCGGCGCCGGCACGGGCGACAGCGACAGGTACGACTCGAAAAGTTCCTCGTCAATCCGGTCTGCATCCAGGCTTCCCGCCCGCACGGCCCGCGCCATGGCCCGCGCCGCTTCGGTGATGTCCCACCGGCCGCCGTAGTTCGCCGCGATGTTCAGGGTCACATCGGCGTTCTGCCGGGTCATGGATTCGGCCCGGTTCATCTGCATCTGCAGGTCGGCCGGGAAACGGGACCGGTCGCCGATGATGCGCAGGCGCACGTCGCGACGATGCAGCTCGTCGAGATCGTTCTCGAAAACGTTGCGCATCAGGCCCATCAGCAGGTTGATCTCGCCCTGGGGCCGCTGCCAGTTCTCGGTGCTGAACGCGAACAGCGTGAGGCAGCGGATGCCCTGCTCGGCACAGGCTTCCACCACCGGCCGCACGTTCCTGGCGCCCGCCCGGTGCCCCATCGCGCCGGGCAGCCGGCGACGCCTGGCCCAGCGGTGGTTGCCGTCCATGATGATGGCAAGGTGCCTGGGAAGCCGGACGGGCTTGTATTGCGGGACGCTGACCGGTAATTCCGACATCCGCGCTCAGATCTCCATCAGGTCCGCCTCTTTGGCGGCGAGTGCGGCGTCGACCTCCTTGACGCGACGGTCGGTGATCGTCTGAATCTGCTGTTCCGCACGGCGCTCCTCGTCCTCGGCGACTTCCTTCTCTTTCAGGAGTTCGCGCACTTCGTGAATGGCGTCGCGGCGAATGTTGCGGATGGCGATGCGCGCCGCTTCCGCCTCATGCCGCGCGTGGCGCGCGAGGTCGCGGCGGTTCTCCTCGGTCAGTGCCGGCAACGGAACCCGCACCTTCTCCGAGCTGCTTGCCGGCGTTATGCCGATGTCGCTCTTCAGGATGGCCTTCTCGATCTGCGGGATGAGGTTTTTCTCCCAGGGCGTGATCACCAGGGTCCGGGCCTCCTCCACGGTGATGGTGGCGACCCGGTTGAGCGGCGTGTCGGCACCGTAATAGGGAACCTCGATCGGGTCCAGGAGGCTCGGGTGAGCGCGCCCGGTGCGTATGCGGGCAAAGGAAGCGTGCATGGTGCCGATGGATTTGCCCATGCGCTCGTCCGCGTCGTCTTCGATGAGTTCGATCATTTCGTTCATCAGCGCGACGCCTCGGGCGTGGGTACTATCCGGGTGCCAACCTTGTCACCGCTGGCAATCCGGGTCAATGCATCCGGGGCGTTGATGTCGAAAACCACCACGGGCAGGTCATTGTCCCGGCACAGGCAAAGGGCAGTGGCATCCATGACTTGCAAGCGTCGCGCCAGGGCGTCGTCGAAGGTCAGTTCGTCGAAGCGCTCGGCGTCCGGGTCGGTGACCGGGTCCGCACTGTAAACGCCGTCCACCTTGGTGGCCTTGAGCACCGCCTCGGCATTCAGTTCCAGGGCGCGCAGACAGGCCGCCGTATCCGTCGTAAAGAAGGGGTTGCCCGTACCGCCGGCAAGAATCGCCACCTCGTCGCGCTCCAGCGCCGCGCCCACGGCCACCGCATCGAAGGCCGGCAGCACCCCGGCAACGGCCAGACCCGACCAGGCCCCCGCCGGCACGCCCTGGCGGACGAGCGCATCGCGCATCGCCAGGCCGTTCATGCAGGTTGCGAGCATGCCCATCGAATCGGCGGTCACCCGGTCTATTCCGGCTTCAGCAAGACGGGCGCCCCGAAACAGGTTGCCGCCGCCGAGCACCACCGCCATGCGTGCACCGATGGTTCTCGCTTCACGAATCTGTTCGGCGAGCCTGTTCAGGGTTGCCGGGTCGATGCCCGCCGCCTCGCCGGCCGCCAACGCCTCCCCGGACAGTTTCAAAAGGAGTCGGGGCATTCGTTCAGGCGGATTTCGCGGATTCCCCCACCTGCGCCGCGACTTCCGCCGCGAAGTCCTGGCGCTCGACGGCGATGCCCTCGCCCACCTCGAAGCGCAGGAAGCGGCGGCACTCGGCGCCGTTGCCGCCGAGCAGCTTGCCCACCTTCACGCCGGCATCCTTGACGAATTTCTGTTCGACAAGGCTCACCTCGCCCAGGAACTTGCGAACGCGTCCGTCGACCATCTTTGCGAGGATCTCCGCCGGCTTGGGCTTCCTGCCCGCGGCGGCGTCGGCCTCGGCTTGGGCGTCGGCCTGCGCCCGGTAGATCTCCCTCTCCTTGTCGACCACCGCGGCATCGAGGTCTTCCGGCTTCACCACGAGCGGCGTCGGATCGTGCGCCGTGACGTGCATGGCAAGGTCCCGCGCCAGAACCGGGCCGCCACCGGAGAGCTCCACCACCGCGGCCTTGCGCCGGTCGTTGTGCAGGTACCCGGCAATGGTGCCGTCCTCGGAGTCGAGCCGCGCCACCCGGCGCACGGCAACGTTCTCGCCGATTTCCTGAACGAGGGTCTCGCGCGCTCCCGCGAACGCCTCCGCCACCGCCGCGGTATCGCCGCCGCTGTCGAACACGGCATCGAGAACCGAAGCCACGAACGCGGTGAACTTCTCGTTGCGCGCCGCGAAATCGGTTTCGATGTTCACCTCCACCATGGCCGCGCGTTTGCCGTCCTCGGCCACCTTCAGCCCCAGCAGGCCTTCCGCCGCGGTGCGGCCGGCCCGCTTCTCGGCCTTGAGCGCGCTCTTGCGGCGCAGTTGCTCGATGGCCGCCTCGATGTCGCCGCCGGCTTCTTCCAGCGCCTTCTTGCAGTCCATCATGCCGAGCCCGGTACGGTCCCGCAGTTCCTTGACCTGTCTTGCCGTTACGGCCATCGCCCCGCTCCTTATCCGCCGCCTTGCGGCGCTTCCACGAACTCGTCGCCCACGCCGTCGCCGTCTTCGACTTCGACATACTCGTCCTCGCCGGCCATCACCGCCGCCGCGGCCTCGCCGGAGACGCTGTCGACGCCCGCGGGGGGGCTCATGCCGGCGTTTTCGCGCCCTTCCTGGATGGCGTCCGCAACCGCGGTCACGTACAGGCGAATGGCGCGTATCGCATCGTCGTTGCCCGGAATGACGTAGTCGATGCCGTCCGGGTCGCTGTTGGTGTCGACGATGGCGAACACCGGAATGCCCAGCTTGTTCGCTTCGCTGACGGCGATCCGTTCGTGCTGCACGTCGATGACGAAGATCGCATCGGGCAGCCCGCCGATGTTCTTGATGCCGCCGAGACTCCGTTCGAGCTTCTGCATCAGCCGGCGCTGGTGCAGTGCCTCTTTCTTCGTGAGCAGATCGAAGCCGCCCTCTTCCGCCTGTTTCTCCAGGTCCTGAAGACGGCGGATCGACTGCCTGATCGTCTTGTAGTTGGTGAGCATGCCGCCCAGCCAGCGCTGGTCGACAAAGGGCATGTCGACCCGCACCGCCTGTTCGCGAATGACCCTGGCGGCCGCCCGCTTGGTGCCCACGAACAGGATCTTGTTGCCGCGGCTCGCCATGTTGCGAAGCTCGGTGAGCGCCTGCTCGAAGGCGGGCACGGTCTTCTCGAGGTCGATGATGTGGATCTTGCGGCGGGCGCCGAAGATGAAGGGGCTCATCTTCGGGTTCCAGAAGCGGGTCTGATGGCCGAAGTGAACACCGGCGGCCAGCATGTCGCGCATGTTTATGTTCAATTTCTGTCTCCGGGTTGAGCCTCCGCGGCTCCCGGGCCCAGACCGGCGGCCGGAGGAGAAACGCTGGCGCGCCCCGCCGCCGCCGGCACCCGTGAACCCGTGTCGAACCGCGTGCGTTTTTGCCGCCGCCCAATTCCTTGCCGTTTTCCTGCAGCCGGGAAGGTCGCGGCGGCCGTGTGCCCGGGCGAACAACCATTGCGTTGCTCGCGGGCGGCGCGGTTTATACCATAGCCGACCCATGGCCGCCAGAATCAGCAACGAGACCGATCTAGAAGGCATGCGCAGGGCCGGGCGGCTCGCCGCGAGCGTGCTCGAGATGATCGGCGAGCACATCGCGCCCGGCACAACCACGGGCGTTCTCGACGACATCTGCCACCGCTTCATCGTCGACGAACTCGGCTGCATTCCGGCGCCGCTCAACTACCGCAACTCGCCCGGCGTCCCGCCCTTCCCCCGGTCGATCTGCACCTCGGTAAACCACGTCGTCTGCCACGGTATTCCATCGGCCAGAAAGGTGCTGAGGAACGGCGACATCCTGAATATCGACATCACCGTCATCAAGGACGGCTATCACGGCGATACCAGCAAGATGTTCTTCGTCGGCAAGCCGGCGGTGCTGGCCCAGCGCCTGGTGCGGGTTACCCAGGAATGCCTGTATCGGGGAATCGGCGCCATCCGCCCCGGCGCCACCCTGGGCGATATCGGGCACGCCATCCAGACCCACGCCCAGGCCCACAATTTCTCCGTGGTCCGTGAATTCTGCGGCCACGGCATCGGCAAGCGCTTCCACGACGAACCCCAGGTGCTGCACTACGGGCACCGGGGAGCCGGCATGGCGATCGAGGAGGGCATGACGTTCACCGTGGAACCGATGATCAACGCCGGCCGGCGCGATATCCGCATGCTGCCCGACCGCTGGACGGTCGTCACCAAGGACCACAAGCTGTCCGCCCAGTGGGAACACACCCTGCTCGTGACAGGCGATGGGGCGGAAATTCTGACCAGGCGGGCCGAAGAAGCCGACCTGTCGTGAACGTCGCCCGCTGGCGCGCGAGCATCGCCGAACAGGACGCCGCCCTGGCGGAGCGCTACTGGGCCAGGGACGCCATCGAGTCCATCGTTAGCGACCGCGTGGCCTTCTTCGACGACCTCATTCGCGAAATCTGGTGCCGTCATTTCGACAGCGACAGCGGCAACGGCGCCTCGGGAGACGCGCTGCTGCTGTTCGCCCTCGGCGGATACGCCCGTCGCGAGTTGCATCCCGGGTCCGACATCGACCTCATGATCCTGGGCCGGGACCCGCGCCGGCACAAGGCCGATATCGAGGCTTTTCTGCGCAACCTGTACGACCTGAACCTCGACATCGGTCACAGCGTCCGCACCGTCAGGGACTGCATCGCCCAGGCCGCCGGCGACATCACCGTGGCCACGGCCGTGTTCGAGCGGCGCCTGCTCACAGAACCCGCCACCCCGCGCGCCCGGGCCATGGTGGAAAAGCTCGACCGCGCCATGAACAAGCCCCGCCTGTGGCCCGCCGACCGATTCTTCCGCGCCAAGCGGGACGAACAGCAGCAGCGGCACCGGCGCTTCCACAACGTGGAATACGACCTCGAACCGGACATCAAGGCCTCTCCGGGGGGATTGCGCGACCTGCAGACCGCCCTGTGGGTCTGCGCCCGGAAATTCGGTACCGGCGACATCGTCGAGCTCGAGCGCCTTGGCATCGTCACGGCCACCGAGAGCGAATGGCTCGCCAACGGCAGGCGCTACCTCTGGTGGGTGCGTTACGGGCTGCACCTGGTGGCGGGGCGCAAGGACGACCGCCTGCAGTTCGAGCACCAGCGCGTGCTGGCGGAGCGGCTCGGCTACGTGGATACGGCGGCGAGACTCGGCGTCGAGCGCTTCATGCACCAGTACTACCGCTACGTGCTGACGCTCAGGGAAGTGAACGACATCGTCCTGCAGTTCCTGGAGGAGTCGCTGTCACGGGGCAGGCCGCGCATGGAATCCGTCAACGAGCGCTTCCGCATACGCGACAGCCACATCGAAGCCACCGCACCCGACGTGTTCGCACGCCATCCCAGCGCCCTGCTCGAGATGTTCGTCATCCTCGCCAACCGGCGCGACATCGACGGGGTGCGCGCCGGCACCATCCGCCTGATCCGCGACCACGTGCATCTGATCGACGACGCGTTCCGCGCCGACCCCGGGAACAACCGGCTGTTTCTCGACCTGCTCAAGGCGCCCTATACGCTGGTGACGCAGCTCACCCGCATGCGCCGCTACGGCATCCTGTCCCGCTACATTCCGGAGTTCGGGGAGGTGGTCGGCCAGATGCAGCACGACCTGTTCCATATCTATACCGTCGATGCCCACACCATGATGGTGATCAGGCAGATGCGGCTCTTCCGGTACCGAGCCCGGGCCGAGACCTTCCCGCTGGCGCACCACTGCGTGAAGACGGTGCCCAAGATCGAACTCCTCTACATAGCCGGGCTCTTTCACGACGTGGGCAAGGGGCGCGGCGGCGACCACTCCACCCTTGGCGCCCGGGACGCGGTGCGGTTCTGCCGCCGCCACGGGCTGAACGACGACGACACGTCGCTCGTCCAATGGCTGGTGGAAAACCACCTGGCGATGTCGAGCACCGCCCAGCGCCGGGACATCTACGACCCGGACGTGGTCTTCGAATTCGCGGAACTGGTGCGCTCGGAACGCCGTCTCGACTACCTGTACGCGCTCACCGTCGCCGACATCACCGCCACCAATCCCACCCTCTGGAACAGTTGGCGCGACACCCTGCTGCGCCAGTTGTACACCGAAACCCGAAAGCTCCTCGAAGGCGGCCTCGAGTCGCCGGTGGACAGGCAGGCCTCGATCCGGGCATGCCTTGAAAGTGCCGCTGAAAAGCTGGCCGCGAACGGCACGCGAGAAGCAGCAGCCAAACCCGTCTGGGCGCTCCTCGGCGATGAGTTCCTGCTACGCCACACCCCGGAAAGGGTCGCGGAGGTGACAGCCGCCGTACTCGGCCACGATGCCGGCGCCGGCCCGCTCGTGCTGATGCGCAACATGGCCGGCCAGGTGCCCGGCGAGGGCGCGACGGAGATTTTCGTCTACACCCGCGACAAGCCCAACCTGTTCGCCGCCTCGGTGATCGCCATCGACCAGCTTCATCTGTCCGTCTACGACGCCAACATCCGAACCTCAGAGGACGGGCTCTGCTTCAATACCTATGTCGTGCTCGACCAGGAGCGCCAGCCGATCCGCGGCGACCGCGACCCCCTCGTGAATCACATCAGAAACGCCGTCGCCGAACCGGACATCGGTACCTTCGGCAACCGCCGCGTACCCCGCCGCCTCAGGCAGTTGGCCCGTCCCACCGAAGCCACCCTCGTCAACCGCGACGGAGAACCCTTCTCCACGCTGACGGTCCTGACCGCCGACCGGCCCGGGTTGCTGGCTCGCGTCGGCCTCCTGTTCCACGAACTGGAAATCTCCGTGCTCGGTGCCCGCATCGCGACCCTCGGTGAGCGCGTGGAGGACGTTTTCTATCTCCAGACGCGCTCGGGCGGACCGATCACGGACCCGGAATTCAGGTACACCCTCGAAAACACCCTGCGCCAGACCCTGGACTCGATGCAGCGATGAGTTGACCGGAGCCAGCCCGTTCAATTGACCGGAAGGTCCCGGAACGGCCCCTTGTCGAATCGGGTCTCGCGAGGCATGCCAAGCACGCGTTCGGCGATGATGTTGCGCTGGATCTCGTCGGTGCCGCCGGCGATGGACACCGCCGGAACTGAGAGCAGGATCTCGGCGATGAGACCGTCCTCCGGCGCATCGTTGCCCGCGTAGAGTGCGTCCTCGTCGGCAATCAGCGTATGCACCCGGGCCGCCTGGCGCGCCACGTGACTCGCCGCCAGCTTGCCGAGCGAGCCTTCCGGCCCCACCGGGATGCCGGCCTGCCGCGCCGCGCGGGCACGGCGTGCGGTCCATTCCGCCGAACTCGACAGAATCAGGAGCTTCGCCAGTTCCTGCCTTACCGCCGGATCGGCGATGCGGCCTGTTGAAAGGGCTCTGGGCAGGGCAAGGTCGACCCGTCCCGCGCGTTGGGGATACCAGACATAGGGCGACATGGCCGTGGCAATCTCCTCGGCCTCTTCCTCGTAGATGCGGCCCTTGTGCTCGCCTTTGCCGGCAACGTCCGACGAACCGGACCGCATCCCGTCCGCCCGGCGCCGCTCGTGGGCGAGTGTGGTCATCGCCACCGCCCAGCCCCCGCCGACCTCGCCGACACGGTCCTCCCGGGCAATGCGTGCATCGTTCATGAACACCTGGTTGAACGATGCGTAGCCATTCATTTGCCGGATGGGATGCACCTCGACGCCGGGCTGCCGCATGTCGAGAACGAAGTAGGTCAGGCCCTTGTGCTTCGGCGCATCCCAATCGGTGCGCGCGAGCAGCAGGCCCCAGTCCGCGTGGTGGGCGCTCGTGGTCCACACCTTCTGGCCGTTCACGACCCAGCCGTCCTCGGCGGGTTCCGCGCGGGTGGTGGATGCGGCCAGGTCGGAGCCGCTGCCCGGCTCGCTGAACAACTGGCACCAGGTGTCTTCCCCGGTGACGATCCGCCTCAGGTATTTCGCCTTCTGGGCATCGGTGCCGTGCTCGAGCAGCGTCGCCGCCGCCAGCAGCCGGATGCCGGCCCGCGCCCCGCCGACGGCCCCGGCCCGGGCCAACTCCCGCTCGACCACCCGCACCAGCTCGGACGGATAGCCGCGCCCGAACCAGTCTTCGGGCCACTCGGGCATCGCTCATTTCGCATCGATGAGCTTGTTGCGCCAGTCGACTAGCGATTGCTCCGGGTGCCAGTGTTCGGCAAGCCATGCACGCAATTCTGTCCGTATCTCGTTCGCAGAGGGCAGGCTCACGCGGCCTCCCGGCGGCTTTCCAGATGGGAATTATATCGAATAGTGCCCAAATCACTGGCCTTTCCGGTACTTGGCCTGCTTCTCCCGGACCTCGACGGGGGTTCTCAGAAACGTCTGCACCGCCTCTTCGACCGTCATGTCGCCGATGTCGATCTTGATGATCTCTTCCATCTCCTCCGGCGTCGGCTCGTAGTCCTCCGGGGGCACCTCGATGATGGGGGGCTTGGGCTTGGTCATGAGACGTTGACCTTCATACCTTGCAGCCTGTCCTGCAACTTTTCGATGCGGTCGCGCTCCTTGATAATCCTATCCAAGTGCTGCCCGAGGACATCGTGGTCCGGAAACTCGGGCAGTTCAGTCGAACTCCGGCTTCGCTGGAACCACTTGCCCTCGCGGAGGTGGGTGAGGCGTTCGGAGGCTTGCTTCAGCGCATCCGCCCATCGTTCAGCCTTGCCAACAAGACACTCGAGAGTGTACTTGGCGTCACTCAGTTCCCGGACGATGCCGGCGAGCTTAAGATCGTCAGCTTCGGTCATGTTGTGTTCCTCAGAATGGGACCAGCTCGGCATTGCCCTTGCGCGCTCCCGATGGCCTGCCGGTCCTGGCGATCAGATCGTCGTAGGGAAGGGGGTCCTCGTACAGCAGCCTCCGGTCCAGTTCCGCCATCTGGTAGTCGGTGTCGGCTCAGCGGATGTTGTACCGCCCGGAGAACTCGCCCACGCAGCGGTCCAGGTGCTTGGGGCTCATCTTGTGGTAGGTGCCGTGGTACCCCCGCTTCATCATCGACCAGAAGGACTCCATGCCGTTGATATGGACCTGCCCGCGGACGTACTCCCCGATGCTGTGCTTGACCGATTCGAGGTTCAACAGACCTTCGTAGGCATAGGACTCATCGCTGAACACCGTCACATCCGGCGGGACGTGCTCGGCCAGGTGCTTCTGCAAGGTCGACTTTTTGGTTTCGGGGACCGCCTTGGCGGCGATCTGGTTGGAGACCCGGTCTTTCATGCCTGCGACCGGGGTCTTGCCGACCGGGCCGTGTCCGGCGTTGAGACGCCGGCTCTTGTGCTTGTTCTTCTCCAGCCCGCCGAAGTACGACTCGTCGACCTCCACCAAGCCCGACATCTGCTTGCCGATCAGCGTAACCGCGAACCCTTCGCGCATACGGTGGGCCAGGTGCCAGGCTGTCTTTTGGGTGATCCCCAGGTCGCGGTGCAGCTTCATGCTGGAGACGCCTTTCAGGTTCGTCACCAGGAGGTACAGCGCGATCGCCCAAGTCTGGTAGCCGACGTTCGAGTCCTGCATGGGGGTGCCGACCTTGACGCTGAACCGTTTGCCGCATTGCTTCTCGCGGCATCGGTACGGCTGGTTGGGGTGCTTGGCGCCGGACAGGACGTTGGTGGAGCCGCAGTGCGGGCAGGCCGGCGTGTCACCCCATCGCTGGTCCGCGAACCACTTTTCAGCCGTCTCGTCGTCCGGGAATTTCCGGAACAACTGAGCCAGCGTCATGCCCTCCCGGTGCGCCTGACCGGGTGCTTTCTGTGCCATTTCCGTCCTCCGAATAGGGGATTTCCCTATCCGTAATACTGACGGAAAATGTATCAAATTTCAATATTTTCAGGGGGTTATAAGTCTACAACTCAATATCCAGAACCTTCTGCTCCAAGTCATTGGGGATAGTCTCCTTTGCATTCAGCAGCCATACTATCCCCAGGTTCTCAGTAATCTGTTCCCGCTTAGACAAGACCTCATCTTCTTCCCAACCACTTGAGGTCCAGTCTTCTAGGATGAACCGGTTGTGGCGTGTCCGCCACAGAACCTGCCGCACCAGTTCGCCGGAGTAACCACCTTCCACCTCGTAACGGCGCTCCCATCGAATAGCACGGTCACCGTCAAACCATGTGCCGTCCTGCAGCACTACCGGGTTCACGACACACGGTCCGAGTCTTTGGGCTTGCGCTCAAAAGGAAATATCCTGCCGGATTCGACAGCGCCCATCCATACTCGCATGGTGGCCCGCAAGTCCGAAAACTCGCGAGCGAGGCTATTGTGTTCCTTCGTGAGGTCATCCACGGATTTCTCAAGGCGATCTAGCCGACCGTTCACCGACCTGAATTCGGCTCGCATCAACAACCACAGAACCAAGACGACTGCGCCGGCAGCACCGAAATTGAGCAGAGCATTCGCCATCAGGGGTCCTCTTTCATTTCGCACTCCGCAGAGTAGTTGCGGGAGGCCAGTGTATCAAAACGTCGCCACGCTGGTGGGGTGTCAGACCAGCCCGTCGCGAAGCAATCTGTAGGCTTCTCTCGCCGGGCTTGCCTCGTAGTCGAGTTGACCCGCGTCGAGGTCGAACGACAGGCGGACCACGTCAAGTTCGCCATCGCTGGGGTCGTTGAGCGGTGGGCCGACGTGGGCGTTAGACACATGCTTCTCGGGAAAGTTCTCTGGTGCGAACAGGTGTCGGCACATGGCAATCAGGGTTTCCGCATTGGTCATGTCATCCTCCGGCTTCCGTGTCAGGGCGAATGGGCGGGACGCGCCGCAGCCACTTCAGCCGTACTCGCCGGCTCGATGGTGAACACGGCCGTACCCATGCTGGGCATGCGGTTGACGGTGCCTTTGAGGCCATCGCGGACCTGACTGACCTTCCCCTTGTGGCGGTAAGCCATGTTGCCGGCTACCCATCCCTCGTCGAGATCGGGCATGAGCTTGCGCACAAGCAGGACGATCGCCATAGAAAGTTCCGCCCGCTGCGCCTCGCTCTTCGGGTAAAGGCTAACCAGCGATACCTGCTCGGCCATGGAATCGGACTTGCGATAGCGGATCTCGAACAACAACAGTTCCGTCTCGCACTGAATGGCGTTCTGGTAAAAGGCGTGCGGCTTCCACTCGTCGCAGGCGCCCGTCTCGCTCAGAACACCGCCGACATCCCTAACGGTGAGGCCGATATCGGATGCCCGAGCCGGAGTGACAGCCAAAACAAGTAGAGCGGCGACCGCCGCTTGAGTGAATCGAGTAGTCATCTTCGCGCTCCAAAATGGACGCGCAAAGAGGCTTCACAAATATGACACGCGAGATAGAATCCCGCTTGCCACGCCTGGGATACCAACCTCTTTGCGCGGAAGAGCGCCGGATCAGTAGCCCCTGGTTCGGCGCTCACTTCTTTGGCGGGCACAAAATTGGTGCCGGGCCGTTGTCAACGACACATCAGCAGATGAAAGTTCCCGCCTATTCGCAGGTCAGGTAGCTACTCCCGACCGAGCTTGGGCTGTTGTATTCAGCGGGCAGCCCGACCAGGGCTGCCGACAGTCGTTGACAATGGAAATATCCCGCCGATTTGGACAGGTGTGAAGGTTTCTAGAAGCGAAGGCCCGGACTCGTTAGAATCCGGGCCTCCTGTGTTGCTCTACCTCCAGCGAGTGACGAGCACGAGGACTAGGTGACGGAAATGGCAAACGTCCGGGAGTTGCATTCCCTGGGTCCGTAGCTAACTCTACGGTTGCGGGTTCGAATCCCGTCCTAGTCTCCAGCCAGCCCCGCAGGCCGCAATTCCTGCAGGGAGACAACTGGCACACTAGCCAAACCCGGGTGGATGTCAAGCTATAAATTCATACAGCGGTAGGGCAAAAGATCGAGAGAGGTACCGACAATGGACAAATTGGAGATGGAGTTTTTCAGACTGGTCGCAAGGCAGACGATGGTTGAAGCGGCGGTGGTTCACGCGGTGACAGACAAGATGCATCCCGGCCGGGAAGAGTTTGCAGCGATGTCGCCTAACAAGAGAAAAGACCTGGCCGTCTTGATCGCCGCCTCGGCAAAAATATTGACGACCACCTTGCTGGCCGACACGGAAATGCTGAAAGAGATCGCTGCGGAAGATTTCGAATCATGAGTCCGGCGAAGCCTAACAGTAGTCCCGCGTGACCACTAAGCTCAAGATTCTGCGCCGACTGGCGAAGTCGCCCATGAGATACATCGAAATTCCGAGCAACGACGTGAACGCTAACCCGACTTCCGCAACTCGGCCGAGATCGAGTCGAATTTCACCATGATTT
>JAPPHD010000094.1 GCA_028821125.1 Gammaproteobacteria bacterium
ATGGCATCCGTCAGTCTCGCCCCCAGTTCATCCAATGCTGATCCAGTATCTTCGTCGGACACTCGCTCCTCCTTTCGATCAACCCACTCGCTTACGTCTCTGCCTCTAAGCACGTGAGTTTCGACCTACTATTCATGTTTTATTCTGCAACTATTCTCAAACAGAAACATATGATAGTTTTTTCTTCATTGTCGAACTTTATTTTCTAAAATCTGGCGATCAATAGGTTTCTGGGAGAGATTTACGCATGGAAGAAATCGAACTGTCCTACACGACCGGGAGAAAAGCCCAGGACCGCGATCTCAGCCGTCATCGCGACCGCTTTGCGGCCTGGTGCGCGACCAGGTTTGAAGGCAAAGAGCTGGTCGAGTTGGAACCCATCTCCGAAGATGCCAACGGCCGTGCGGGAGAGATATTTTTCTTTACGCTGAAAGACGGCAGCCGGTACATCCTGCGAAGAGAGGCACTGACCGACAATCCCCAGCACATGAATCAGGATTTCGAGTCCGAGTACGTCGTGCAGAGAGAGCTGCGCGACAGAAACATACCCGTCTGCAAGACCTACTTCTACGAAGAGGACGAATCCATCGTGGGCAGTGCGTTCTATGTCATGGAGTACATCGATGGTCGGGTGCCGCCCGATGAACCGAGCTATCACCACTCGGGCTGGGTGACCGAACTGAACGCTGAACAACGGGCGCAGCTCTGCCGAAGCAGCCTGGCCGCCCTGGCCCGCGTGCACAAGCTGGATCCAAACGACTTGTCGCTGGATAGGCTGTTCCAGCGCGCAAGGCCTGGTTTCACTCACAATGACTGGTTGATCGACCATTGGCGCCGCTACCATGAGTGGTCCCGGGGCGATGCACCATTCCCGCTGGTCACCAGATCCCTCGATTGGCTTGCGGCCAACAGGATCGAGAACGAACCCCTATCGATAAGCTGGGGCGATGCACGCCCCGGCAATACGATCTATCGCGGTGCGGAGTGCGCGGCGCTGATCGACTGGGATATCGTGCATCTGGCCGCACCCGAGAAGGACCTGGCCTGGTGGCTCACCCTTGATTTCCTGTCCGTCAGGCGCGCGGACGACAGGAGGCTTCCCGGCTGGCTTTCCGTTGACGAGTTGATCGCAACCTATGAAGACGCCCGGGGCCAGGCCATCGACAGGAACAGGCTACACTACTACACGGTCTACACCGGTATGGCGGTCGTGCTCTTCATAGATCGCACGGCCGCCATATCCCCGGACGTCACAGAGGAGATGAGGGAGGCAGTGATGGCCAGCCCTGTTTTCTCACCGCTCATTCTTCTCGAAGAAATCATGGACAACAAACTCTGGTAGTGGCAGGACGAACGCTGCATTCGACAGTCCTTCATTTAGCATTGCTTCAGGTATTAGGCAAACTATCTATATAGGCCATTGTATTGAGTAATATTTTTTAGTATTTTTGTCAAATGGTCGTATTGCGTTTCTGCCTCGCCCAGCGATCAGGTCGCGCGGGGCACCAAGCCAACGAGATGGAGGATCCCTTCAATGGCGCGTAACGAAAAGGAACCCGCAGTTCCTGCCGAGGTCGGTGAAGAGAAGAGCTGGAACGAATCCCAGTGGTTCTGGTGGGCCGATCCCGAGCAGGGTATCAGTGGATTTCACCGCATCGCTCACCAGCCCAATCGCAAGAATGCACACATCTGGAATGCAATCATCGACGACACCGGCCGCTATACGAGGCGGGTGAGCAGCCAGGTGACCTACTCCCCTGAAATGCGGGCAGACGGAACATATTCCGTTGAGGGCTTGAGTTTTCAGCATCTCGAACAGGGTGGGCTGGCCTGCAAGGTGGACCAGGACGACGTACGCCTCGATTTGAGATTCGAAGATCTGCACCGTGCCGTCTCGTTCGACGAGGTCGTCTCCGCACAAGAGGCCAAAGACATGATGGGAGAGGTCGGGTCGGGGCACACCGAATCGGCGGGCAGTGTGAGCGGAACCCTCAATTCGGGAGCCCGCGAAATCAAGGTGTCCGGCTACGGCCACAGGGACCACACCTGGGGTGCGCGAGACGTGCTCAGCCTGCAATGCACCACCTGGTCGAACGGCACGATCGGAGAGGAGTTTTCATTCTTCGTGACCGCCGGCACGGTACATGGAGAGCCGCCGCGCAGGCTGGGCTACGTCGCGGAACATGGCTCGATCACAGCCATCAGGGAGTGGAGACTCTACCCGTGGATGGACATCGACGGTGTCTCCATGGTTCGGGTCTCAGGCTACGTCGAGACTACGGATGGCAAAAGGTTCGACCTCGAGTTTTCAGGCCTCATGGGCTCGACCATCGTCACCCTCGATGAGTTGTTCCTCTGCGAGACGGCGTTCGTCCTGACCGTGAACGGCGAGAAAAAAGGTGTCGCGTGCATGGAACGGTCGATCAATCCCTGTGGCGGCCAACGCCTGCCCTCGCCGGCCATCAACGCAATATACGAGGATGGCGTAGGACAACTGGGCAAGATAGGCGAATAGCCCGGCAATCGCCGATCACACCAGCGCACATCCAGTAGCCGATGTCACCGCCAATCTCGAGTTCGAGTCCCGATCCGAGCGGATGGTGGTAGACAAACCCGAGGGTTGCCGAATGTTCCGGCGCCATCAAAAGGCCGCGGTGCAATCGAGCTAGATCCAGCCGGCATTCGAATCCTCCCAGAGCTGGATGCGAATATCGTCGTCGTCGTAGAAAAGAAACGACCGCGCGTTCTCGCCGAAATCCCAGACCGCATCCGTCGTCGGCCGGAAGCCGGCCTCCTTCACCCTTTCGAACCAGCCGTCGATATCGTCGACCCGGAAGGCAAGTTCGCGCATGCCGGTCACGAAATAGGAATTGTATTCTTCCGGGGTCTTGCGAACGACAGGATTATGCGCCTCCTGTATCTCGAGCATGGCGCCATCAGGCGAGGTGAGCAGCGCACAGTCGATGACTGCATCGCGGCGACCCAGCATCTCCTCCATTTCATCGAGCTTGCTCTCGTCAAACCCCGTCGGTCCCGCATCTCCGGGTGAACAGAACCGAATCTGGACGGTAAAGTCGAACAGCCCGGTCCACATCTTGAGTGATTTCTCCAGATCGCTGACGCATAAGCAGACATGATGAAAACGCATGGTCCCTCCTCAGTTGTCGCCATAGGCCAGCCGCCGATGGCCTGGTTGTGTGCCCTCAACGATACTAGCCGTGAAAACAGACCGCTCTCAAGTCAATGCGGCAAAAGCGCACGCCACGCCGGGTACTTCGTCACTGTTGCCGTTCGCCGCGACCGCCTACGCTTCGGCGATGGATCACGACGCGGCCTGGAAGCGGCTTTTCGGTCTGCCGATTCTGGTGGAGCACCTGCTGCGGGGGTTTGCGGGGCCGGTGGCCGGGTTGCTCGACTTCGACACGCTACGGCAACTGTCAGCGAGTTGGGTGAGCGCGGACCGCCGGCAACGCCACGGCGACGCGGTCTGGCGGGTGGACTACGGCGACGGGACGGGCCGGTCGCTGGTGTTGCTGCTGGAGTTTCAATCGCGGGTGGACCTCGACATGGCGCCGCGGATGCTGCGCTACGCGGCCATGGTTCAGGAGCATTTGCGGCGTCAGGGGGAAACGGATGCGGACGGCCGGGTGCGGCTGCTGCCGGTGGTGATCCATTCGGGCCGCAATCGCTGGACGGCGCAAGGTGGAACACCGGACGTCGAGCTGTCGGCAGACGGGGAAGTGCCGATGCTGCTGAACCCGTACCTGTTGCTTGACGCCCGTCGGCTGACGCGGGAGCATTTGCCCCGGCTCAATATCGTCGCGGCGCTGTTCGGTCTGGATGCGGCGCGCACGGAGAGCGAATTGGCCGGGCATATGCGGGAACTGTCCTCGTGGCTACCGGCAGCGCTGGCCCCGGAAGCGGCGGACGCGGTGTTGACGGCGGTGTTCGACTGGCTGTCGGCCGTGGCATCGAGGATCGTTCCAGACTCGGATACGGCGGAGTTGGTGTCCGGATTGCGGCGGGAATTGCGGAAACCGGAGGAAAGGATGACATTGCTGGCGGAACGCATGGAGGAATGGAAGGCGGACTGGCTTCGGCAGGGCATGCAGCAGGGCGTTGAGCGGGGCATGCAACAGGGCCTTGAGCAGGGTCTAGAGCAGGGTCTTGAGCAAGGCATTGAGCACGGTCTGGCCGCCGAGCGAGAGTTGCTGCGCCGCCTGGCGGAACGGAAATTCGACAAGGCCTCGGCAGACGAACTGGCTCGGCGCCTGGCTGCCGTAAAGGATCCAGAGTATTTTGCCCAGGTCGGTGGCTGGATAATCGACTGCGGCACGGGTGCGGAGTTGCTCGACCGCATGCGCCTGCAATAGTAAAGCCCGACCTTGGCGCGCAGGCACAGGCCGGAAGTCTTCAACCATGACGTCACCCTGATTTCCGGCGTCCTCGACCCGCTGCGCCACCAGGCCGAGGCAAGCGTGATCGAAAGCACGCGTTTCTATCGCACGCGCTCGGCGCCGAGAAGGACAGCACAGAGCACCAGCGGCTCCGGACCGACGACCCGCCAGGCGTGCCGCGTGCCGCGTTGAACGACACAGTCCCCGGCACGAACGCGCTCCTTGCGTCCATCATCAAGCTCGAGATCCGCCTGTCCGGCCGCGATGAACACGTAGTCAATCGTGTCAGTGGTGTGCATGCCCGGGTCGTCCGCATCGAAGAATCGCTCCATGATCTCTCCGGGAACCTGGTCCTGTGGCGCTCCTTCCCCGGTGGGCGGAACCGTGACGACCTTGAACGATGTCTCGCCGGAAACCGGAAAGTAACCGACCGACGCAGGCGCTCTCGGATCCGCGTCGTCGGGCACCCGGACGACCCCCTGCGTGCTCCAGACATCGTAGCTGTCGGGACCCAGTTTGCGCGGTGCAGCACCCACGTATGAGAAGACGGATTTTCCGGAATCATTGTGGCCGGTCACACACAGTTTCATGCTCACCTCCAATCAGAAGACTCTCGAGCCGGACCGCTTGTCCAACGGAATGGATCAACTCCGCCAGCGTGGCAGAACAGGTTACCGGCCCGAAAGCGCCGCAGGCTGGCATGACGTTCTGCATCACGAGCAGGAAGCTGCAGGATTAATCGCGTTCCCCGGATTTCACGACGGTCTGCAGGGGCGCATGCTACTGGCAATTTTCCAAACACCACCGTGCAAAATACAAATTCTGCATGCTTTTTTAAGATCGGCGATTGCTTTTTTACAAAATCAGGAATCGCTTGAAGAGTTTTTCTTCGTATGCATACAATACCCGAATCTCGGGGTCGTCGTTGCGTTGGTGCATTGCGGCCATGAGCGGAGTAGTGAGCAGCTATTGTCGGGGGGAGTCACATGTTTTCGAATAAGCTGACCATCTGGGCGGCGGTCGGGTTTGCCTGGGTATTCGCCGCTGCCATCAGCACGCCGGCGCTGGCCGAAGAAGCGGGGGTGGAACCGGACAGCTCAGGCGTGGTCGAGGAGATAATCGTTACCGCCCGGAAGCGCGAGGAGGCTCTTGTCGATGTGCCGTCTTCCCTGACGGTGATCAGTTCGGAACAACTGAGCGCCTACGACACCGAGCAACTGTATGAATTGGCGCATTCAGTGCCCAATATGTACGTCGACCAGACGAACTCCGCAAAACGCATGTCGATCAGAGGCCTGGGAAACACTGCCGTTACCACATTTTTGGACCAGGCCGTTGGCCTCGCCGTGGATGGGCTGAGCTGGCAGCGCACGGAAGCCTGGGAACTTGGGTACTTCGATGTCGAGCGTGTCGAAGTGCTGAGGGGGCCGCAAGGGTCCTATTTCGGCAGAAATACCACCGCCGGCCTCGTCAACATCACCACCCGGGGTCCGAGCGAAGAATTCGAGGGCTCGGTGAGTGCGGGTTTTGAGACTGAAACCGAGGAGCAACTCTACAAGGCCAGCCTGTCCGGCCCGATGTCGCCGACACTGGGTGGGCGCCTTGCGCTGCAGTACCGGGATTCCGAAGGCTGGATCGAGTCTACCGATTCACCGGACTGGCGAAGCAAGCAGCCGGCGTTCGAAGAAATCCTGGGCCGGTTGACCCTGGTCTGGACACCCTCCGACAACGTCTCGATTACCAGCAAGACAGGGTTCGTCGATTTCACCATGGTCGGCTCCAATGTTCAGATGATCGAGTGCGGGCCGGGTCTCCAGGGCTACATGACCTTTGCACAACTGCTCGGCGTTATTCAGAACGTGGACGACTGCATGCCTGACGACCGCCGTACCGGTAGCGCCGGCGTTCCCGGTGGCATCAATGGCGATGGAACCGACCGCAGAGAGTTCGATGGATGGTCCCAGGCACTGACCATTGAGTGGGGCCTGGGCGACTACAGGCTCACGTCAGTGACCGGCTATCAGGACTTCGAGACCTTCGCGATGTTTCCGGCATCCTGGTTCGAGGCAAGGACCACCAGCGCATTGACCACAAAAGAGTGGAGCGACTTTTCCCAGGAGGTTCGCCTGTTGTCGCCGTCTTTCGATTGGGGGTCCTTTGTGGTTGGCGCCTATTACAACAGAGGGGAGTGGGGAGAGTATGACCTGGGTGTGGACTTCAATTTCCCGGTGATCGCGTTGGGGTTGCTCCCTTTCGCTTCTTCGGCGTTCAAACCGCTGATTCATGATCAGCAATCCTATGCGGTCTTCGGCGAACTCACGTGGGAGCTGGGAGAGGACTTCCGGCTGACGGTTGGCGGACGCTACACCCGGGATGAGAAGGACGTGGAGGTTTCTCAAACGCTCGGTCCGCTCGGCGTCGCCAACGACCCGACACATCCGGCCATCACCGCTCCATTCGTTGGGCTTACCGCTCTGACGGGTTGGGATACCTTCGATTTTCGCGGTGATGACGATTACACCGACTTCTCGCCCAGCGTAACGCTCGAATGGAGCTTCTCCGACAACGGTAACGCCTATGTGTCGTACAAACAGGGCTTCAAGTCAGGCGGGTTCGATCAGGGTATTTCCGGCCATGGTCCCGGCGGGCCATCGGATCCCCCGATCGGGTTCTCGTTCCAGCCGGAAGAAACAGAGGCCATCGAGGCTGGACTGAAGCTGCAGCTACCCGAACAGGGCCTGTTGCTGTCGGCGGCAGTCTTCCATCAGGAGTTTACCGATCTTCAGGTTCAGACCTATGTCCCGAGTGAACTGCTCGCCTCCAACCTCATCACCAGCAATGCGGCGGATTCCACCTCCAAGGGCGTGGAGGTCGAAATGATGTGGCAAGCCACCGACCGGTTGCGAATCAACGCCTCCGTGGCCTATCTGGATGCCGCCTACGATTCGTTTCCAAACGCGCCCTGTTACGCTTTTCAGACGGAAGCCGAGGGTTGCAACGTAGCCGCGCAGACCCAGGATCTCAGCGGCGAGAGGCTGGTGATGGCGCCGAAAAACCAGGCCAGCCTCGGATTCGCCTACCATGCTCCACTGGGCGCCGGGCTGGAGCTCGAAATCGGCGGTGATTTCAGCTACCGCTCCAAGGTAATCGTGGCCAACAACTATCAACCCGGCGGCGTATCGGATTCGCTGGGCATGCTCAATGCGACGATTGCGCTCAAAGGCAGGGATGACCGTTGGGAACTCCGGCTGATCGGCCGCAACCTGGCAGACGAAGATGTGCTCATCCATCATCAGTCGTCCGCTTTCCCCGATTCCTGGATCGGCGCCATCGTGCCGCCCCGTCGGTTCCAGGGCCAGCTCACGGTGAACTTCTGAGGCGCGGGGTCCCAAATCGGGGTGCGTTAGCCGGACCTGTTCTTGACCAGGTCGGGTCAGGCATCTCTTTTGTCATCGTCATCATTGCGAGAGATTGTCCTTCCGCCAAGGAGAGACCATGAAATTCGGGAACCCGGCGCGCCCTGACGCTGACGCGCAAGGAACTGTTTGGCTGTAGGATGAGAGTCGGTGTACGGTGCAGGCATCCGGCACCTTTAAAGCACCCCTGCACCCTCGAATTCCACGAAAACGCGTCCGCTTGGTGTGCCGGATACCCGTACCGCATACCTGCTCTCGGTGTCGAGTCACTGGTATATGTGAAATAGATTATCTATTGAAATCAATGAGTTGAATACTGTTCCATGAAAGTAACCAGACAAATGCTCCACGAAGACCTGCAACCTCCCGGGGTTTACTGGCCGGCCCACATTCTCAGGTACTTCAACCGGAACAAGTGGTCGATGAAGATCACGACCGCCCTGTTGAGCCGAATGATCAGGAGTGAGGCGCCTGATTCGATAAGCGTCGAGGAGCGTTTTCTCCCAACCGGTGACGGAGAAGCGGAAATCCGCGTCAAGATCTACCAGCCCGCATCCCAGTCGGGTGAACTGCCGGCGATGCTCTATACGCATGGCGGTGGCTATGTGGCCGGTAGTCCCGATGTATTCGACGGGCTGTTGGCGAAGTTCATCGAGCGCAGGCCCTGCGTCATCGTGGCGCCGGCCTATCGCAACGCATTGGTCAAGCCCTATCCCGCGGCCCTGGACGACTGTTACGACACCCTGCTGTGGATGAGGGACAACGCCGGCGAACTCGACATCGATGCCAGGCGGTTCATGATAGCCGGGCACAGCGCCGGTGGCGGGCTGACGGCGGCGGTCACGCTGAAGGCGAGGGACACAAAAGACGTGAAGATCGCGTTCCAGATGCCGCTCTACCCCATGATCGACGACCGGCAGCCCACGGACCCGGCGCGTTACATCGATACTCCGGGTTGGGACACCAAGGCCAACGCCTTTGGCTGGCGCAGTTATCTGAAAGATCTCCATCAACGCAATGCAGAGATTCCTGCCTACGCTGCGCCAGCCAGGAATACCGATTACAGCGGCTTTCCGCCGACCATAACCTTCGTGGGCGAGTACGAACCCTTTTACTGGGAGACCGTCGAATACGTCGATCGCCTGAAGGCGGAGGGGATCGACGTTGCGTTCAAGGTGTACGAACGGTGCATTCACGGCCCGGAGATGAACGCCTCCCCCGACTCGCCGCTCGGCAGGGACGGCATTGCGTTTACCTACGACAACTACGCAGATTTTTATGACAAGTACGTTGCGCAGTGAAACGGGTCAAGACGCCTGACCCCATCCGCAGTCAACTTCCTGCTCCGGCAACCGATGCACTCGCAGTGACTACAGCCGGGGAGCGCGAGGGTCGTCGTTTCTTACACTTCAACGTCGCGACCCGCCACATTGGAAACTTACACGGAGGTTGGTGGTAACGGTGCCCTATCCGGGCCAGTTGTTTCCCCACCCGTCGCGGAAGGTCACATCCTCCACCGGATACCGCCTGACGGGCCCGATCCTGTCCGTCGGGTAGCCGATCGGCATCATCACGAACGTCTTCACTTCTTCGGGAATACCGAGCAGTTCCTTGACCTCTTCCTCATAAACCACATGCAGCGTGGTGGGACAGGTTCCCAGTTCGAAAGCGCGGCATGCCAGCATGATGTTCTGCACCGCAAGCAGGATGCTGGTGGGCTCGGAGCGCTCCCCGAATTTCACGACGTT
The DNA here is from genome assembly GCA_028821125.1 of Gammaproteobacteria bacterium. Taxonomy (GTDB): domain Bacteria; phylum Pseudomonadota; class Gammaproteobacteria; order Pseudomonadales; family Azotimanducaceae; genus Azophilus. Next base: position 9,562 of record JAPPHD010000094.1, read on the forward strand.
TGGCGGAGGCTCATAGCCGGGTGGCGGTTCCGGCGCGGGCAGGGGAACCGCGCAAAGCAGCAGCAGAAGAGGCGGATCCTGAATGTGGTCGATGAGATACCGGACCGACTCCGCGATCAGGCGCTGGGCACGTTCGTCCCCGCCACCACCCGGAGCCCCCTCCTCGCCGTAGTTGCGCAGACCCACGAGATCGGCGCCCTTGCGGTAAATCTCGGCAAGCGCCGCACGCTTCTCCGGGTCGGTGACGGCGAGAAACCGCCAGTTCTGCTGGTTCGACCCGGAAGGAGCCTTCGTGCCGGCTTCGATCACTTGCCGGATGATGTCGTCCGGAATGGGATCGGGCTTCAGGCGTCTGAGGCTGCGGGAAGTATTCAGGGCTTCGAACAGGTCGATGGCAGGTGGTTGGTTCATGTCACGCTCCTCTTTAGCCAGTCTTCACGGGGAGCGGGCGAATGTACGATGCATCCTCCCGCGAACGCCGGGATCTCGGGTCCGTCATCGCTTCGAGCGCCCCGAGAGACGCCGAGGTGCCGGTGGCCTCGCCCTCGGGCAGGGACGATGACCATTCGATGAAGCAGAGCCGCCTCGAGATCCGCCATTCGCCGTTCCTGCGCTCGAGATCGTCGAGGTAGCGGCCGCCGAGCACATCCGTCGGACCTTCCTCCTGCGCACCGAAGTACACGAAATAGGTTTCGGTGCTGGCGGTGTCGCCGTCAAGCTCGCAGTAATGATTGGTGAGACAGTGATGCGTCTTTCGGTTTTCCGCCCGGTGCATCGTCATACCGCTGTCGGCGATGTCTTCCCGGGTTCCGGCGATGACGCAGTGGTCGTCTATCGCATCCGGGTGAAAGGCATCGATCACGAGATCCCGGTCGAGCCGATCCATCCCCCGGGTGTATTTCAGGAGTGCATCCCAAATCGCCTGGCGGTCGAGGAGCTGGCGGACGGCATGATCGTCTATTGGATTCATGGAGATTCTCCCATTTCGATGAATTCGTGAATTATCAGGTCAATTTATCATCAATCAAGAAAAAAATTCAGTGTAATGTCATATTAGATGAAATATTTGGTATACAAACTTGTAACCTTCGATCAGATGCCTGGAGCCGCAGCCGAACCGGTGCTTGGAGGGTGAAAGCGTACGAACGCTTCTTCAACTTGCGTACGGGTCACGCCGTAGTCCTCGAGCCGATACTCATGCCTGCCGTGCCGATCCTTCCTGTTTTCCGATTGCCAGCGCTCCATGGCCGCCCTTCCCGCGCCGCTCAAGTTTCGACCGGCGAGCGCATAAACGGCTTCTATCACCGGGAACGGATCGTTCCTGATTTCCTCGTAGTCGACATCGATGAGTCTGTCGGCCGCGGTGAGCGTCCCTCGATCCGCCCGGTGCCTGTCCCACTCGATCGCCCAGATTCGCAACTGATCTCGCCCGATCTGCAAGGGATCCGCACGATCGCCGTGCATCAGGGAGGCGAGTTCGATCAGGTGGCAGAGGGATGCGAAAGCCGTCGCGACGTCACGGTGCGTCTGCACGAGCGTGGCGTTGGGAAACATGGAAAAGATTGTGTTGATGTATCCCATATGCGTCGGGGCCTTGAGGATCCAGGGCCCGTGTTTGCCGCCCTCCTGCCACTGCAGATACTGCAAGACAGTTCGCAGATACCGATACGGGTTCTCTGCCGGGCGTGCCCGGACGTAGGAAGAATAGTCCTGCTCGCTCAGCGCAACGGCGTTGACGAAATGCTCGTAGCTGGCGCCGACAAGAAAGGAATCCTCGTCCGCCTGGTCGTAGTACGAGGCGTGGACTTTCAATATTTCAGGGTGAGCGGACGCCGTGTACTCGCAGGCTGCTTTTCCGACGGCGATGCGTGGGTCCGGTTGGCGCGAAGCCGCTTCGGGGAACGGCGCGAAATTGAGTATTTTCCAGAACAGTAGCGAGTGGTTGGCCGGATCGGCCGACATCATGCGCTGCAGCTTGGTGGTGCCCGTGCGGGGCAGGCCGAAAATGACGATGGGATCGCTGACGTCCTCGTCCAGGATCTGCGGATAGCGTTCAAGATCCCGCGTGAGCCTCAAGCGGTTTACAAGGTCATTGACGATCCCCGCGGTGTACGCTGCCAGTCCCGTTTCCGAGAAGGAAACGTAGCGGCCGGCGGCAGCGAGACGTTGTCTCAAGGGCTCGACAAAACCCAGGTCTCCGAAGTCATCGAGAGCGGCGGATTCCGCCGCCGCATTCATCAGAACCTCTGCATCGAGGGTGTTTCCCCGTGTCTTCGTCACAAAGCTCCCCCCTTTCTGGCGAAATCCAACTCCAGGTCAATTCAACGCAGGTGCGATCCGATAACGAAGTGGGATTTCAGTGTAGCCGTTGATCAGGAACCTGGCTCTGTGCAATGGACCGGAAACCTCGCACTCGGCGAGCCTTGGCAGCAGTTCCCTGAACATCGCGATGATCTGACGTCGGGCAAGCACTCGCCCGAGACACAGGTGTTCTCCTACACCGAACGCCAGATGCGGGTTCGGTTTTCTGTCGATACGGAAAACATGAGGATCTTCGAAAAGCGACTCATCGCGGCACGCCGATGGCCAGAAGAGCGCGATCGTTTCCCCTTCTCGAAAACGTGTTCCGGATATGGAGATGTCCTGCATCGCGGTTCGGCACATGTGCCCGAGGGGCGCTGTCCATCGGATCATCTCCTCGACCGCAAGCGGTAGCCGGTCGGGGTCCTCGACAAGCCGGCGAATGAGGTCCGGTCGGTCGATCAACTCGAGCAGGCCTACGCCCATGACGTTGCGCGTCGTCTCGACCCCACCGAGCAGGATCAGCGAGGCATGAATGACGAGCTGTGCGAAGTCGAAATCCTCGCGCTCGTTCTCGGCATTGGCAAGAACCGTGACGAGGTCGTCTTTCGGCTCGCTCTTTCGCGCTTCGATGAGCGGTGCGAAGATCTCGAACAACCCCACCGCGGCCGCTGCGTTCGACTCTTCCGCCGTTTCACCCAGCATGAATTCCGGGTCGGTATTGGCCGCAACCGCATTGGCGAAGACGAACGCCTGTTCCCACTGCTCTTCGGGCAGACCCAGAATCCGCCCGACGGCGGCAATCGACAGCCGCTGCGCGGGTTTTACGAAATCGGCCTCGCGTACACCCCCGTCTCCCATGAAGTCATCCACGATTTCCCTTACGACGGCCGCGAGAAACGGTTCGTCGTGCTTCAGAATCTCAGCTAACTGGAAGCGTTGGGCGACGATCCCCCTGTGTCTCGTGTGATCCGGCGGGTCCATGTTCAGCAGCGTCGGCTTTTCCCCGGCTACACCGCCGTCTCCCGAATCGTCCTTGAGATTCATGTTGAGCGTCTGCACGCTGCTGAACACCGCGGGATTATGGGAAATCTCCCGTATGTCCCGGTTCAGGCTCACCGCCCAGTACGGCCTGATGTCCGGATGTTCCACATAGGCAATGGGCGCCTCTTTTCTGAGGCGATCGAACAGGGGATGAGGGAAGCCGAATTGCTGCCAGTAATCCGGGTCTATGGCTGCCACCATTTTTTCTGCATCCAGCGGGCCTTCCCTAAAGTCTTCCGGCTTCATGACCACACCCTGTTACAAATCAGGCAATCTTCAAAGAAAAACAAGCAAGCCGCCCGGGCTCAGGGGAAGCAGAAAATCGATGTCGACACGCTGACTCACGTCTTCGGTCAGGTAGTACGCACCGGCAAGCCAGTCCACGGCGCCCGCGGTGCCGTAGTTGAAAATGCCGTAGACTTCCCGTCTGCCATAGCTGCCACC
>JAPPHD010000139.1 GCA_028821125.1 Gammaproteobacteria bacterium
AGCCCGAGCCGAAGCACAGCTTCGGCAGGTGGCGACGCCCCGCAACTCGTTGCGGGGCCGGCAAGGCAAACCGTCGGGCGCAGCCCGAGCCGAAGCACAGCTTCGGCAGGTGGCGACGCCCCGCAACTCGTTGCGGGGCCGGTTGCCGAACAACGCGCAATGTAGCACGAAGAGTCTTCGCCTGGTGAACCGGATGCCCGTACCGCATACCCACTCTCGGAACCCCGGAACGAAGCAACCGTTGCGCAAGCAAATGCATTTGAAAAAACCTGATACAAGAGAAACCCAAAAGTCTGTTTCAAAAACAATTGCAGAATAGGATCGAATAATCGTGAGCCTGGATTGCCTGATTGTGGAAGCGCGCGGTGGCCTGAGTCCGCAAACGCCGGGTGAAGGCGCTTCGCGCAGTTCCGACTGCGCCGGCACCGTGATCTGGCTGCACGGGCTGGGCGCCGACGCGCACGACTTCGAGCCGATCGTGCCTCTTCTGCAAGTCCAGAAGCCCCTGCGCTTCGTGTTTCCCAATGCGCCCGTGCGTTCCGTGACCGTCAACGCCGGCATGGAGATGCGCGCCTGGTACGACATCGATCCCGGTGCGCCCCTCGGCGGCAAGACGGATATCGATGAATCGGTTCGCCTGGTCAGCGAAGTTATCGACGGGGAACTGGCCGCCGGCGTGGCGGCCGAGGCAATCGTGCTGGCGGGATTCAGCCAGGGCGGGGTGATCGCTCTGGAACTGGGCCTCGGCCATGGCGAGCGTATCGCCGGCATCATGGCCCTGTCCACCTACGTGCACGACCACGAGCGGCTGGTCGAGCGCATCAGCTTCGCAAACATCGACGTGCCCATCCTGATGGCCCACGGGCTGGCCGATCCCATGATCCCGATCAGCCGGGCGATTACGTCGAGGGAAGCGCTGATCGGCCTGAACTACCGCGTCGAATGGCACGAATACGCCATGGGCCACCAGGTCTGCCCCGAGGAGATCGCCGACATCGGCAATTGGCTGAACGGCCTCTACCGGTGAACGCCGCCCCCGGGCGCCGGCAATGAATCTCGCGCCGACGAATCCGGCCTGGATCGCCGCCGTGCTCGGCGACTTCGACCGCTTCCTCCAGGACCATGCCTCCTGCGAAAAGAAGGCATCGGGGATGGCCCTTTCCCTCGCCTCTCACTACCCCGACAGGCCGGTGCTGGTGAACGCCATGGTCGATCTCGCCGTCGAGGAACTGTCCCACTACCGGGAGGTGGTGCGGCTGCTCGTCAAGCGCGGCCTGACCATCGCCCCCGACACCCGCGACCCCTACGTTCGGCAACTCAATGCGCTCGTCCGGCAAGGGTCCGACCTGTACCTGCTCGACCGCCTGCTGGTGGCCTCTGTCATCGAACGCCGCGGGCACGAGCGCTTCGGACTGGTCGCCCAGGCGCTACCGGAGGGTGCGGAGAAGAAGTTCTTCACCGCCCTCACCCAGGCCGAAGCCCGTCACTGGACGGTTTTTCTTGACCTCGCCCGGGAATATTGCGACCCGGACGCCGTTGAATCCCGGCTGCATTCGCTCGTCGGCGCCGAGGCCGAAATCGTCGCCGCGCTGCCCCTGGCACCGCGTGTGCACTGACCCGGTTTCCAGGTACCTGCCGCGCTACGGCGAACCGGAAGCCGCCGCCGTGCCGCTTCCCGGCCGCAGCTACGACAATGCCATTGTCATTCCGTGCTACGACGAACACCCTGGCTGTCTCGACGCCGTTCTCGATCCCGTTGAAGGATTCCCGCTGGCCATCGTCGTAGTCAACGCTCCGGACGATGCACCCGCCGCGGCGCTGACTCGAACCCGGGCGCTCTGGCGGAATCTGGCAGGCGAAACGACCGAAGCATTCCGATGGACTCGCACTGCCGGAGGCATCGATGTGCTCGCCATCGACCGCGCGAGCCCGGGCAGGCGGATACCCCGGCGCCAGGGCGTGGGGCTCGCGCGCAAGATCGGCGCCGATGTTGCCTGCGCCCTGTTTAGCCGCGGCACGCTCCGTTCGCCTTGGCTCTATTTCACCGATGCCGATGTGCGCCTGCCCCCGTCCTACCTCCACCACCCTCCTGCACGGCCCGGCTGCCTGGTCATGCCCTTTCGTCACGAGGCGGCCGGACCGCTTGCGGCCCGAGCCGAGCGCTACGAACTCCATCTGCGTTACTACGTCGACCGGCTGAGATACGCCGGCTCGCCGTACGCATTCCATACCATCGGCAGCACCATCGCGATCCACGCAGAGGTGTATGCCAAGGTGCGGGGCATCCCCAGGCGCAACGCCGGCGAAGACTTCTATCTCCTTAACAAGGCCGCCAAGGTCGCGCCCGTATTCGCTGCCACCTGCCCGGAAATCGTCATCCGCGCCAGGCTCTCGGACCGGGTCCCGTTCGGAACCGGGCCCGCATTGCGGGCAATGGGTGAGGTCACCTCTTTCGCCAGCTACGCAAACGAGTCCTTCGAACTTCTACGTGAAGCGGTCGGGCTGATCGACCACGGAAATTCCATTCGGCCCCGAACCCGCCATCTGCTCGAAGAACTCGGATTCTTTCACCGGCTTGAGCGCGCAAAAGCGCAATACAGGCACCCGGAAACGCTGCGCAGAGCCATGCATCAGTGGTTCGACGCCTTCCGCACGCTGCGATTCATTCACCTGGCACGACGCTGGCACCCCGACCGGCCCCTGAAATCGACGCTCGACGAGTTATACGGCAACCGCGACCATCTATCGCTCATGAAACAGCGCGAACAGCGCACAAACCGGACCTTCGGCGTGCAGGCGCCTGACAGGCGCACACGCGCGGAGATCACGTCCTCGACGCGGACGGCAACGTCGTCACCCACCCCATGACAGGCGCAGATGCGCGAAGATCGCGCGCCCGATCGTGTGTCGGAAAGCGCTCATGCGCGGCAATGTCCTACATACGGTGAGCCCGCGGTCGGCTATCGTCGCCGCCATTCAGCATCAGCGGAGCGGCCGGCGTGTCGAAACCAACTGGAAAAGCAACTGCAATTAGTTGCAAACGTCGACGGATCGGCTATGATTTTCCGCACGAGCAAACAAGCCGGGTCGCCGGATGACACGGCTCCACAAGCTCGTAGGGCGATTTCAAAGTCGCCCAAGGGATTTCACCTGGGCTGAATTGCGGAGGCTGCCTGAAGGGGTCGGCTACATTGAAGTCAAGACGGGCAGAACTTCCGGTTCAAGGGTTCGATTCGTGCACCCGAACGCGCCGACGATTTACGTGCACAGGCCCCATCCGGGAAAAATCGTGAAAATGTACCTGATCGACGACATAGCGCGTCTGCTGACCGAGGCGAAACTCATATGAGCGACATGCTGGAATACCGCGGCTTTATGGGCTCGGTTCTCTACAGCGGTGAAGACGAGACGTTTCACGGCAAGCTGGAGTTCATCCGCGACCTGGTCACCTACGAGGGCGACGATGCGAAAAGCCTGAAACAGGCGTTTCGCGAAGCGGTCGATGACTATCTGCAACTTTGCGAGGTGGAAGAACGCGCACCGGACGTGCCGCTCAAGGGCAGCTTCAATGTCCGGCCCGGGCGCGACCTGCACCGTCGCGCCATGCTTTACGCCCGGCGCGAAGGCCTCACCCTGAACGCCGTGGTAACCGACGCCTTGCGAGCCTCGCTCGACCGCAGGGGCGCCTGACAGCGGCAACCGCCTGCTTGCATCCCGCTTCCGCTGGTAGAATGCCGCGCCCATCGGGCACGGTATTCGGCATTGACGGTCAAGGTATACATCGACGGACAGGCAGGCACCACGGGGCTGGAGATCGCCGGCCGTCTGCGCGGCCGCGCCGATATCGAACTGCTGGTTATCGCCGAAGCCGACCGCAAGCGTGACGCGGCGCGGCGCTGCCTGCTGCACAGCGCCGATGTCGCCATCCTCTGCCTGCCGGACGACGCGGCCCGCGAGGCCGTGCGGCTCGCCGGCCCGGGCTGCCGGCTCATCGATGCCAGCACCGCGCACCGCACCGACCCCGGCTGGGCATACGGCCTGCCCGAGCTTTCGACGCAACAGCCCGCCGCCATCGCCAGCGCCCGGCTGGTGAGCAACCCGGGTTGCTACCCCCAGGGCTTCATCCTGGCCGTTCGCCCGTTGATCGAAGCCGGCCTGCTCGATGCCGCGACTCCGCTGTCGGTGCATGCGCTGTCCGGCTATTCCGGCGGCGGCAGGAAGATGATCGAGGCGTACCGGGCGCTGGATACGGAACAGCGGGAAGCCTGGGGAGCGCGTCCCTATTCCCTGGAACTGGCGCACAAGCACCTACCGGAGATGCGGCGCTACGCGGGAACCGGCAGGGAACCGCTTTTCTCCCCCATCGTCGGCAATTTCTACAAGGGCATGGTGACCCAGATACCCCTGTTCGGCGAGCAGGTCTCCGCCGGCACGGCGCCCGCCGACGTCCGGCGAATATTGGCGGAGGCCTACGCCGGCGCCCGCTTCGTCGATGTGCTGCCGTTTCCCGCCGACGAGGCGCTGGACGGCGGCTACCTGAGCCCCACCGCCTGCAACGGCACCAACCGCCTGGAGATTGCGGTGTTCGGCAACGAGCGCCGCATGCTGCTCAGCGCCCGCTACGACAACCTCGGCAAGGGCGCGGCGGGGGCCGCCGTACAGAACCTGAACCTGATGCTCGGCTGCGACGAAGCGGCGGGCCTGGAGTGAACCCATGACCCCCCTGGCCGACCGGTCGCCCGAAGAACTCGCGGACATCGAGGCAACGCTCCAACGCGACCTCGACCTGCAACGCGCCAACCGGCTCTCGCTCGACCTGACCCGGGGCAAACCGGGCCCGGACCAGCTTGCGCTGAGCGCCGCCATCGACGAGCCGCCGGACAGCTACCTGGCCGCCGACGGCACCGATGCCCGCAACTACGGCGCCCTGCGCGGCCTGCCCGAAGCCCGGGCGCTCGGCGCGGAATTGCTGGGTGTCGAGCCCGACCGGGTGTTCGCCGCCGGAAACTCCAGCCTGTTCCTGATGTTCCAGGTGGTGGAGACGGCCTTGAGGCGCGGGCTCTGGGCCGACGAACGCCGCTGGTCATCGAGCGATCCGCCCAGAATGCTGGCCCCCGCCCCCGGCTACGACCGCCACTTCACCGTCTGCGAGAAGCTGGGCATCGATATGCTCGCCGTGCCCATGCTCGACTCCGGCCCCGACATGGACGCCGTTCACGAGCTAACCCGGGAGGACCCGTCGGTCAAGGGCATCTGGTGCGTTCCCAAGTATTCCAATCCCACCGGTTGCATCTACAGCGACGCGACCGTCGCTGCGTTGGCGGAACTCCCGGAACGGGCCGCGGCGGACGATTTCGTCGTGCTCTGGGACAACGCCTACGCGGTGCACGACTTCGAGTTCCCCTCTGCGCCGCTGGCCAACCTGTACCAACTGGCCCTGGCGGCCGGCACCGAAGACCACGTGGCCCTGTTCGCCTCCACCTCGAAGATCACCTACGCCAACGGCGGCCTCGCCTTCTGCGCCGGGTCGGACGCGCTGCTCGGTGCGCTGCAGCGAACGCTGGAAGTCATGATGATCGGCCCGGACAAGGTCTCGCAGCTCCGGCACGCGCGGTTCCTGGCCGGACGCATCGAGGAGCACATGGCACGGCACGCGGAACTGCTGAAGCCCAAGTTCGAACTGGTGGACCGGATTCTCGAACAGGAACTCGGCGGTCTCGGCATCGCCGCCTGGACGAAGCCGAAGGGCGGCTATTTCGTCTCCCTCGACGTCCTTCCCGGCGCCGCCGCCCGGGTTGTGGCCCTGGCCCGGGACGTGGGGCTGAAACTCACCCCCGCCGGCGCCACCTTCCCCTACGGCCGCGACCGGGACGACCGCAACATCCGTATCGCGCCCACCTTCACCGTCGGCGACGACCTGCAAACGGCCATGGGTGTACTGACCCGGTGTGTGCAACTGGCCTGTGTGCAACAACTGCGCGGCAAGGCGTGACCGGCAGCGCCGACAGCGGGGCGGCAGCCCACACCAGGGTGTCGGCGGACGACGGGACGCCCGCCAACCCGGACACCTTCCACGACTTCGCCCTGCCGCCGCCCCTGATGCGGGCCATCGACGACCTGGGCTACGAGCAGTGCACCCCCATCCAGAGCCAGGTGCTGCCCCTCAGCCTCGCCGACTACGACGTGACCGGCCAGGCACAGACCGGCACCGGCAAGACGGCGGCGTTTCTCATCACCATATTCACGCACCTGTGGGAACAGCCCCGGCATGCGCCCGCCAACAACCGCCCGGCGCGGCCCCGGGCGCTGGTGCTGGCGCCGACCCGGGAACTGGCCATGCAGATCGAGAGCGATGCCAACGATCTCGGCATCCACATGCAGGAAACCGCCCGCTGCGTCGTCGGCGGCATCGACTTCCAGAAGCAGCTCGACGCGCTGCACTCCGGCCCGACCGATATCCTGATCGGCACGCCGGGCCGCCTCATCGACTTCCTGAACCGCGGCCACATCGAGTTGCGCTCCGTCGAGATACTGGTCATCGACGAGGCCGACCGCATGCTCGACATGGGCTTCATCCCGGACGTGCGGCGCATCGTCTACCGCACCCCGCACAAGCGCTCCCGGCAAACCCTTTTCTTCAGCGCCACCTTCAACGACGACGTGATGCGGCTCGCCGCGTCCTGGACCCTGGAGCCCGAGCACATCGTCATCGCGCCGGAGTCGGTGGCCGTCGACACGGTGGAGCAGAAATTCTGGCTCGTGGCCGGCGAGGCCAAGACCCGCCTCGTCGGTGACTTCCTGGCCGCGGCAGAGCCCGAGCGGGCACTGATCTTCAGCAACCGCCGCGACCGCACCCACCGCCTCAGCCAGGCCCTGAACGCCCGGGGCATCAAGTGCGAACCCCTGGCCGGCGACGTGCCGCAGCGCAAGCGCATCGCCACACTGAACCGCTTCAAGGAGGGCAAGACGCGTTACGTGGTGGCCACCGACGTGGCCGGGCGCGGCATCCACGTGGAAGGCATCAGCCACGTCATCAACTACGACCTGCCCGAAGACGCGGAAGACTACGTGCACCGCATCGGCCGCACAGGCCGCGCGGGCGCGGAAGGCGTCAGCATCAGCTTCGTCTCAGAAGACGACGCCTTCAACCTGCCCGACATTGAGGCCTTTCTAGGTCACCCGGTGACGTGCACACAGCCCGATCTCTAGTACGATAGGGGTCTGGAGGAACGGAAAGGAGCGCAACGTGATCGTCGAGCAGATCTGGACGGGCAACGCCTATCGGAACTTCAACTATCTCATCGCCTGCGGCGAGACCGGCGAGGCCATCGCCGTCGACCCCCTGGACCATGAGAAATGCCTCGGCCGGGCCCGGGAAAAAGGCTGGGAGATCACCCAGGTGCTCAATACCCACGAACACCCCGACCACACCGGCGGCAACGATGCGGTGATTGCGGCCACCTCCGCGAAGCTGCTCGCCCACGCCAACGCCGGCTCGCGCATCGACGGCATCGACGTGGGCCTGAACGCCGGTGACGTGGTCAAGGTCGGCAAGAGCGTCGAACTGCTCGCCCTCGATACGCCCGGTCACACCATGAGCCACATCTGCCTGCTCTCGAAGACCGACACGCCCGCGCTCTTCTCCGGAGACACCCTGTTCAACGCCGGCGCCGGCAACTGCCACAACGGCGGTTATCCGGAAGAGCTGTACAAGACCTTCGCCTCCCAGCTCGACGCCCTCCCGGAAGACACCCTCGTCTATCCCGGCCACGATTACATCACCAACAACCTCGGCTTCACCCTCGACCGCGAACCGGACAACGAGGCCGCGGCAAACCTGCTGGGCGAGCTGGACGGCACCCACGACCCGGCCAATCCACTGGTTACCACCATCGCCCTGGAACGGGACATCAACACGTTTTTCCGTCTGACCAGCCCCAGCGTCATCAGGAAACTCAAGGAAACCTTCCCCGACATGGACGACGAGCCCACACCCGAGGCCGTATTCCTGAAACTGAGGGAACTGCGCAACTCCTGGTAAACGGCACCCGGACAGCTCGGCCGCAACCTGGCTGACGGACGAATTCACCCGCGGGCTCTACGCCCGGCGTGCCGGGTTTCGGCCTTGGGAAACCAAGTCGTGTTGACCGTACCCCTGGAATCGAGCAGGAAGCTACAACAACCGGAAGCCTGCGAAAGCGAAGTGATGATCGAACGCGAAGGCTGATTCGACCCCATGCCTCTTCATGAGCACGAAGCTCGTCGCGTCGACCGCGGAGAGCTTGTGCAGCTCGCGCCTTTCGAAGTAGGCCCAGGCATCGCGTACATCCGAAGCCGTACAGTCGAGTATCTGCAGACTTCGCGTATTTTCCAGAGAGTCCTTCCAACCTGTCGCGACATCCCGGGACGTGTTGCGATCGAGAAAGGTAATGAACAAGGCTCTTGTCGGCCATGCTGCGAACGGGCGCGAACCGGTAGTTGCCAACGCCGCAGTGGTGCGCACGGCGAACTCTGAAGTCATAGAAACTTGTGGGACAGGACAATAGAATCGCCACGCAAATCCGAGGGCATCGCGTTGGGTTCCGGCAAGGGCATCGTCATATTCGCTTCGCTGGTCGTGGTCGCAGCCGGCCTCAAGGCCGCGGAAGACCTGGCGGTGCCCTTCCTGCTCGCGGCCTTCATCGCCACCATCGCCGCCACCCCCATGTTCTGGCTGGAGCGGCACCGGGTACCGGGCTGGGCGGCGATCGGCATCGTGATGACCGCCATGGTGGTCATTCTCCTGGGGGCCGGCGCCCTGGTGGCGCAATCCGCGGGCGCATTCACCCAGAAACTCCCCTTCTACCAGGAACGCCTGACGGCGCTCTTCACGGAGGCGATCAACTGGCTGGGTGGCTACGGCATCGAACTTTCCCGAAACCTCCTGATCGAAAACTTCAATCCGGGCGAGGCCCTGGCCCTGGCGGGCAATACCGTGGCCGGCCTCGGCGGCGTGCTGTCGAACAGCTTTCTCATTCTGTTGACGGTGATCTTCATTCTCACCGAAGCGACCAGTTTCCCGCGCAAGCTGCGCGATGTGCTGAGCGATGCCGACCGCTCCATGCCCTATTTCACGCGCTTCGCCGAGAACGTGAACCGCTATTTCGCCATCAAGACCACCGTGAGCCTGGTCACGGGCCTCGTCATAACCGGCTACCTCGCGATACTCGGCGTCGATTTCCCCGTCCTCTGGGGGCTGCTTGCCTTCCTGCTCAATTTCGTGCCGGCCATCGGCTCGATCATCGCCGCCATTCCCGCCGTACTGCTGGCGCTGGTGCAACTGGGCCCCGGTTTCGCGCTGCTGACGGCGGCTGGGTATGCCGTGGTCAACGTCGGCATGGGCAACGTGGTCGAACCGCGGTTCATGGGGCGGGGCCTGGGGCTATCCACGCTGGTCGTCTTCCTCTCCCTGGTTTTATGGGGATGGATACTCGGGCCGGTGGGCATGCTGCTCTCGGTGCCCCTGACCATGACCGCAAAGATTGCCCTGGAGGCCAACCCCTCCACCGAGTGGCTGGCGCACCTGCTGGGCCCCGCGCAGCCGGTCCCACGCAAGGCGGCGGAGGCCGAAGCGGGCCAGTCGGACGCATGACCTACGAGCGCGACAACATCCGCCGGATGCAGGGTTATGTGTGGGGGGAGCAGCCGACCGATACCGATACCTGCAAACTGAACACCAACGAGAACCCCTATCCGCCCAGCCCCGCGGTGCAGACAACGCTGGCCTCCTTCGACACCGGGACATTGCGCACCTACCCCCAGCCGACCGCCGATGCGTTGCGTACTGCACTGGCGAAATACCACGGGCTGGGGCGCGAAAACGTGATTGTCGCCAACGGTGGCGACGAGGGGCTGCGCATGGCGATCACCACTTTCGTGGAGCCCGGATCGCCCCTCGGCACCGCGCAGCCGACATATTCCCTCTATCCGGTACTCGCCCAGGTGCACGATGCGCCGGTGGCCGAATCCGAGCTGACCGACGAGTGGCTGCCGCCCCCGGATTTCGCCCGGCGCATGAACGCGGCAGGAGCGCAGTTGACGTGCCTGCCGAACCCGCACGCGCCGTCGGGCTGCCTGTTCGATGCCGGTTATGTCCGCGATCTGGCCGGGGAGCTCGACGGCGTGCTGCTGATCGACGAAGCCTACGTCGACTTCGTCGATCCGGGGTTGAACTACGACGCGGTCGGCCTTCTGGACAGCATCGACAACCTGCTGATCCTCCGGTCGTTCTCGAAAGGCTACAGCCTGGCCGGACTGCGCCTGGGGTACGTGCTGGGACAGGCGGGGCTGATCGAACCCATGCTCACCAAGACCCGGGACAGCTACAACGTCAATGAGTTCGGGCAGGGGCTGGGGCTCGCCGCGTTCCTGGACCGGGGCCACGCGGAAAACACCTGGGCGGCGGTACGCGGCGCCCGGGACCGCCTCGCCGACCAACTGGCGGCCCTCGGGTTTTCCGCACCCCCCTCCCAGGCCAATTTCCTGCTTGCGCAGGCGCCTGCCAGGTCTTCATTGACTGCGCGGGACATCTATCTGGCGCTGAAGGAGCGCGGCATTCTCGTTCGTTACTTCGATGCTCCTCGACTCAAGGACAAGCTGCGGATCACGATCGGCACGCCCGAACAGAACTCCCGCCTCGTCGCAGCGCTCACCGCCCTGTTAACATGACGCCGCCGGGCCCCAGCCCGACCTGTTCATGGACAGGTCGGGCTACAATAGAGACATGACATGTTTCCGCTGAGAGACGAAAACCCGCGGGTCCACAAACCGGTTGCCGTCATTGCGATCATCGTGCTGAACGGCATGGTGTGGCTCTTCGTGCAGGGCCTGGGCGGCGGCTACGCCCTGGCCGAATCGCTGTGCCTCTACGGCCTGGTGCCGGGTGACCTGCTGGGCCACCTCGACCCGGGCCATGCGATTCCGGTCGGCAACAACCTGATGTGCCGGCTGGACGGGCCGAACCCGGAAACCGTGCTGACCTCCATGTTCATGCACGGCGGCTGGTTCCACATCCTTGGCAACATGTGGTTCCTGTGGGTGTTCGGCGACAACATCGAGGACGTGATGGGCCCGTTCCGGTTCATCGCCTTCTATCTCCTGTGCGGCGCCGCCGCGGCGTTCGCGCAGATCCTCACCGATCCCTCGAGCCCCATCCCCATGGTGGGCGCCTCGGGGGCCATCGGCGGCGTGATGGGCGCCTACGCGCTGCTGTACCCGCGCGCCCACGTGCACACGCTCATCTTCCTCGGTTTCTACATCACCACCATTGCCGTACCCGCCATGTTCATGCTCGGCTACTGGTTCCTGATCCAGATCATCGGCGGCCTGCCGGGGCTCGGCTCGTCCGGCGGCGGCGTCGCCTTCTGGGCGCACATCGGCGGGTTCGTCGCGGGCCTCGTACTGGTGAAGTTCTTCAAGCGGGACGACTACATGCAGGCCCACCAGGCCCAGACGCCGCGCCGCACCTCGCGACACCGCTGGTTCTAACCGCACCCGATCATGAACAGTTGCATCTGAGGAGGATACATGTCGATTCGCATGCCGGCGGTCAGTCTTGCCGCGATTCCCGGGCGGAGGGAAAAGACCCTCCGGATCGCCGAAGAAATCGAGCAGCGGGGTTTCCCCGCGATTTACGGGCCGAGCCTGGGCGACAGCCTGTCGCTCTGCCTGGCCATGGCGCAGAGAACACGGCAGGTGCAATTGGGCACGACGATCACGCCGATCTACACCCGGCACGTCAACGACTTCGCGCAGACGGCCTCCTTCATTCACGAGGTTTCCGACGGGCGCTTCCGGTTCGGTA
The DNA here is from genome assembly GCA_028821125.1 of Gammaproteobacteria bacterium. Classification (GTDB taxonomy): domain Bacteria; phylum Pseudomonadota; class Gammaproteobacteria; order Pseudomonadales; family Azotimanducaceae; genus Azophilus. Next base: position 11,843 of record JAPPHD010000139.1, read on the forward strand.
TCGGCGTGAGCCATGCGCCCGCCATGGACCGCCTCGGCGTCACCCCGGGCAAGCCATTGGCCGACATCCGCAAGTTCGTGGCCGACCTGAAGGCCGTGCCCCGCGCCGGGCGGCTGCCGCCCATCGTGCTCGCGGCGCTGCGCGACAGGATGATCCGCCTCGCCGAGGAGATCGCCGACGGGCTGGTGTTCGCCAACGGCGCGCGCACGCACATGGCGGCGTCGCTGGCCAACCTGAGCGAGGAAGCGCGCACGGGGGAGCGCTTCTTCATCGGCAACATGATTCCCACCTGCATCAGCGACGACGAGGCCGCGGCGATGGCCGTGAACCGGCGGACGCTCAGTTCCTATGCCTACCTGCCGAACTACCGCAACTACTGGCGGGAGGCGGGCTACGAGGAGGAGATGGCCGCCGTGGAAGCGGCGCTCGCCGACGGGCGCCGCGACGATGTGGCGGCCTGCCTTTCCGACCGCTGGCTTGCGGACACCACGCTTTTCGGTTCCGCGAGCAAGGTGCGCGACGGTATCGAGGCCTGGTTCGACGCTGGCATCAAGACCCCGATCATCGTCCCCTCTTCCGCCTCCGGGGGCCAGATCCAGGCCCTGGAGGAGTTCTTCTCCATCTGGTAGCGCAAAGCACGCCAGCATGCGCCTCTGGCTGATTCGCCACGCCAAATCATCCTGGGCCGACCGGAGCCTGTCCGACTTCGACCGGCCGTTGAATGGCCGCGGCCGCCGGGACGGCCCCAGAATGCGGGATTGGTTGCGTAAGCAGGCGTTCGGGCCGTCCTGGATCTGGACCAGCGATGCGGCGAGGGCACTGGCCACCGCCGAGTTCGTCCACGGCGCCTTTCCCGGCGCCGAACTGGTCACCGATCACAGGCTCTACGGCGCCTGGCCCGAGACGATCCTCGACGTGGTCAGGGAAACCCCCGCCGGCATCGACGCCGTGGCTGTGGTGGCCCACAACCCGGGAATGACGGACTGCATCAACCTGCTCGCGGGGGAGCGGGTCATCGACAATCTACCGACTTTCGGAATCGCCCGCCTGCAGTGGTTTGGCGGCGTTGACGGCTTGGTGTTCGGCCAGGCCAATCTGGAAATTCTGATGGCGCCGAAGCTGCTTTGATGGAACAACCTTCTATGGAACAGCCGCCAATATCGGGCAGCGAGTTCGCATGCGGGGCTTCCCTTTCGGCGCACGGCCACGTCATCCTGAGGTAATCAAGGCTGTCGGACGAGCTTAACGCGCCGAAAGGGAAGCCCCGCATGCGAACTCTTTCCCGGGATTCGGCGTTGTTCCTTGCGCGTCAACAACACACACCGGTCAACTCGTTGATTTTAATGGACTT
>JAPPHD010000175.1 GCA_028821125.1 Gammaproteobacteria bacterium
CGCACGGCCACATCATCCTGCGTAACGCTAGGCTTTCGGACGAGCTTAACGCGCCGAAAGGGAAGCGCCGCATACGAACTCTTTCCCGAGATTCGGCGTTGTTCCTTGCGCGTCGTCGTCCCGGCGCGCCGGGTTGCCGACTTGCATGGAACAGAATTCAACTATTTGATTTCAAAGCAAAATCTATTCTACACACTACCGGTGACCCGGCACCGAGCCGGTATACGGTGCGGGCCGCTTCCGCAAAGCCCGGCGCCCGTGCGCCGATTCCTGATGTTATGGTGTAGCGCGTCCGTCCGGTGTGTCCAGAACCGGGCTGCGCGCCCCGACCGGGCGCGGATTATACCCAAAACGGGACCTGTCAACGTGAACCAGCCGCCACGCCTTGCAACGGAGTTCCTGGCAAGTGCGCTCGACCTGGAACGCTGCCCGTCCGGCGACGAGCCGGAAGTGGCCCTGGCCGGGCGCTCGAACGCCGGGAAATCGAGCGTGCTCAACCGCCTCACCGGCAACCGCCGCACCGCCAGGGTGAGCAAGACGCCCGGGCGTACCCGGCTGATCAACTTCTTCCAGGTTGCCGGCGGGGGGCGGCTGGTGGACCTGCCCGGCTACGGCTATGCCAGCGCGGGCCGCCAGGAGCAGCAGCGCTGGCAGCGGGCGGTGAACGAGTTCCTGTCGTTCAGGGACCAGCTTGCCGGGGTTGTGCTGGTCACCGATATCCGGCATCCGGGCACGCCGTTCGACGAAGAGCTCATCGACTGGGCCGCCGCCTCGGAAATGCCGCTGCACGTGCTGCTGAACAAGGCCGACAAGCTGAAGTCCGGCGCGCGGCGCCGGGCGCTCAACCGGTACCGGCAACATTACACCGGGCATATTTCGGTGCAGTTGTTCTCGGCGGTAAACGGCCTGGGCGTCGAGGAACTGTTCGCCGTGCTCAAGGGATGGTTGCGCGGAGACGGGTCGCCGGAAGCGCGATCATTCGACTGAACCTGCCGGGTACAGGGGCGCGATGTCGAAACGCGGCTGTGCCGCAACGGCGTGTGGCTCAGGCTTCCGCAATGAGTTCCCGTCCCTGGTTACGCACGTTGCCGACAGCCTTGCCGACCTTCCAGGCTTCCATTTCTTCCGCCGGATAGGGGCTGCACAACTCGGCAACGTCGCCGGAATCCGCATCGAGCCACCGGACATAGTCGCCGGGATGAACGATTACCGGCATCCGGCTGTGAATCTCCGCCATCAGTTCATTGGGAGTCGTCGTAAGTATGGTGAAGCTTTCGAGATCGTTGCCGTCGATTACCGACCTCTCCCACAGGCCGCCGAAGCAGAACCAGCGCCTGTTGCGGCAGCCGATCGCATAAGGCGTCTTTCGCCCCCGCGGTCCCGACCACTCGTAATAGCCGCTCACGGGAACCAGGCAGCGCCTGTGCCGAAAGGCGCTGCGGAAAACCCGCGATGTCGCGGCGGTCTCGCTACGCGCGTTGAAGGTGGAGAACTTCATTTCCTTCAAAGGCTTGTTCCACCAGAAAGGCACGAGGCCCCAGCGCGCGAAAGCCAGTTCCGCCTGCGCGCTGCCCGCAAGGCGCCGAACCACCGGCGCAGTCTGCGTGGGGGCCACGTTGTATGCCGCCTCGGTGCCCGGGAATTCGCCTTCCCGCGACAGGTCGAAGTGAGCGAGGTACTCCTCGTAGCTCACTTCCGTACGAAAGAATCGTCCGCACATGGCTCGATGGACAGGAATCGAACGCCAAGGCTACCATCGGGACGGGCATGGAAGCGAAAGCAAAAACGCAAATCCGGGGAGCTGCGGGGCGGGTCGAGCGCGCGGCGCTGATCGATTCCCTGCAAGCCGCCAGGCAGGGCGACGACGCCGGCCGGCACCGGGTCGCCGCGGCCTTGGCGTGGGCCGCATTCTCCTGTCCTGACGCCATCGAACCCGTCTACGACATCCTGGCGAGCGGTTGGCTCGGGCAGGGCGAGGCGGCGGAAATTCCGGCGCACTTGGCGGAAGCGCCCCTTGAATCCGGATTCTGGAAGGCGTTCTGGTCCGTGATCGACGATGCCGAACACGGCTACGATGCCGCTTCCATCACGGCCCGTGTGGCGGCCCTGGGCGGCGCGGTGCACGCGAGCTTCGAGGCGATCGCCGAAGACTGCGCCCGGCGCCATCCGGGCGCCGCAGCCGCCCTGACGAATCCCGTGCCCGGGCGCACCGATCTCGACGTACTCGGCGCCTGCGTCGAAGAAAGCCTGGGCAGAACGCTCCACCGGATGATCGTCGATCAGGGCTATGATCTGGAAGTGCTCGACCGGGAAGCGATCTCCCTGGGCGCCCTGCCCCCCTCGCTCAGATACCTGAACACACGGATCCTGCAGATGCACGATGTCTGGCACCTGGTCGCCGGCTACGAAACCACCGCCTCGCACGAAATCGCAATATCCGCCTTTCAGCTCGCCCAGTTCGGCCACAACTACTCAGCCATGTTCCTGGCGGTCGTCACCACCATTTCCTGCACGCTGCAGCCCGCGGGCTTCGGCATCCTGATGCAACTCATCGCCGAGGCCTGGCGGCACGGGCGGGAGGCGCCGGCGTTGATGGATATTTGCTGGGAAGCCGAATGGAACAACTCGATCGAAGGCATTCGCGAGTCCTACGGCATTCCGGTTTACCGCAGCGTTCTTCCTGCAAACCTTTTTGAATCCACGGCCGCTTAGGCGCCACGGGCACGGGTCCAGCCAGGGATCCGGAGACGCTTAAATCGGATTTGCCGGATCGAGGCCGAGCAGGTGGCGGCCGATCTGTTCGGTGACCCGGTCCCGGTGGGCATTGATGTGCAGGGGCATCGCCTGGAAATCGCGGTAGCGGCGTTCGAAGTTGCCGCCCTCGCGCAATCCGTTGCCGCCGAGCACCCGCAGAACCAGCCGCATGGCATCGTCGCAGCAGGCCAGGGCCTGCATCGCCGCACCGGTCTGGCGGAGATAGTCCGTTTCGGTCGGCGCGATGCCGCACTCGATGCGCGCGTCGGTCTCTTCACAGGCCCTGACCACCGTGTCCGCGGCAGTCCTGACCAGGGCGCCGGCCTGGCCGAGATTCACATGGACGGTCGGGCGTTCGATCATCCGCACGCCCGCGAGCGCCACCCGGGAGCGAATGCCTTCGGCGGTTTCGGCCAGGGCCGCGGTGGTCAGGCCCACCGCCATGGCGCCAAGCCACAGGTCCGACAGGGCTACCCAGTCTTCCCGGTACCGCCGGTCGATTACCGGAAAGGCCGGGTCGCGGAACACTTTCCGGAAAAAGTCGGGAAACGGAACGTTGCGCCCTGCCGGCACCGATGCGCCCCGGTAGTGCACGTGATCGGTCGCCGAGGCGCGCAGGCTCATGGCTTTCCAGGTTGGTTCCACCTCGAGCCCCGGGCCGCGCAGGTCCACCAGCGTGAAGCGCCGTGCCTTCGGCGCATCGGTCATGACGAATCCGACGCCGGCCCACTCGCCGTAGCGGGCGCCGGAACCGAACGCCGCGGTTCCCTCGAGATGGATGCGGTCACCGCGCAGTTCACCTTTGACGCGGCTGCTCGCACCCGCGGGAAAGGAGACCCATTCCCGGTTGGCGACGATGCCGGCGAGCAACCCGGCGTGTTCGGGCCCGAGCAGGCCGCAGAAGAAATGCCAGGTGCAGAGGTGATTCCAGAGGCACCAGGCGGTCGAGGTGCAGGCACCGGCTACGGCCGCCAGTTCCCGGGCCACCGCCGCGACGGAACTGTCGAGCCCACCGAGCGATTCGCTGGCCGTCATGCCCATGACCGGGTTGCCCTTGATCAGCGCAATGACTTCGTCGCTCACGCTGCGGGTCGCGTCCGCCGTGGCGGCCTGGGCGGCGATGGCGCCGAGCAGGGGCTCGATCAGCAGCCCGTCGCCGGGCCAGTCGATGAAGCTGGTCGTTTCGTCCACGGTGCTGATCGCTTCCGGCTCGCGCACGACGCACGACTTATCCGGCTTGCGCCTCCTCCATCTCCAGCGTGCGGATGTCGTTCAGCAGGGTGTCGGCGTGCAGAAACGACACGCTGTAGATGTTGCGGATGCGCTTGGCGCGGTCGATCAGGTAGACGCGCAGCACGTGCGACATGGTGCCGAGGTAGTTGCCTTGCGCGTCGTAGTCCTTGATGACCCACTGGCCGAACCGGTCGAGGATCGGGTCGAGCTCCTCCTCGGTACCGCACGTCAGGAAACGCCAGTCGTAGTCCGGCTTGCGGAAGTAGCCGCTGTAGTCGGCGAGCACTTCCGGCGTATCGTGAACCGGGTCGAAGCTGAAACTCACCAGGCGCACCGCCTCGTCCAGATCCGGCGTTTCCAGTAGCCGATTCTGCACGCCGCGCAAAACGTGGCTCGCCAGGGGGCAGCCGTTGACATCGTTGCATCGGGTGTAGATGAAGCTCAGCACGACGATCTTGTCGCCGAGAAAATCGTGCACCCTGGCAGGCTTTCCGGCGCTGTCGAGAACCGGCCCGTCGCCGGCCGCTCCGAGCGGCGGCAGCGAGTATGTGCCCGGTTTCGGCGGCACGTATTCCAGATCGGCGTAACCGGGGGCCAGCACCTCCGGTTGCGGATGATCGTGGCCGCCGTTCGCGGCATGTGCCAGCCCTGCGCTGGCCATCAGTGCAATGGCGGCGGCAATTCCATGGGCATATTCGATCACGCCGGCAAATCGCTCAGGAAGACCGCGGCGCAACCAATCCCCGGACACGGCACGACGCCATCGTCGGGGAAACTGCATCGCGCCCGGGCCAAGCCCGCCCAACGATTGATCTCCTTGCTGGATGCCACGGATTCGGCGCTTCACCAACCCGAAGTCGCGGTAACCCTCATCCCGGGTCCAGCACCGCTCTACCGCGCCGCGACCTTCGCCGGCGGCTTCATGCCGTAGAGCGCATAGGCCCCGAATCGCATCTGGTGGGGGGCCCCGAGCTTCGCCTCGAGAAAATCGATGGTGAACCGGTGCGTCAGCTTCTCGCCGTCCCAGCCATACAGCTTGAAGTACTGCAGATCGCTCTCCCCCTCGGCCTTGTCCCAGTTGGCAAGGAGCGACGAGGTGAAGTAGATGCGCTCACCGTCCCAACTCTGGGAGGCCATGTTGACCTGCTCCCCGATCTGCTCCTCCAGGATCTGAGTCGGCGCATGGGGATCGGAGATGTCGAACAGCCGGGTCTTGCCGTCGTTCCAGGTATTGACCCACAGCAGGGAGTCGTCCGCGGAAATGGAGATGTCCACCGGCAGCGGGATCTTCGCGGCATCGCCGATGTCCGCCACGTCTTTCGCATGCCACTCGCCGGCCGCGTCTTCGTGGATCAGCCAGATCTTGGAAGTAAGCGCCGTGGAGGTGAAGCAGTAGTTGCTGCGCGAACCCCAGGCGCAGCGGATCTCCAGCGGTGCGCCGGGCACGTCGAGAATCTTCTTCGGCTTGCGGGCGTGCAGGTCCCAGACGATCACGGTATTGCCGAAGCGCTTCATGGCTTCGGCATCGGCCATCATCCGGCCCAGGTTCATCATGTAGTTGTTCCAGCCGGTGAACGACGAGGTGACCAGCACGTTGCGCCGCGGCAGCACGCGCACGTCGTAGCCGTAGCCGTCGGCGAAGTTGCCGGACTTGTCGGCGCCCTGCAGGTTGTCGTCGGTCGGCATCCAGTGGGTGGCGACGTAATCGCCGTCGTTGGTGTATTCGACGATGCCCGTGCGACCGCCGTGGTCGCGGTTGTTAGACAGGCCCGTGATCATCATGCGCCCGGGCAGCGCGTAGCTCGTATGGGGCCCGACCACGCCGCCGCTCTTCGCGACGAAATCGTCGATGGTTTTCACCAGGCGCGGCGCCGCCGGGTCGGTGTGAACGTCGAAGATGAAGATCCTGCTGGTGTCCAGCCCGCTCGCCCACAGGTGGAGGCGGTCGTCGGTCAGCCCCGAATGGTGGGCTTCGTTCCGGCCGCCCACGGAAACGCTGTCCACCACCTGCCCGTAGGCGGGAGAGTCCGGGTTGACGTCAACGGTGACCAGCTTGTCCTGCTCGTCGCCGACGCCCTCCATGCCCAGCGTCCAGATATAGACGAAATCCTCCTGGCCGACGATTTTCGCCATGTACGGCGACATGCAGGTCTCATCGGCCTGCACCGGCGCCCAGACGATCGAACCGAACGTCACGAACAACGCCGCGAGTAGTCTCTTCATCATGCCTCCACCAGGTTCCCAATGGGGCGCCTATGCTAAACCCAAACGCGGGGAAAATGCATGGCCGACAACCGGTCGGCAGGGCCGGACCGAACCGCTAAGATTGGGCGGTGGCAGTGACCTGTTCTATCGTTCGAACCAGGGAGAGGTTCCTTGCGGCGATCGTCTCTCGCCGCTGCCGTGCGCTGCTGCCCCTGCTTGTTCTCCACTGGTTCCCGACGGCTGCACAGGCCGACGAACTCGAGCGTGTCGGACGCGGCGACGGGCGTAGCGGTTACGAGAGCATCGACTACGTAACGGATTCCCGCCGCATCGGCGCCCTCGGGGCGAGTTCGGCGCGACTGCACGCATTCGCCGCCGACCCGCCCCTCGGGCTGCCACCGATGGCCGCCCGACAGAACGTAACCGCCGCCGGCATCGAGCTCGGGCGGCGCCTGTTCTTCGACCGGCGCCTTTCCTTCAACGACACGCTGTCCTGCGCCAACTGCCATGTCCCGGAACAGGGATTCACGCAGAACGAACTGCGAACGCCGGTGGGCATCGAGGGCCGCTCGGCCAGGCGCAACGCGCCGGCCCTCTACAACGTGGCCTACCGCGAAGCCCTGTTCTTTGACGGTCGCGAGGAGAACCTGGAACAGCAGATCTGGTCTCCACTGCTCGCCGCGAACGAGATGGGCAATCCCTCGGTGGGCACCGTACTTCGGCGACTGCGGGAACTCGGCGATTACGATGCCGAGTTCCAGGCGCTTTACGGAGAAGGGATCGGCATGGAAACCCTGGGCCGTGCCCTTGCCGAATACCAGCGGGCCCTGCTGTCCGCCAACTCACCGTTTGACCGCTGGTTTTTCGCCGGTGAGGCCGATGCCTTGCCCGAGTCGGCGAAACGGGGCTTTGCCCTGTTCCTCGAGGCGGGTTGTTCGGGCTGCCACCAGATCCAGGACGGCCATGCCCACTTTACCGACGACGACTTCCACAACACCGGGCTGGGATTCCACCGGGCAATGGAACCGGGCCGCCGCGTGCAGTTGGCCCCAGGCGTATTCGTCGACCGGGAAGACGACATCCCCGTGCCGCGGCTCTCCGACCTCGGCCGCTACGAGGCAACCGGCCGGCCGCAGGACCGCTGGAAATTCCGCACGCCGAGCCTGAGAAACGTGGCCGTGACGGCGCCCTACATGCACGACGGCTCGCTCTCCACGCTCGCGGCAGTGATCGACTTCTACGACGCAGGCGGCGTACCGAACGAGGGACTCGACCCGCGGATCCGTGCTCTAGACCTGACCCCGGAACAGAAGCAGGACCTCATCGCCTTCCTGGAATCGCTGAACGGCAGCAATCTCGATGCCCTGGCCGCGGATGCACGCCTCGCCCCCATCGGCGACCGAAACTGATCAGTGCGCCTCGTCCCAGTTGGCGCCGGCGCCGCAGTCCACCACCAGGGGCACCGCCAGTTCCGCCGCGGCGGCCATGCGCTCGCGGACGCCTTCGACCAGCGGCTCCACCTGGCTCTCGTCCACCTCGAACACCAGTTCATCGTGCACCTGCATGACCATCAGGGCATCCAGCCCGTTCCCGGCGAGCCAGCGGTCCACGCTGATCATCGCGCGCTTGATGATGTCCGCCGCCGTGCCCTGCATGGGCGCATTGATGGCCGTGCGCTCCGCGGCCTGGCGTTGCATGACCGCCCGGGCATTGATCGACGGCAGGTAGAGGCGGCGGCCGAACAGCGTTTCGACGTATCCCTGGCCGCGGGCGAGTTCCCGGGTGCGCTCCATGTAGTCGTGCACGCCCGGGTAGCGCGCGAAATAGGTGTCGATGTAATCCCGGGCCACGGGCTGCGGAACGCCTAGCTGCCGGGAGAGTCCGAAGGCCGACATGCCGTAGATGAGCCCGAAGTTGATCGCCTTGGCGCTGCGGCGCTGATCGTCGGTCACGCCTTCCAGGGTAGCTCCGAACACTTCCGCGGCCGTGGCCCGGTGGATGTCGAGGTTGTCGGCGAATGCGGCCTTCAACCCCGCATCGCCGGACAGGTGCGCCATGATCCTCAGTTCGATCTGGCTGTAGTCCGCCGCCACGAGGCGCCGGCCCGGGGGCGCGACGAACGCCTGCCGGACTCGCCGCCCCTCCGCCGTGCGAATGGGAATGTTCTGCAGGTTCGGGTCCGTGGAGGAGAGCCGGCCGGTGGCCGCCACCGCCTGGTGATAGGAGGTGTGCACCCGTCCGGTGCGCTGGTCGATCTGCAGCGGCAGCTTGTCGGTATAGGTCGACTTCAGCTTGTTCAGGCCCCGGTATTTCATGATGGTTTCCGGGAGTTCGTATCCCTCCCGGGCCAGGTCCTGCAGCACCGGCTCCGCCGTGGAAGGCTGGCCCTTCGGGGTCTTTTTCAATACCGGCATGTCGAGGCGGCCGTACAGCACCTCCTGGAGCTGCTTGGGGCTGTCCAGGTTGAACCGGCCGCCGCCCTGCTCCCAGGCCTCGGCCTGCAGTTCCGTCATCCGCTCCGCCAGTTCGCGGCTGTGTTCGCCCAGCAGGCCCGCATCGATCAGCGTGCCGTTGCGTTCCACCCGTGAGAGCACGCTGACCAGGGGCAACTCGATTTCCCTGAACACCCGCTCCAGGGTGGGTTCCGCCTCGAGCTTCGGCCACAGCGTACCGTGCAGGCGCAGGGTAATGTCCGCATCTTCCGCGGCGTAGTCCGAAGCCGCCTCCAGGGGAACCTGATCGAAGCTCAACTGCTTGGCGCCCTTGCCCGCCACATCCTCGTAATGCGTGGTCTGAACGTCGAGGTACCTGCTTGCCAGGTCGTCCATGTTGTGCCGGCTGCCGACGCTGTTGAGCACATAGGATTCCAGCATGGTGTCGTAGGCGATGCCGGCCAGGTCGATGCCGGCCCGGGCCAGCACGCTCATGTCGTACTTGAGGTTCTGGCCCACCTTGGCCTTCGCCGGATCGGTGAGCAGGGGACGCAGCGCATCGAGCACGGCCGTGAGCGAAAGCTGTGCCGGCGCCCCCGCATAGGCGTGGCCGACGGGTACGTAGGCGGCTTCTCCCGGCTGTACCGAGAAGGAGAATCCGACCAGATCGGCCTGCATGTAGTCGATGCTGGTGGTTTCGGTGTCGAAGGCGAACAGGTCCGCTTCCTCGAGGCGCCGCACCCAGTCGGCCAGCCGCTCCGGCGTGGTCACGCACTCGTAATCACGCTCGATTTCGGCGGCTTTGGCCTGGCTGCCACCCCCGAGCTGTTCCGCCCAGGTCTTGAACTGGTACCGCTCGAAGAGCGCGAGCAACGCCTCTTCGTCAGCGTCCGGTGCGGCGAGATCGGCCGCCCCCACCTCCAGCTCGACATCGCACTTGATGGTGGTCAGCGTGCGCGAGAGCGGCAACTGTTCCAGGCTCGCCCGCAGGTTCTCGCCGACCTTGCCCTTGACCTCGTCCGCGCAGGCGATCAACTCGTCCAGCGAGCCGTACTCGTTCAACCACTTGGCCGCGGTCTTGGGGCCCACCTTGGGCACCCCCGGGATGTTGTCGGACGCATCGCCCATCAGGGCCAGGTAATCGATGATCAGCCCCGGCGGCACGCCGTACTTCTCGACCACTCCGTCGCTGTCGGTCTCTTTCCCTTTCATGGTGTCGAGCAGGCTCACATGGGGGCCTACGAGCTGCGCCATGTCCTTGTCGCTGGTGGCGATGACGGTCGTGCGCCCCACGGCCGCCGCCTGCCGGGCCAGGGTGCCGATGACATCGTCGGCTTCCACGCCGGGCACGATCAACAGCGGCATGCCCATGGCGCGGATGATGTCGTGCACCGGCTCGATCTGGACGCGAAGTTCGTCCGGCATGGGCGGGCGGTTGGCCTTGTATTCCGGAAAGAGTTCGTCCCGGAAGGTCTTGCCCTTGGGGTCGAAAACCACGGCGACCGGGCTGCCCGGGTAATCCGCCGCCATCTTGCGCAGCATGGCGATGACGCCCCGTACCGCCCCGGTCGGGTGACCGTCGGTGGTCGACAGGGGCGGCAAGGCGTGGAACGCGCGGAACAGGTAGTTCGACCCATCCACGAGAATCAAGGGTTTGTCGTTAGCCTGCGCCTCTGCCACCATTCCCCCAAAAGGCCCGCACCCGGAGCCCGAATAACCTATGCGACTTATAATTGAGGCATTCGCCCGATTACAAGTGATTCGCCCAACCTATTCATGAACGAACTACTGCGGCCGTCGATAGCAGCGAAAGCACCGGGCGTGCTCCTGTCAATGGCGTTGCTGTTCGGATCGGGGCACGCGGCGGCCGCGGCGCCGGAACGTACCGCGCCCACCCCGGAAGAACTTCGGGGCCCTGATGTTGTCATCATTGCAGGTGAACAGCGCACGATTTACGAGTACCGGCAGAACGGTCACCTGCGGATGGTGAAGATCGTGCCCAACTGGGGTAAGCCGTATTATCTGCTGCCCCGCGACCCGACCGCCGGATTCGGAGACCTTGAAAGGGCGGACGCGCTGCTTCCAACCTGGGTGATCGTCGAATTCTGACCGGACAATGACCCAGCTCCACGAGACACCGGTGAACGGGTGCGAACTTGACAGATTCGACTGCCCGATCCGCGAACGAGAGGTATAGCAGGGATGCGAGCCGTTACCCCGCTCGATGCACGGAGCCTTGCCGAGTTGTTCGCGCGCTACGATGTGGGCGAACCGACCCGTTGCCGCGTGGCTTCCCTCGGCATCGAGAACAGCAACTATTTCGTCACCACAGCCAAGGGCGGCGTCGAGCGCGACTGGGTGCTCACGCTCCTGGAACAGCCCTCCTATTCCGGCTCCGGCTATGTCCCCCTGCTCGATCTCTGTCACGCCGCCGGGTTGCCGGTTGCGCCGGTGGTGAGGAACGGGGCGGGCGCAGCCTGCGAGACCTGGCTGGGCAAACAGGCCATGCTGGCGCCGAAACTCTCCGGCGAGCACATCGATGACCCCACGCCAGGGCACCTCGAATCCCTCGGTCGCCTGATTGCCGACTTTCACGTGGCCACCGCCAACGCCGCTTTCGAGGTCGCTCCCTATCCCCGCGACCAGCGCTGGCTGAGAGACCGCGCGGCTTCAATCCGCGGCCGCATGGCCTACACCGACGAACGGCTGGTCTTCGACTGCGTCGACCGGGTCGTCAGCCTGCTGGACCGCCGGGATGTGGGCGAACTCCCCTCCGGCATCGTGCACGGCGACCTGTTCCGCGACAACGTGTTGTTCGACGGTGCAGAGCTGACCGGCGTGCTGGACTTCCATCACGCCGCGCACGGCTGTCTCGTCTACGACCTGGCGGTGGCGGCAAACGACTGGTGCAACAATCCCGGCGGCGCTCTCGACCCGGAGCGGGCAGCCGCGCTGGTCACCGCCTACCACAGGGTTCGCCCGCTCACCGTCCTCGAGAAGGGCTTCTTTCCGGGGTTCCTCCTCTATGCGGCGCTGGCATTCTGGCTTTCGCGCCTGGTCGTGGCGCTGAAGGCCGATGCCGGGTCAACGGCTCGGTTCAAGGACCCGGACGAGTTCAAGGAGATCGTCGCCCACCGGAACGCGCATTTCTTCCAGATCGACTTTCTGGACTGATTTCCTTTCCCTGGCAAGCGGCTTGCATGCCGCTCCTTTTCCCGATCAGTCGGTCAGACGGGTCGATTCCCGACTCGTCTTCCGCCTTCGCGTCGGGATGCAACGTCGCCCCGTCCGCAGTTTACCGGCTACAATGCGCGGCTCGGGCGGGCCGGTCACAGTGGACGCTGGGGGAAACCGGCGCGCCCGCATCACACGCAAAAACCCAATCAGGAGCAGATTCAATGGGCAGACTTGACGGAAAAGTAGCGCTGGTCACCGGCGCGGGCGGGGGCCTCGGACGTACGCACGCCCTGTTACTCGCCGAGGAAGGCGCGGCCGTTGTGGTCAACGACCTCGGCGGCGCCAGGGACGGCTCCGGCGACGGTTCCTCCGCCATGGCCGACAGCGTCGTCGCGGAGATCCGGGCAGCGGGCGGCCAGGCGGTAGCCGACTACGGCTCGGTAACCGATGAGGCGGCCGCCAGGGGCATGGTGCAGGCCTGCGTCGACAACTTCGGCAAGATCGACATCTGCATCAACAACGCCGGCATCCTGCGCGACAAGTCCTTCAAGAACATGACCAACGACCTGTGGGATGTGGTGGTGGACGTGCACCTGCGCGGCACGTACCTGGTGGCAAAGGCAGCCTGGGACCGGATGCTGGAACAAGGCACCGGCGGGCGCATGATCAACACCAGTTCCACCTCCGGCCTGATCGGCAATTTCGGCCAGACCAACTACGGCGCCGCCAAGGCGGGCATCGCCGGGCTGACCCGGGTGCTGGCCCTGGAGGGCATCAAGTACGGCATCACCGTCAATACCCTGGCCCCGGCCGCCTGGTCGCGGCTCACCGAAGACATCATGCCGCAAGATGTCGAACAGCAGATGGCGCCGGAGAAAGTCTCGCCCGTCGTGGTCTGGCTCTGCACCGACGAGGCGGCCAACGTCACCGGCCGGCAGTTCTTTGTCGGAGCCAACCGGGTATCGCTGCTCTCCTGGCGGGTCGATGACATCGCCCTGGGAGACCCCACGGACAATCCGTTTTCCGTCGACGAGATCGGCGAGCGAATGGCCGCCACCATGGAGGACTGGCCCAGGCTACTGCGGCCCATGGACCTCTAGCCCCAATACTGTTCACTTTAGGTCAATTCCGCTATGCTGCGACCTTGCTTCG
>JAPPHD010000087.1 GCA_028821125.1 Gammaproteobacteria bacterium
GACCTTTATCGTCGGTGAGGTTCTTGCCCCAAAGGGTTGCCCGCCAGTTCTGGTTGGCGAGTGCAAGGCGCAGGCCCAAATCAGAAACGACGGGGGAGGCCAGCGGTGTGCTGAAGTCTGACTGGCCGCCACGGCGAAAATAGGAGGCCCCGGCGAACGCAGTCCAGTCGCCCATCACCGGCCGCTCATAGTCGACACCGATGCGAAAATCCCATTTCGGCACATTCGGCAATTGATGACCATCCTCGAGACCCTGCAGCAACGCATCGGCAGCGGCGTCGATCGCCTCGACCTTGGTGCTGCTTGCCGAACCGATCATGGACAGCGATAAACCTTCAACCGGCGTGTTCCATTGCAGCAACAGCTCGGCGCCGGTGGCTTTGACTTCTTCGATGCCGATTCGCACGACGCTACCGGCGAGTGTACCGCTAAACTGATAGTCCTCGTAGTCGGCCAGGTACAGGCTGGGCTCTATGAGCAGACTGTCATCGAAAAGTCTGAAGCGGCCACCCACCTCATAACTCCAAACGGTAGATTCGGGCACCGTCACGTCCAGAGGTATGCCGAGCACAGCCACGGCCGCTACAACGCCCGGTGCGTTGAACGTGCCGCTGCGGAATCCGCGGCTGATATTCAGGAAGAACATGGTCTCTTCGGACGGCGTGATGCGCAGATTGAATCTGGGACTGACCAGACTGAATCGCTCATCTTCGTCAACGTTGTCTAGTGGAAACACGAAGCCATACGCTTCGAACGTCGAGACGATCTCTTTGTCGCGGTCGTCATTGAAATAGCGCAAACCGATCAGCGGCGTGATCAAGCCATCCATGAACGAACGCGAGACCTCACCGAACCAGGCCATTTGCGTACTCTCGGTTGCGACTTGATCCTTTGCCATCCCGGCAAAGGCCGGTGGCTCCAGATAGTTGATCACGCTGGAGTTCGGATGCTCGCCTCGGGTGTAACTGACGCCGGTGATCCAGTCCCAGTCTCCGTCGCCATTGGAAGTCAGGCGCACCTCCTGATTAAACGTTTTGACGTCCTCATGATCGGCGGTGTAGCTAACGAGAAAGTTGCCCAAGTTGGGATCAAAGAAGGAAAAGCCACTACTATGCAAGTACTCATAGGTCATATAGCTGCTGCTGCTGGTCAGCGTGGCGAAGCCGGCGTCCCACTCGATATTGAGGCCGAACAGGTCCAGTTGGGTATCCGTGCCGCCCGCGATGCCGCCTGTGTTCCCCAGCAGTGGCGGATCGACGCTCGCATAGGTGCCGCGGTGTTGACTTTCGTCAAGATCACGGTGCTGAACGAGCCCGGTGACGCTCAGTTCATCGGATGGCTCCCACAGCACCTTGAGGCGCGCATACCAGCGATCGTCTTCGTCCAGATCACTGCCCGGTAAATCACTGCCCTCGGCCAGGCCCGGATCCTGGGAGGCACCGGCGGTCAGGCTCGCCGCCAACTTACCTTCAACCAGCGGCACACTGATGCTGGCATCGTAAGTATGGCCCTCGCCGCCTTTACGCATGCTTGATACGCCGGCGCGCACGCGTGCGCGAAACTGTTCAAGGTCGGGCCGGGCAGTGGTGATCAATATTGTGCCGCCCTGCGCGCCTTGGCCGTATAGGGTGCCCTGGGGCCCGCGCAGCACCTGAATGGATTCCAGGTCGAAGACCTCGGTGTCTGGGCCAAACGGTAAATCGACGATGTAGTGCGGCATGCCATCGATATAGAAGCCAACGGCGCTGTCATTGGTCCTGACGGCACCGGTACCCCGGACATTGTAGCGGCGAGTGGACGCGACGCCGGTCGGCAGCGATACGCCGGGAATCAGCTGCACGATCTGAGCCAGATTCTGCACGCCAGAGCCTTCCAGCTCCTCGCCTGACAGATACTGAATGGACTGCGCGACATCCATGAGGCGTTCTTCACGCTTGCTGGCAGTGACGACGATCTCTTCAACTATCCCAGGCTGTGGTTGTCCGTCCTCGGCATAGGCGACACCCGTGCCCGACAATGCCAGGCCAATCGCCACTCCGGCCACACGGGTAAACCATGCCTGGATCCGATACAAAGTCGAGCAAAAGACGGATGACTTGCGTGGTTTCATCTTGTGTTCTCCCCAATTCCTATGTACTGCGAAAATAGCAGTGATCGAGTGAATTTGGTATAGGGTTGCGAGGCGCGCCGATGAAGGCATTGAACGAGTGCTTCAACGCTCGCCCAGTTTCCGCCGATAGTCCTCGAACGCCGCGCCCACCGAGGCGCTGCCCGAAACCTCGGCGACGGGCACGTCCCACCAGGCGCCGCCTGCTTCCGTGGACGCCATCGGGTCGGTGTCGATCACGACAACGTAGGTCGTTTCGGCATCGCGGGCGCGCTCGAGCGCCGGGCGGAGGGCATCGATACCATCAGCCTTTTCAGACTGCGCCCCGAGCGAGCGGGCGTGTGCTGCGAAGTCGACGGCCGGGGCCGCATCCGGGGTTGCATAGCTGCTGTCGAGAAGATTGTTGTAGCCATCGCCGCCGCAGGATGCCTGCAACCGGTTGATACAGCCGAATCCGCCGTTGTCGAGCACCACGACAATCAGTTTCCGGCCGAGGGCCACCGAGGTCGCGATTTCCGAGTTCAGCATCAGGTAACTGCCGTCGCCGACCAGCACGACCACCTCCCTTTCCGGCCTGGCCAGCTTCACGCCCAGCCCACCGGCTATCTCGTAGCCCATGCAGGAGTATCCGTATTCAACGTGGTAGGCGTCCGGATCGCTGGCCCGCCAGAGCTTGTGCAGTTCGCCGGGAAGGCCGCCCGCAGCACAGACGACCACCGCGTTTTCTGCGAACGCCTGGTTGACCGCACCGAGAACGTTGGCATCGGACGGCAGGTTGCCAGGCTGATTCGTTACCGCATCGGTTACGGCAGTAGCCCATTCGTTGCGAAGACGCTGCGTCCGTTCAACCCAATCGGGCACAAGATTCGTGTCGTCCAGGCTTTGGTCGAGCAGTTCCAGTGCGCACCGCGCGTCCGACTGCAGCGCTACGGCCGACCGCTTGGCCAGGTCGTGGCGGGCGACGTTGATGCCGAGCAGGCTGCAATCCGGGCGCCCGATCAGGAGCCCCGACCCGGTGGTGAAGTCCTGCAGGCGCGTGCCGATGGCAATGATGAGATCGGCACCGTCCGCGAGCCCGTTCGCCGCCGTCGATCCGGTCACACCCATTGCGCCGACGTTCCAGCGGTGATCCCAGGGCAAGGCGCCCTTCCCCGCCTGGGTCTCGGCTACCGGAATGCGCAATCGTTCCGCGAAATCACCGAGAGCCGCGCAAGCCGCTGAATAGTGAACGCCCCCGCCGGCAACGATGAGCGGCCGCTCTGCCCCGGCGATCAGCCCGACGGCAGCCTGCAACTGCCGGGCATCCGGCGGTTGCCGTAGCGGCCGGTGCAGCGACGGCCGGAAAAAGGAAACGGGGTAGTCGTAAGCCTCCGCCTGCACATCTTGCGGCAGGGCAAGCGTCACCGGACCGCAGTCCACGGGGTCGGTGAGCACGGAGATCGCCTGGGGCAGGCTTTGCATCAGTTGCTCCGGCCTCGTGATCCGGTCCCAGTAGCGCGATACGGGCTTGAAACAGTCATTGGCGGTAACGGTGGGATCGGAGAAGTCCTCGACCTGCTGCAGCACCGGGTCCGGCAGCCGTGAAGCGAAGGAATCGCCCGGCAGCAACAGCACCGGCAGCCGGTTGACGTGCGCCACGGCGGCCGCCGTCACCATGTTGGTGGCACCCGGCCCGACGGAAGTCGTGCAGGCCATCATCCTGCGTCGCCGCATCGTTTTCGCATAGGCGATTGCCGCGTGCGCCATGGCCTGCTCGTTGTGCGCGCGAAGTACCGGCAACCGGTCCCGGGATGCCTCCAGGGCCTCCCCCAGACCGGCGACGTTGCCGTGACCGAATATCGCGAAGACGCCGGCAAACAGCGCCTGTTCGCGTTCGTCCACCACCGTTCGCTGCGCCAGCAGATAGCGCACCAGTGCCTGGGCCATGGTCAGCCTGACTTTTTCGAACACATCAACCCCCACTTACCCATTCAACCCGTTCGAGGCGCTCCCGCCCGATGCCTCGGCAGCCGCATCCCGCCACATCCCGATTGTGCGCCTGAAGTTGTCGGCGATGCTCCCGGCTGCCTCGCCGTCATCCACTTCGCCCGCAAACCAGCGGCGCGCCACGCCCTCGAACAGGCTCCAGCCGGCGGCAAAGCCCTTGCAGACCGGATTGGGGGCAGCGGCTCGAAATATCCCGGCCAGGTTACCGCCGGGCGCATCGGGAACCAGGATGCCGTTACAGTACGGATCCCGTTCCAGGACAATCTCACCGAGTTCCCGCCAGGCGCCGGCGGTCCGGGCTTCGAGTTGCCACCAGGCCGGGAACACGCCGAGGTTGTAGAAACGCCGGATGGCATTCGCAACCCCGGAGTCGCCGTCGGCACCACCGCCGGCGGGGCTGGCCAGCGCGAGAAGCAGTTGCCGGTCGAGATCGATACAGTCGGCGTGCAGTTGGCAAACGAGCCGTTCCTGCTTGAGCCGCAATTCCATCGGGTCGTCTGGACGATACTGAACCAGGCACTTGACGACATGCGATTTGGGCCAACTTGCAAGGGGCAATCCCATGTTGTCCCGCGGCTCGAAGCGAACCGGCCGCGAACCGGGTATTTCCACCGGCCGCCCGACCCACCAACCGGCATTGGTCATTCGTGACAGCACGGCCTCGCCGTAGCGCTCATCGACAACGACGCCCAGGCCAGCGTTACCGGTGTCGCTCTTGCCCAATCGCTCCACCGCCTGACCGACGATCGACTTGAAACGCCGGATGTCGGCATCGGTCGACTCGAACTCGAAGGCGAGATCCTCCATGCGCCTGCGCTGGTCGAATGCGAAGACGAACATCTCCCGCGGCGGTTTTGCGCGCACGCTCACCCGGTGCAGCCAGGCGAGTTCGCTGTCCCGGTCGGGCCGGCGAATCCCGGCCGCCCGGGAAACATAGTTCTCCAGTTCCGCCTTGGTCGGCATGGCGGGCGTGCACCCGTGGCGCGATACCACCAGGGCCCCGCAGGCATTGCCGAGCGCGCCGCATTCGCGCCAGTCGGCGCCATCGAGCCAGCCAAGGAGGAAGCCGCTCAGGAAGGCATCGCCGGCTCCCAGTGTGTTGAATACAGCGACTTCCACGCCTGCAGCCGAAATTCCCGAATCGATGTCGGCGGGAATGGCGCCGTCGAAAACGCTGCAACCGATCGCCCCCCGCTTGACGACGATGGCGGCTGCCGATCGCTCGCGAATGGTGCGCAGGGAATCGATGGTGGCGTCCGCCCCGCCGGCAATGCGGATTTCCTCTTCCGTGCCCACGATCAGGTCGCAGTCGGGCAGCAACTCCCTGATCGCCGTTGTCGCCGCATCCGAGGCCACGAACCGCTTCTCGCCGCTTCCCGGCGCGACCAGTCCCCAGAGAACCGGCCGATAGTCGATGTCCAGCACCACGCTTACGTCGTTGCTATTCGCGAAACGAACCGCCCGCGACACCACCTTCCTGCTCTGCGCCGTCGACAGGTGCGTGCCCGTGATGGCCAGTGACCGGCTCGAGGCGATGTAGTCCTCATCGAAATCGCCAGGCTCTATGGCGAGATCGGCGCAATTCTCGCGGTAAAAGATGTGCGGGAACGAATCCCGGCCGCTGATGCCGAGGATGACGAGAGCGGTCAGGCGCCTCGGGTCGGTAACCACGTGGCTCACGTCCACGCCTTCCGAAGCCAGCGTTTCACGAACGAACCGGCCCATCTGTTCGTCGCCGACCCGGGTCAGCATGGATGAGCGAACGCCCAGCCGCGCCAGGCCGGCGGCGAGATTGCCCGATGAGCCGCCCAGATACTTCGCGAAACTCTGCATGTCTTCCAGCCGTCCGCCCACCTGTTGCCCGTACAGGTCGACTGCCGCGCGGCCCAGGCAGATGACGTCCAGGCTTCTAGCCCGCATATCGCACCAAGCCGCTTGTCACGCTGACGAATGTCGTCTGATTTCGCTCAATTTTCTTGCGCATGCCGGCCTTTGCCCGCGTCACAAACTGCCCTGGCCGCGCCCTCGCTCGTGTTTTGCCCTTTTGCCCTTTTGCCCTTTTGCCCGCACATGCTCCCTCCACCATAGGCGCGGCTATGCGGCCGTCGTCTTTCCAGTTTGAGGCGCCACCACGGGAACCTGTAGTGCGCGCTGCGATTACTGCCTGTCCGGGTCCCAGAAGGTATTTTCCGGATTCATAATCCAGGCATGTTCCTCGGTGAACTCCGGCACCGTGTAGGGGTTGTCCGGAAGATGCCGGATGACCCACGAGTAGTACATGCCATAACCCGGGGCCGCGCACTGCGCGTGATCCTTTTCGTCGAGAATCTTGACCGTGTCGTAGTTCCTGACTTTCAGGACCGCCTCGCCGAGTTCCGCGTGCCCGTAGCCCTGGGGTTCGGTGAAACGGTAGTGATAGATCTCCGGCTGGGGGTGGTGATGGGGGGGATAGCTCGACCAGCCGCCCTGAAAGGTGACGACTTCTCCGAGCACCAGTTCCGCTTCGGCCGGTGCGTTCGACCCGTCGAATATCGTGCGCACGAAGCGCAGGCAGCGGTCGTTTACCTGGCCCTTGCCGCGCGGCTCGTTGGCAACGTCCTCGGGGCGGTAGATGCGCGTCTCGAACTCGCGGTAGTTGTCGCAACGGTAGACGGTGAACTCGGTGTCGGCGGTACAGTGCATGTCGACGGCGGTGTTCGCCGATACGTGAATGCAGCTCGACGATTCATCGAACAACGACGTGCGCTCGAAGGCGAACTCCAGACCACCGGCTGTGCCATGCACCTTGCCGCGCATGAGCAGCCAGGCGGTTTCGCACTCGACTACCAGCGCAACAGACTCGCCCTCGGCCAGTTTCATGACGGCAAGCGCGATACCCGTGTTGTCCTCTTCGTCGTCGTAACGGGTGATGGTTGTCTGGCCGCCTGCGAATCCGTCTCGATTCTCCGTGATGTGTAAGGTCATTGTCCCCCCGATCGGTTTGCCGTTTTCTGCCCATCCCCTGTCGCCGGCACCGGCGATAGCGGCGTTGGAGCCGGCGATGTCCAGCACCGGTTCCTGTCGGACTCCTCGATGGCGTCGATGACCGCCTGAACACGCCACCCCGCCTCGAAATCCGTTTCGATTGCCCGGCCGTGGGCAATGCCCGCCAGCACGTTTCTCAACTCGATCACTTTCAGGTCGTTGACGCCGAGGCCGTGACCGGGAGCCGGGCATAAGTTTCCGTAATCGGCGTGTTCCGGCCCGGCAAGGATCGTCTGGAATCCGGCCTGGCCGGAGCGGTCGGCCGTCCGGTAAACGCGCAGTTCGTTCATGCGTTCCTGGTCGAACTCGAGCGACCCGCGGCTTGCCGTCAGGCTGAACGACAATCCGCATTTCCTGCCCGTGGCAACCCTGCTGATCTCGAGGGTGCCCGGCATGCCCGATTCGAAACGCAGCAGCACCTGTGCCATGTCTTCGTTCTCGACCTCACGCCACCCGCTGCCGTTCGGGTCCGGCCTTTGCCCGTACACGGTGGTCAGGTTTCCGTACACGCGCTCCAGGCGGCCGACCAGGAAGTGTGCCAGGTGAATCAGGTGCGAACCCAGATCGCTGAGCGCGCCGCTGCCGGCGGTGCTTCGCGCACATCGCCAGCCGAACGGCGCCCTTGGATCGCTGAGGTAGTCTTCCTGGAAGCTACCGCGAAAGTTGACCGGCTCGCCCAGTTCGCCCGACCGGAGGATCGATCGCGCCAGGCGCATCATCGGGTTGCAGGCATAGTTGAATCCGACTGCCGTTTTCACACCGGCTTCCCTGGCCGCCAGAACCAGCGACGCGGCCTCGGCGCCGTCGAGTCCCAGCGGTTTCTCGCAGTAGACGTGCTTGCCGGCCGCGATGGCCGCCAGCGCCATCTTCCTGTGCAGATGATTCGGCGTACAGATGTCCACGACATCGACTTCCGGCGCCAGGCAGGCGGAATGCCAGTCGTCGGTAGCATGGCGAAAACCCCAGGCCGCCGCACGCTGTTCGGCCCGCGAGCTGTCCACATCTGCCAGAATCTCACGGACCGGCGCGGGTACATCGGGAAACACGGTCGCAACGGAGCGTAACGCGATGGCGTGCGCCTTGCCCATGACCCCGGTGCCGATGAGTGCGAGTTTCAATTCAGCACCCGAGTGGGGAATTCCGGTCTGTCGGCTGAAGAACGCTTTGCGCCGCCGGCATTGCCTCGGTGGAACTTGTCAAAGCACGAATCCTTCCGCTCGCCTGGCAAGGGTAGCAGATTAGTCGACCCTGTTTGCGAGTGTTTCGATTCGGTTCTCTGAACGCCGGAAGCTGGCCGAAACTACGGCGACCTTCCGCCCGGCAAGCCCTTTGCCGCCCCCTCGACGCTTCCGAGAGCAACCCCCGTGGCGACTGCCTGAATCCAGCGTGCAATTCGGGGGTCGACGAGAATGTAACAACCATCGCGTGTTACGAGCGCTCGGGCTCTTCGTTTGCGGCTTACACAGACGAAGGCGACTCCACCGTTGCGCAGTACAAACCAGCCCACGTTGAAGCAGGGTAGGCGCGTTCCCCGATAAAGCCTCTTGACACCGAGGTTGTCGTCACGCCGAAAGTCGAATTTGGGTGTTGCGCCAGCTCGGATGTTTTCCAGTTCGTCCGAGAACGAGTAGATGAGATACCGGATGGTGAGCCGGTTTTCAGAGTCGATCTCTACCGTGGCTCGTAGTGTCACGCTGGTCATTGCGGCAAAAGCCAGCGTAACCGCAAGCAAGGCGATTACGCTCCCAAGACCACCAACCAGCGCAGGGCCGAATAGCGCCAGTGAACTGGCGGCCCAGATCCAGAACACGGTAGTTCGCCCTGCCTGGACACGACGCATCAATCCAGCCTCCTGAAGGCGACGAGACGCCGTCCCACGGCGTTTGCGCAGGATGACTTCGCTATGTGCGTCACCGGCATTGGAAGATGGGCTGGCCACCGTAATCCACAACTATAGTTAAATGTTTCACTCCCGAAGATAGCAGTTTGGATGGGCCCGTTCAATGGTCACGGTCAGCCCGGGCAGCCTGCCCGGTCCACTCGGGAAACTGGGACAGCACCCCGCCACCGGCTCGAATTTCCGCCGATTTTCCATCGACATGCGATATGGAATCAGCCGTCCGGGACAAGTATCAAATCCAGTGATCGAATGCTGAACGCATCGACCGCAGGCGCCGGGCAAGCGTTCACAGGCATTGGAAATCCGGAAAACAACAGCCGTTGGCGTGTCAGCAAACGGACTGGAAGTTATACGTTTAATCACCGTGCCATCCCGGCCGGCTTCAGGTCGACAGCGACTCGGCCGTCAGACCGCTTTCGGCGCGGCGGTTGAGGACCGCTCGACCAGCTCAACGCCCAGCGTGATCCGGCTCCTTGGCCCCTCCTTTTCCTCAGCCAATCTTCGCAGGAGCAGGCGTACCGCCTGGCGCCCCATTGCTTCGAAGGGCATGCGAACCGTCGTGAGCGTCGGGCTGATCATGCTCGCAAACGAAATGTCGTCGAAACCCACGACGGAGACATCGTCGGGAACGGATACGCCCCCTGACGCCAGCGTCGACAGCACTCCGATTGCGATCAGGTCGTTTCCGCACGCTACCGCCGTGGCGTCCCTTGCAAGCAGGCGGCCGCATGCCTCAGCCGACAGGTGCATCGAGTAGGCATGTTCGGTACGCCATGCGAGCATCGATTCGTCGCCGAGCGCGTCGACGAATCCCCGGCTCCGTTCGCGCGCGTTTCCCACGTCCTGCGGACCCTCGATCAGTCCGAATCGTCTGTGACCGAGCGCGGTCAGGTAGTCGGCCGCAGCCTTCCCGCCAGCGTAGTATTCCGCCTGCACCAGGTCCTGGCCGGACAGTTCGCGATCCAGTACGACGACCGGAACATCGACACCGGCCCCCGCGAGAGTGTCATGGTCGTCAACGGGAAACCAGACGATTCCGTCAACGCCATGCTCGAGCAAACCGGCGACAACCTTGCGCTCCCGGTCATGCGACCCTTCCGTGTCCACCAGAAACGTCTGGTAGCCGTTGACTTCCGCCTCATTCAGGATCGAACGCGCGAGCGATGAGAAAAACGGATTCTCGATGTTGGGAAACACCAGGCCGATGATCGCCGTGCGGCCGGTTTTCATCGCCCGAGCGGCCTGGTTCTGCCGATACCCCAGCTTTTTTACGACCTTGCGTATTCGTTGCCGGGTGTCCGCGCTGATTGCGCCCCGGCCATTGAGGACGTAGGAAACCGTTGCGATGGAAACCCCGGCGGCATCGGCAATCTCGCGTAACGTGACGCGTTGCGACTTCAGTTTCCGTGATGGAGATGCTGACGGCATTCGCGATTCCCGATTGCGCATCGACTCTATCACGAGCCGCCTTTTCGTTTCATTGCTCCTCGCCGATCGGCACGAACTCCCAACAACGGGCGATCTAACGCTTGTCCTGAATCAAACAGTCTCTCGTAGTGTTCGTCGCTTCCATTATCTCGGTCGGCAGCGGCTCGATCCGTTCGCCGAGTTCCAGCCTGATTGCATGCCGGAGCGGTTCGAGATCCTCCGTCAGCCGAGTCGCAAAGAATGTTTTGGCAAAATCGTTATTGGCTCGACGGATCCATCCAGCGCTATGGATCGACGGCCATCGGCTGGCCGCCGGTCAGGGAGTTCTGCGCGCAATTGGCCAGAATCAGCGCTTTCAGGCCGTCGACACCATCGGCCAGATCCACCGATTCGCCCTTCAGTCGCCTCAGGAACCGGTCGATCTGTATCCGGTAGGCGTCCTTGTAGCGTTGCAGGAAAAAAGGCACGACGACGTCGCCGTCGGAACCGGACGAAGCGGCTGTCCCGACGCCTGGCGCCACCTCGTTTCCCGCCTGCAGCATACCCGACGATCCGAACACTTCGATGCGCTGATCGTAGCCATGGCTGGAGCGTCGCGAGTTGCTGATGGAGCAGAGCTTGCCGCTTCGAGTTTTCAGCAGTGCGACAGCGCTGTCGACGTCGCCGGCCTCGCCGATACTCCGGTCGAACAGCACGCTGCCCGTGGCGAATACGACGACGGGTTCTTCTCCGAGCAGCCAGCGCGCCATGTCGAAATCATGGATCGTCATGTCCCGGAACATGCCGCCCGACCGCGCGATATATTCTGCCGGCGGCGGTGTGGGGTCGCGGCTCGTTATGCCCACGTACTCGACCGACCCGACAGCACCGGCGGCCACCTGATCCTTGATTTCCCGGAATGACGGGTCGTGGCGGCGATTGAATCCGATCGCCAACCGCACGCCGTGCCGATTGACCGCATCGAGGGCTGCGCGGGCTCGTTCTATGTCCAGATCGATCGGTTTTTCACAGAAGATGGCTTTGCCCGCCGCCGCCGCCAGGCCGATCAGGCCGGTGTGCGTATCGGTCGATGTCGCGATGACAACCGCAGCCACATCCCTGTCCGCCAGGGCATCCGTGGCGGAAACAACGCGTGCGCCGCAGCGTGCGGCAAGATCCACCGCGGATCCAGCATCCACATCGACGACATAGCGCACTCGCGCATCGGGATGCTGATGCAGGTTCACGGCATGCACTGTGCCGATTCTACCGGCTCCAAACACGGCGAATTCGATCATTCGCGGCTCTCCGACCGCGCTGTTCCTGCCCTATCCCCGCCCGGCATCAGACGATTCCCGATCGTCGAACCGAAAACGCCACCCGTGCCGGGAGGGCACCTGCCAGCGGCCGGACAAGCGAGCCGATCAGGTGCCCGTCAGGGACTTGAACCAAGCTCCTCATAGATGTCGCCAAACCTGAGAATCCGTTCCGCAAGGTTGAAGAAACCGAGGTAGTGCACTTCCCCGGGCGTGATGTCGCCATGGTAGTGCCCGCCCTGCTGCGCCGCATCATCGACATGGAAAAAGTGCGTGTGCTCGCCGGACGGCCTGAGATGCAGGTCTCCACCGGTCGGGTCTCCGGTCCAGAGCGTGGAAAAACACAGCAGGTCAGGACCCATATGCTCGTAGAACTGCAGAAAGTCCCGCACCACGCGTTCCCGGCCCGTATCGTAGTAGTCGAAGCCGATGCAGCCGTAGTCCGGCATGACATGTGACCGCACCCTGCCGCTCAGCACCTGGAACAAACCACCCATGCCGAGGTGGCCGTGGCTGTCCGCGATGGGGCGCAGGCTGTCGCGGATGGCCTGCGGCAGGGATGGCTGTTCGCCGGTGCGCGTTCTGACATCGATGCGAACGACCTCGCCGTTTTGGCCCTCACTGACGAACAGGTTCGCGATCGGACCGCAAACGGGGGACGGATACGGTTCCACGATGCACTCACGCTCCGGCCCGACACGCGCCACCCGGCTGAGATTGCGCCCGCCCTCCAGCATGTTTGGAATCAGCTCGCCGCAATGTCCGTTGTTGACCGCCGTATCGGCCATTCCCGCGCCGAAGACGCTGGCACCGGGCACCCCGCAGGCTCTCAGCACCTCGTCGACGTCGATGCCCGTGCCGCGAAACGCCGGATTGTGCGCGCAGGGTTCACCGCCGAATTCGATCAGCCTCGTGGACCCGCACAGGCCGCTCGCGGCTGCACCGAGCTTTTTCAGATCCGGACATTCCACCAACGCAACGTCGACCGAGGCATAGTGCTGCCCAAGTCCGGATCGCAGTGCCGCGGCGACCCGGGACAACTCCGGCATCCGGAAAGCCGCCGACTTGAATTCCATGTTCCGCGCCGCGCCCATCAGCCGGGATACCGATGCTGTATGCCGTGCACCAGGGCGAGAAGGGCCTCGTTGACAGGCACCGCAATGCCATGTTCCCGCGCCAGTTTGACCACGGCGCCATTGATGTAGT
>JAPPHD010000138.1:0-3554 GCA_028821125.1 Gammaproteobacteria bacterium
CGAAACAAGGGTTTCATCGCATTTGGGCAAACCATTTATGCAACTACCGGGTGGAGTTAAAGATGTAATTCCCTGTTTACACAGCGGCTATGTGGTGTGTGGAGACAAAGATATAATTCCCGAGGGGAGAACGGCTTGACAAGCGTCACCGCGCCCGTCACTACCGCACCGTTGGACCTGTCACAGGACGTCCCGCCCTGTTCGGCGGGGGGATCCGACGTGGCGGAAATCCGGTAGTGACGGGGCGCACGGACCCTTGTGCGGCAAGGGGCTGGCGGGCATCCGGTGGCAGGCGCGGCTCAGGATTGAGGTATAATGCGTGCGGTTTTCGCTACACCTTACGTGGCCTGGTATGGGCGGTTGCTCGTACATTTTTTAGACCGACACCGCGACTTGTCGCGGCCCGGACGACGCACCGGGTGAGCGGTCGAGGGATTCGCCGCACGCGAGGCAAGTCGCGGCGGCAGATCAGAACGGCTGGCGGAGGCTGTGCGGCTTGACGCCGCAACGCGCCAGGACGACGGGTCCGGCGCGCAGCAATCGAAGGCCGTGGCGCGAGGCATCGCATGGGCTCACGGGAATCCACCGTGGTAACGCTAGCGAAGTCCGGTCAGAAGCCTTAAAGGTCGCGAAGGACTGCCGAAAGGCATCTCGCGACTGCCGCAATGTTCGGCATAGGAAACGCGTCTTTGGGCTTACGCCAGTGGTGCCGTAGCACCCGGCGGGTCCGGAACTGCCATGAGGCAGCCCGGATCGTCCATTAGAACTTACCGCACAGAACGCGGCCCCGATCCGCGCAGATTCCGGCGAACTCCGCCGCTTCACCGTTACAACCAGGTCGTTTATCGCGCTGCTAAGTCGGATTGTGGACTCCCGTGTCGTTGCGCAGGGTGGTAAACACGCAGTCGTGGACGGCGGCTGCCGGGATCGAATAGGCTGCAAACCAACGGGAGGAGGCCCCCGCTGCGATGCGGGGAATGCGGCACGTCGATTTCCAGGAGGCCGGCGTGGAGAGACTCCCAACCCATCACCGATCCAACAATCACCACCGGCGGCGATCTTGCGGGCGATGCTGGACATGCCTCTAT
The DNA here is from genome assembly GCA_028821125.1 of Gammaproteobacteria bacterium. Lineage (GTDB taxonomy): Bacteria > Pseudomonadota > Gammaproteobacteria > Pseudomonadales > Azotimanducaceae > Azophilus. Next base: position 1,089 of record JAPPHD010000138.1, read on the forward strand.
AAGGCTGCGCCATGCGCAAGCTGAACTACGATCTCTGGCAACTCCAGCAGGGCAAGCGCGACGGCTCACACGGCACCCGGCGGGAACGCTCGTACGCACTCGCCCAGATGGCCAATACGCTGCACGAGCGGGGCTACCCGGGACTGCGCGCCAGGAACCTCAAGGGCAAGCACATCGAGGCGCTGGTGCGCGACTGGTTCGACCGGGGGCTGGCGGATGCCACCATGATGAACCGCATGGCGCACCTGCGCTGGTGGGCGAAGGAGGTCGGCAAGCCAAACATCGTCAAGCCCAATGCCGAGTACGGGATCGGCCAGCGCAGCCACGTCTCCGACGGCACGAAGCGCCGCGACCTGGATGGAGACAAGCTCGAACGGGTGACCGATGCGCATGTGAAGATGGCGTTGCGCCTGCAGGCGGCGTTTGGCCTGCGGCGCGAGGAGGCGATCAAGTTCCGGCCGACCTGGGCGGACCGGGGCGACCGGATCGTCGTCAAAGCGTCCACGGCCAAGGGCGGCCGGGCGCGGGACGTGCCGATCATGAAGGACAGCCAGCGGAAGCTGCTCGACGAGGCGCGCCGCCTGGTGCGTGGCGGTGCGATGATCCCGAAGCACCGCAACTACGCGGAACAGAAGAAGGTGTACGAGGACCAGACGCGCAAGGCGGGCCTGGACCGCAATCATGGGCTGCGCCATGCGTTCGCTCTCGACAGGTACGAGGAGATAACCGGGTGGAAGGCGCCAGCGGCCGGCGGCCCGCCGCGGCACACGCTGAAGGGCGAAAAGCGGCGCATGGACACGGCGGCGCGCATCCAGATTTCCAGCGAACTTGGGCATGGACGGCTGGATGTATGTCGAGCTTACTTGGCCTGAATGGGTGGCCGGGGCGCGCAATGGCGAGGTCGCGCGCCCCGACGAAGGCGGCCTCAGATCAGATCATACCGACGTGTTTGGCGGCGATGGTGGCGAGCACCACGGCCGCGGTGATCGCGGACCACTTGACGATGTCAAGCACGAGACGGTAGCGGTCGTGGCGCATGCCGGCCTCGATGAGCTGGGTCTCCGCCCGGAGTTTCCTGATCTCGAGGCGTTCGATCTGCTCCTCGATGGATTCCGGCGGCTGTTGGTTTTCGGGATTGTCGTTCATGGGCTTCATCTTGTTTGTTGTGATTGAAGTGCCGGGGCGCGCGATCGCGGACGGTTGCGCACCCCGGCAGGGAAGTTGGGATCAGTATCGGTGGTGCAGCTTCCCGTTCATGAGCGACCATCGCCATGTCTCGCTCTGTTTCGGAGCGGGGTCTGGCAGCGGTGACCAGTACGCCGCAGTCGCCTCCGGCGCCGGCCTACCGTTCCACGCACTGATTCCGCGGTCGAGGTTGCTCGCGCGGTGCGACTTCTCGGGCTTGGCTGCGAACTCGTCGATGGCGGCCGCGTCGATGGCGTCCTGGCGCTTCTGCGCGCGCTCAACGTCCCGGTCCTCGCGGCATCGCGCGCAGAGGAAATCGCCCGCCAATCTCGGACGATAAGCGCACCGCCGACACCCGCCTTGTGCGACCAGTGCGCGCCTGCGCCGACGGCAACTACGCGCCCGCCTGTCCAGGCACCCGAGGCAAGACCGCGCGTACTCGCCGTTCTTCTTGACATGGGCGGGTTTTCGGCAGCCCCGCTGGACGCATGTCGGGGGCGCGTGGGTGAAGGATTCGGGATGCGGGACATCCGCCGGGAGGGTGCCGCGCAACTGGGCGAGCATGTGATCGAGGTTCATGGTGGTCTCCGGTTGCGACGCGGAGTGCGTCGGTGCCCGGGAGGCGGCACGCGCGCGCAGGCCGGTCACCTCGCGCCAGCGAGGTCGGAGCCCGCGACGAACCCTCCGGGTTGACCGGTCGAGCCCGTGTGCCACGCTGGGCCGGTGTCGACGGACGGGACGCCGGGGGGCAGGGCGGCGAGCCGCGATCGAAAGGGAGTCCATCCGGTGCCCGGAGAGTTTGAAGATGCTGCCGGTTACGCGAAGCAGGAAGAATCAGGTGTCGAGCCGCACTCCGCTCAAGCGAGCCTGGCGATGGTCAGGGCACCAAAGGCGGGCGAGCTTGCACGATTGCAGAGAGTTTTCTGCGGGCGATGCGGCATCGGCAAGCGGAGCGCGCAGGCGTTAGGGACCGTTACCCCTTGTGGGCCGAGACCCGCCCCGCGGGGCTCGGTCCGCCGCAGGCGGATAGGGCCCGACCGCAGGAACGCCCACTCCTCCCGACACCGAAATCCCCTGCCGTTCATAGGACACCCGGCGCGAGACCCGGAACTCAGAAGATCTGACTGGCCACCTACGCGGGGCTGCGCTTGCGCAGCCCGGCCCCCCCCCCCGGGGGGGGGGGGGGGCCGGGGGGGGGGGGGGGGGGGGGAAATGGGGGGGGGGGGGGGGGGGGGAGCGGGGGGGGGCGCCCCCCCAAGGGCGGGGGAGGGGGGGGCGCCA
>JAPPHD010000138.1:3564-12797 GCA_028821125.1 Gammaproteobacteria bacterium
GCGGGATAATCCCCCCCCGGGGCGCCCCCCCTCCAAAACTTATATCGCTGCCCCCCCCGGCGGGGGGGGGGGGGGGCCCCCCCCCGCCAGCCCCGCCTTTGGCGGGGCTGGCCACGTGGCGTTCGGATGCGATGACAATGAGTCTTCTGGCGATCGGGGAAACGGCTCTCGGACGCCGCATAAGCGTAACGATCGGTGACTGCGCAAGCCCCCTGTCACTACCGGCGTTGCTGCACCGGGCAGCGGGCATGTCATCGATTTCGAAGACTGCGGCAGGATGGGTGTAGTGACAGGGGGCAAAAGCGGGCTCCAGGTCAGTGGCGGCAAGGGATTCACTAAGGATTTTTGTAGTGCGGCTTTCGTGACGCGGTGCTAGAGTCCGCCCCGTACCTTGCTGCGATTAGCAGCTGGTGGTCGGCACGAGCCGACCTTACGAGGGCGCCGAAAGGAACCCAGTGCCGCAGTGCCGTAATGGCGCTGCAGATTCGGGCAGACGCACCGAGAAAGGCACGATGGGCCACATCGCATCGGATGGGGGCTTAATCACACACACGGCCAGGCGGCTGCTGCGCGGACTCTTGGAGCCGCGCGGGCGACGGGTGACATCCCGTTGCAGGGCCGCTACAGCCGTGGCGCGACGACTCACGAATGCTTGGGAGCCATCTCACTCCCCTGCTTGTTGCGGAATCTCAACCGCTGGAATCGACCGTCGTCGCGCCGAAACCGGGCTCGCGGCCAATGTCGGCGACGACGCGCCGCAGCCGCCGCATTTGGACGGCAAGCGCAAATGGCGTCATGGGCAACTCGCAGCCTAGCTGTGGCTCCGGATGACTCGAGCGAATCGAGGCAACGGATCGCCCATCACAACTGAGCTGATTACGCCCGCCCCCGGCCGCCTGGCGCGGCCGCGGGGCGCGGTCGAAAAAGGTGTCGTCCAATAGAAGTGTCTGGTGGACGACGAACACCTCCTTGACGATTACCTGCTGGGGCGCTGCTTTCGGGTGGCAGAGCCGGTGTGCGCACTCGTCGATGTGTCGGAAATCGACGAGATCGAGACCAGGATTGGGCCGGACCGGCGCTGTAACGCGCTCTCACATGCATGAAACCGGAGTTCTGGAGGGAATCACCGTGATATTCACGACAGAGCGCCCGGGTGTGCGCCCTGGAGCCGATGTCAGGCAACCATCGGGAATCAACATGACGACACCACCACGGGTGCGGCCTCCGTGGCTGAGGACAATGCTAGGAGGTCTGACCGAGGCCTTTAGCGGAATGCTAAGGGTTTATTGCTCGCAAGGGCCGAATGCACGGGCTACGATCGCCTCACTTACTTGCCGGGATCCCCGGCTTGGCTGTCTCAAGGCAGCGTGAGTAGTGGTTGCCGCTTCGTGCGGCTTGTCAAACCCGGGCTGACCACGGCCCATCCTCCCGCTGGGAATCGAATCCCAGCGGGGGAAGCGGTTCCCCGGCGGGAATCCACAGGAGGAATGCCGATGGAATCGGATACGGAGCGGAGGGCCACGGAGTTGAGGAAACTCAACGCCCAAGCGGCTAAACTGGAGGCGGAAGCGAGGAAACTCTCACCCGAGACGACGAAGCTGGAAGCCGAAGCGAAGAAGCTGGACGCCGAAGCCCGCAGGCAGCGGCACGGCACCGTGACGGACGATGCGAAGTTTGTACTGGCCTTGTTCGTGGCCGGACTCGGGGCCTTGAAGGTCGCCGAAAGTCTGGGCTGGCTTTAAGGAGGAAACCATGTTGAAACGACATGAAGTACTGCCGAGCGGGCTCAAGGTCGATCAGGACTGGTGGCGCGCCATCAAGCTGGTCGGCATGGTCGTGGTCGCCCTCGGGGCGGCCTACGTGGTCAACGCAACGCTCTTGTAACACGGGACGGCCCTCCCCCTCGGGGGAGGGCCCGACCGACGCCATTATCCGGACCGGGCGCACCTGGTCCCGACTTCCGCTAACCGGCTGGGTCTGACGTAGGGTCGGCGATGTAGTCGGCCCATTGCTGCATGAGCGTCCTGCGGCGTTCGAACAGGTCGCTACGGCGGTAGGCGGCCTCGACGCGGCTGCTGTTGACGTGGGCGAGGGCGAACTCGCAGACCTCGCGGGGCGCCTCCGTGCACTCGGCGGCCCAGTTCCGGAAGCTGGAGCGGAACCCGTGCGGCACCAAGGCGTTCTCCAGTTCGCGCAGCAAGCGTCGGCGAGAGGGAGCGGCGGGCATCGCCGAAGCGACAGCAGGCGCGGGTGGCGCTACACTCCCGACGGACCGAGCGCAGGAGAACAGCCTCGCATGGAAGCATTCGAAGAACTCGCGGCGGCGCGCATCCGCGAACGTCCCGTGAGGCGGGCGCCGTGGACGTTCCGCTGCCACCGCCCGGAGCACGACGTCTACCTGGACGTGGACGCGTTCGACGAACGCGACGCCGCCAGGCTGGCCGCCGTGCATTGGGACATGGAAGCCGACCTGGTCCATGTCGAGGGGAAGCGGCGGCGGTGGCTGCGCTGGATCGGGCTCAGCACCCACGACGCGGGCGATTCCGAGATTGGGCGAAGCTGGTGGATAGCCTGCAAGATCGGGTTCGCCATCGTGGTCGGCGTCGCGATCACCGTGCCGGTCGTCAGCCCGATCGGGGACGGCCTGCGGGAACAGCGGGAACTCGGCATGGCGGTGAAGCGCGCGGAGTTGGAACGCCTGGAGGCGGAGAAAGCGGGGGCGCTGCCCGCTTCGGAATCGGAGTAGGGTCCGTGCCGGGCCGCGTCAAGGGCGCGCCCGGCAACGCCGGACGCCCTGCCGGCCCTTGACGCGGTTGCGGCAGGAACGGTCCGTCGCGGTCGGCAGACCCGCTAGGCGATGTAGGCGGCCCAGTCGGCCATCAGGACGCGGCGGCGGTCGAACAGGTCGCTGCGCCGGTAGGCGGCCTCGACGCGGTCGCTGTTGACGTGTGCCAGGGCGAGTTCGCAGACTTCGCGGGGCGCCTCGGTGCACTCGGCGGCCCAGTCCCGGAAGCTGGACCGGCAGCCTTGAAAGCAATGTAACATTATGATTTTAAATAGATTTATGCTGCTATTGCCGCGGCCTTCCCCACAAACTCCCCACCTTGGTGTTGGGCGTGGAAGAGGTCGCCGACTCGCGCACGGCGGGTCGCGCCATTAGACTACATCCTTGGAGACCTGACCTAACGGGAAAACAAGGATCATGGGGTGAATAACGGCGATCTCAACTGGATTGCCAACTATATCTGGAGCATTGCGGACGATGTGCTGCGCGATCTCTATGTGCGCGGCAAGTACCGCGACGTGATTCTGCCGATGGCCGTGCTCCGGCGGCTGGATGCGGTGCTTGAGGATGGCAAGCAAGCCGTCCTCGACATGAAGGAAGCGCTGGACAACGCTGGCGTCGTCGAGCAGGACGCCATGCTGCGCGAAGCTGCGGGACAGGCATTCTACAACACGTCGAGGTTCACCCTGCGCGATCTCCGGTCTCGCGCCAGCCGTGAGAGGCTCGAAGCCGACTTCCGCGACTATCTGGACGGCTTTTCGCCAAACGTGCAGGACATCCTCGACTGCTTCGAGTTTCGCAACCAGATTCCGAGGCTGAGCAGGGCCGACGCGCTGGGCAGCCTGATCGAAAAGCTGACCTCGCCCGACGTGAATCTGAGTCCGGTGCCAGTCAGGAACGCGGACGAGTCGATCCGGCGTCCAGGGCTGGACAATCATGGCATGGGTACGATCTTCGAAGAACTGGTGCGCCGATTTAATGAGGAGAATAACGAGGAGGCCGGAGAGCACTGGACGCCGCGGGATGCGGTGAAGCTGATGGCCCGGCTGGTTTTCCTGCCAGTGGCCGACGAGATCGATTCCGGCACCTACCTTCTCTACGACGGCGCCTGCGGCACCGGCGGTATGCTGACCGTGGCGGAAGAAACCCTCCAGGAAATCGCGCAGGAACATGACAAGGAAGTCTCCACGCACCTTTACGGCCAGGAGATCAATGCAGAGACCTACGCGATCTGCAAGGCCGACCTGCTGCTCAAGGGAGAGGGCGAAGCGGCAGACAACATCGTAGGCGGCCCGGAGCACTCGACCCTTGCGAACGACGCGTTTCCATCGCGGGAGTTCGACTTTATGCTCTCCAATCCGCCGTACGGCAAGAGTTGGAAGTCGGACCTGGAGCGCATGGGCGGCAAAAAAGACATGCGTGACGCGCGGTTCGTGATCGACCATGCAAACGATCCCGAATACTCGCTTGTAACGCGTTCGAGCGATGGACAGATGCTATTCCTTGCCAACAAACTCTCGAAGATGAAGCAAGGTACGCGCCTCGGCAGCCGCATTACCGAGGTGCACAACGGCAGTTCGCTCTTCACCGGCGACGCCGGTCAGGGCGAGAGCAACATTCGCAGATGGATCATCGAGAACGACTGGCTCGAAGCCATCGTTGCGCTGCCGCTAAACCTGTTTTACAACACCAGCATCGCTACCTATATCTGGGTACTGACCAATCGGAAGGCTGAGCATCGCAGGGGCAAGGTGCAGTTAATCGATGCGACGAAATGGTTTCAGCCGCTACGGAAAAACCTCGGCCAGAAGAACTACGAACTCGGGGAGGACGACATCGTACGGATCTGCGAGACGTTCCTGGCGTTCGAGGAGACCGACCAGAGCAAGATCTTCGACAACAACGCTTTCGGTTACTGGAAAGTCGTCGTGGAGCGGCCGCTTCGCATCGTGGGTGCGGACTTGGAGCGTGCCTACAAGCCGACCGAGATCACCAAGCTGAAAAAGGAAGGCAAGCGGGGCGAAGATGCGCCGCCAGTTATCCGAAAGATTCACAAGGCCGGTGTCGAGTCCAACCCGATCCAGGGGCTGTTCGAGACGACGATTGGCGGCAAATCGGCCGTGGTGGAGTATGAGCCGGACGCCAACCTCAGGGACACCGAACAGATTCCCTTGCAGGAGGCGGGCGGTATCGAGGCATTCCTGCGCCGCGAGGTACTCCCGTATGCACCCGACGCGTGGTACCGGCCCGCCGCAGTCAAGATCGGCTACGAGATAAGCTTCAACCGCTATTTCTACAAGCCAGAGCCGATGAGGCCGCTCAAAGAGATTGGGGCCGACATACTGGCATTGGAGAAGGAAACGGCGGGGCTGCTTGACGAGATTCTCAGCCCCCTAATCTGATGGAAACGAAACACTTGGCGGCGTTTCTGACTCCGGATGAAAGATTGCCGGCTCGGGAGATGCGCGATAGTCGGCCAGTTAAGCGGTACCCTGCTACGAAGGACTCAGGGCAGCAATGGCTCGGAAAAGTGCCAGTGCATTGGGAGGTGCGCCGAATGCGCAATCTGGTCGAAATGCGTTTGAGCAATGTGGACAAACACGCGCGCGAAAGCGAATGGGCGGTACGCCTCTGCAACTACGTTGATGTGCACAAACACGAGTACATCGGCAGCGAGATCGACTTCATGGCTGCAACCGCAACCGCGGATGAAATCGCTCGATTCGGGTTGGCAACTGGTGACGTTCTCATCACCAAGGACTCAGAGGACTGGACTGACATCGGCGTTCCTGCGGTCGTTGAAGAAGCAGCGCAGGACGTGTTGTGCGGATACCATTTGGCATTGCTTCGACCTCGCGCGGAGCAGATAAGGGGACCGTTCCTCTTCCGCGCGCTTCAGGCAAACGCGGTTGCCGCGCAGTTCCACGTTCGAGCAAACGGAGTTACACGCTACGGACTAACACAGGAGGCGATAAAGTCCATTTGGCTGCCTGTTCCCCCACTCGCCGAACAGGCTGCAATCGCCCGCTTCCTCGACCACGCCACTAGCCGCATTAGCCGCTATATCCGCGCGAAGCAGAAGCTGATCGCATTGCTCGATGAATATAAGCAGGTCCTTATCCATGAGGTGGTTACAGGGCAGATTGATGTGCAAACGGGCAAGTCATATCCGGAGTACAGGGAGAGCGGGGTCGAGTGGATTGGGAATATCCCAACGCACTGGAAAGACGCTTCTCTACGCTTCGCGGCTAAATCGATTCAAATTGGCCCGTTCGGTAGCCAACTCCACGCTAGCGATTATGTCGAAGGTGGGACACCCGTAGTCAATCCATCCCATCTGCGAGATTGTCGAATCGAACCGGATCAATCAGTCACGATCAACGATCAAAAGGGCGCAGAATTGGCCAGGCATAGACTGGAGCCCTTGGACATCGTGATGGCGCGACGCGGAGAACTTGGCCGTTGCGCTCTTGTTGGAGAAAGGGAAGCTGGCTGGTTTTGTGGTACCGGCAGTCTACGCGTAAGGCTCGACCTAGAAGTGGCTGCGCCAGAGTTTCTTGTGCTTGTGCTGGGATCGAACGGTACAAAAGACTCTCTGTCACTATCGTCGGTAGGCGCGACCATGGAAAACTTGAATAGCGAAATAGTGTCCCGGTTACGAGTTCCACTCCCACCTCTCCGAGAACAGCGGGATATCGTCAACTTTGTTGATAACGTGAATTCCCATTTGGAATGGAGCATGGGCCACATAAGAGGTCAAATTTCTCTTCTCAGAGAGTACAGCACGCGCCTCATTGCCGATGTTGTCACCGGCAAGATTGACGTGCGTTCGACGACGGCTGTACGGCGATATGAGTCCGATTCAGCGGTGGCCGAACAAGGGGAGGCGTAGCATGATTTCGCGACCGAAAAGGAGTTAGTCGAGATGACGAACTGGACGAAATGCCAGGCGGTGGAACGCACGCTCGGCAAGATCAGCGGCGCTTGGGCGTTCACCGGGACAAGGGTGCCGGTGTATTCGCTCTTCGAGAACTTGGAGAGCGGCGCCACGGTGAAGGAATTTCTGGAGTGGTACCCGGAAGTGGAGGAATGGCAGGTGGAAGCGGTGCTCAAGCACGAGGTGGAGTATCTCAAAGCGCCCGCCTGACGATGAAGATTCTCTTCGATCACGGAACGCCCGCGCCGCTGCGACACCACCTTCCGGAGCATTCCGTAGACCGGTCCGCGGAGAGAGGCTGGGAGCTTCTGGAAAACGGCGAGTTGATCCATAGGGCCGAACAGGACGGTTACAGGGTGATCGTGACCACAGATCAGAACATGCGGCACCAGCAGAACCTGGCCGGGCGACGGTTGGGCATCGTGGTGCTGATGGCGACGGCATGGCCGAGAATACGGCACCGAATCGAGGCGATCCGTGCCGCCGTTGCCGAGGTTCATCCGGGGCATATCCGCGAAGTCTCGATCCCTGGGAGAGTGCCGGACGGATGACCACCGACACCTCTGAGCGCGGTCTCGAACGTCTGATCTGCATCGCCCTAACCGGCGATCCTTGCGAACCGTCGAGGGCGGACGCCGTCCAGAAACCGCATGGCTCGTACCGCGGTGCTGGCTGGAGCGGCGGGAGCTGGCGCAATTACGACCGCGAACATTGCGTAGATCTGCACCAGTTGAATGCGTTCCTTCACGAAAGCCACTCCGAAGAGTGGGAGGCGTTGGGGCTCGAGGTAGAAAGTCCCAAGCGCCGGCGTTTCCTGTCGCGGCTGCAGGGCGAGATCAGCAAGCGCGGGACCGTAGACGTGCTGCGAAACGGCATTCGGCACGGCCCTCACGACCTGAAGCTGTTCCATGGCAGTCCGTCGGAAGGCAACGAAGCTGCGCGGGAACGTTTCGAGCAGAACCGGTTCACCGTGACGCGGCAGCTACGCTACAGCCGCGACGAGACCCAGCGCGCGCTAGACATTGCGCTGTTCATCAACGGTCTCCCAGCGTTCACCTTCGAACTGAAGAACAACCTCACCAAGCAGACCGCCGACGATGCGGTCCGGCAGTACCGTACAGAACGTGATCCGAGGGAGAAGCTATTCGAGTTCGGCCGCTGCATCGCGCACTTCGCCGTGGACGAGGGCGAGGTGCGGTTCTGCACTCACCTCACCGGTAAGGGCTCGTGGTTCCTGCCGTTCAACCGGGGCTGGAACGACGGCGCCGGCAATCCGCCAAATGAGCGCGGGATCAAGACGGACTACTTCTGGCGGGAGATTCTCGAACGGGAAAGCGTGACCGCGATACTGGAGAATTTCGCGCAGGTCGTGGCGACGAAGGACGAGAGGACCGGCAGGAAGCGCAAGGCCCAGATCTGGCCCCGCTACCACCAGCTGGACGTGGTGCGCCGTCTGCTGGCTGACGTGCAGGCGTCTGGGGTGGGAAAAAAATATCTGATCCAGCACTCGGCGGGCAGCGGCAAGAGCAACTCCATCGCTTGGCTGGCGCATCAGTTGATCGGTCTCGGCAGGGACGGCGCGGACGTATTCGATTCCATCGTGGTCGTGACCGACCGCAGGATCCTGGATCGCCAGATTGGCGACACGATTGGACAGTTCGCGCAGGTTCGCGCGACGGTGGGCAAGGCGAGTCGTGCCGGTGATCTCCGCCGCTTCATCGAGTCCGGCAAGAAGATCATTGTCTCCACGGTGCAGAAGTTTCCGTTCATTCTGGAGGAGATCGGGGACAGCCAGCGGAACCGGCGCTTCGCGATCGTCATCGACGAGGCGCATTCCAGCCAGGGCGGAAAGACCTCGGCGGCGATGTCGAGCGCGCTGTCGGAAGCCGGAAGAGCGGAGGAGGACGAGACCTACGAGGACCGGATCAACCGCATCATGGAATCGCGGAAGCTGCTGCCAAACGCCAGCTACTTCGCGTTCACCGCAACCCCCAAGAACAAGACACTGGAACTCTTCGGTGATCCCGCTCCGCAATCGGACGGCACGGTGAAGCATAGGGCATTCCACGCCTACACCATGAAGCAAGCCATAGACGAGGGTTTCATCATCGACGTTGTGCGGCATTACACGCCAATCGCAAGCTACTACCGACTTGCCAAGACGGTAGAGGACGACCCCGAGTTCGACGCGCGGAAGGCGCGGCGCAAGCTCCGCCGGTTCGTCGAGGGGCACGACCACGCAATCCGGCTGAAAGCGGAAATCATGGTGGACCACTTCCATGATCAGGTGCTCTCGCGCAACCGGATCGGCGGGCAGGCGCGCGCCATGGTCGTCACCGACGGCGTCAGGCGAGCCATCCAGTACTTTCATGCGATCAGCGAATACCTGCGCGAGCGGAAGAGTCCGCACCGGGCTGTTGTGGCGTTCTCCGGCGAATGCCATCACCGATCTGAAAGTGGACCCAATCGTTGCATAAATCGCGGAAAGAATTCGGTTAACCAGGACGTTTC
>JAPPHD010000091.1 GCA_028821125.1 Gammaproteobacteria bacterium
TGGCCTTTCTCTAGTGGCAGGGATCACCGGCCGATACGCCCGTTGTGGGATCGTATCGCCGGCACCGGTTATAGCCGCAACAAGGGTTCTCCACACCGGCCCGATCCTGCCCTGACTCAACACGCCCAGACCTTCTCCTTATCCGATGGCGAGCGCGTCGTCGGATCGCGACGCGCCACCGGCGTGAGGTTGGGTCGTCGGGACTCGAGCCATCTCCCGACGGACGATGTCCCAGATGAAGCCCGTCAACTCGCGGGCCACGGCGACATTCGCCTGCTTGCTGTTCTTGCCCGCCGTGAGCAGGTGCCGATAGCGGCCGCACAAGCGGCGCTGCGCTTTCCAGGCAATCGCCTTGGCGTCCTCCGACGCCGCAGCCGCCTTGCGTTTGATATGGGCGGTGCGCCGCGCCGGGAACCGGTAAGACCAGGCCGATTCCACCAGGGTGCGCCGGACATGGCCGTTGCCGGTCCGGGTGATCCCGCCCTGGCGCCGCCGCGATCCGGAACTGTGTTCGCTCGGCACCAGCCCCACATAGGCCATCAACTGCCGCGGCTCATCAAAACGGCTGACATCCCCCAACTCGCAGAGCACCGTCATCGCCGTGATCACATCCACGCCGCGCAACGCCATCAGCGAACGCACCACCGGCTCCATCGACCAATTCGCCAACGCCTCATGCAACAGCTTCGTCAACGCCGATACCCGATCGCTCGCGGCGCGCACGCCATCCAGGTATTCCCGAAACGCCCATTCCTGCCAGTCCAAATCGAAGCGCTGGCCGTCCAGCCACGCAAAGTGCGCCTGCGTCCAGCCACTGCGCGACCAGTGCCGGCCATGGCGCAAGAGAAACGCGCCCAGTTGCTGGCGTGCCTTGCGCTCGGCGTTCTTGACATCCGCCCGCGCCCGGACCAGGTCCCGTATCGCCTCCTGCTCCTCGTCCGGAACCCACACCGACGTCAACTCCCCGCTGCGCAACAACCGCGCCAGCTTGCAGGCATCCCGCCGATCCGTCTTGATCCGCTCGCCCGGCGCCTTCGGGATCCGCGACGGCGCCACCACCGCGCAATCAAAACCCAACCCCTGCAGTTGACGGTACACCTCGTAACCGCACGGGCCCGCCTCGTAACAGAACTGAATCACCTCGCCGTCGTACCTCTGAACCAGCTTCTTCGCCAGCTTGCCGATCGCCTTCGGGGTATTGGCCAACTCCCCATGGCTCGTGGGCGACTCCCGGCCCGCCGGCGCCACCGCCACCGCGATGGTGTCCTTGTGCACGTCCAAGCCGACATAGGCCGCATAGTTGATCTCCGATCTCGGCACTTGACCTGATACCGTTTCCGCTTCGTTTACTCTAAAGTCCTGCATTACCTGCCCTCCTCAATTCTGGCTCTGTCTCGGTGGGGATCACCGTCGCCACTAAGATAATCCACGCCCTTGAGGACGGGCAGGTCAAAACATGATGTCTAGCCCGGTGCCCCGCGTATGGGGACTTCGGTCTTCTTTACGACGGTACGCAGCGCGAAGCTTGAATGCAGCCGGTCGACGCCGGGCAGGCGGGTCAGGTGCTGGCTGTGGATGCGCTCGTAGTCGCGGGCATCGTTGACGATGACCCGGAGCAGGTAGTCCGCATCGCCCGACATGAGGTAGCACTCCATGACTTCGGGCAGCTTGCCGACGGCACGCTCGAAGGCGACGAGGTCGTCGCGCTGCTGGCTGTGAAGGGTCACGCGGACGAAGACGTTGTCTGGATAGCCGGCGCCGGACTGGTCGATCAGCGCCACGTAGCCGCGCAGCATGCCGTTTTCCTCGAGCCGCCGAACCCGGCGCAGGCAGGCCGACTCGGAGAGGTTGACGCGTTCGGCCAGGGTTGTGTTGGACAGCCGGCCGTCGAGCTGAAGTTCGTGGAGGATTCGCCGGTCAAGGCGGTCGATATTCAAATAATCTTGCATGAAAAAACAGTATCGCAGAACTTAGTTGTGAATTGTTGGTCTGCATTCGCAGGAAAGCAATAACTTTCGACCGTGGCTCGGCTAAAGTGATGGTCCTGAAAGGCCTCGGAGAAGGCAGTCATGCGTATCGGTGTTCCCAAAGAAGTGAAGGTACACGAGAACCGTGTGGGCCTTACGCCGGATTCGGTCGCGGAACTCATCGCCGCCGGCGCTGACGTCGTGGTGCAGGCGGGGGCCGGCGCCGGGGTCGGGTTCGCCGATGACGACTACCGCGGTGCCGGAGCGCGAATCGGTTCGGTTCAGGAAGCGTTCGCCGCGGACCTGGTCGTCAAGGTCAAGGAACCCCTGCTGCACGAATGCGAGCGGCTGCGTCCCGGGCAGGTGCTGTTTACCTATCTGCACCTCGCTGCCGACAGGCCCCAGGCGCTCGCCCTGATGGAATCGGGCGCGACGGCCATCGCTTACGAGACGGTCACTGGCGCCGGCGGCGCATTGCCGTTGCTCACCCCGATGAGCGAGGTTGCGGGGCGCATGTCGATTCAGGTTGGCGCCTTTGCATTGCAGAACGCGAACGGCGGTTGCGGCATGCTGCTGGGCGGCGTTCCGGGCGTTGCGCCGGCCAGGGTGGTGATCATCGGAGGTGGCGTTGCCGGCGCCAATGCGGCGGCCATGGCGGTCGGCCTGCAGGCGGACGTGACCATTCTCGACAAGTCCATAACCCGGCTCAGGGAACTGAATGCCGAGTTTCAGGGAAGGGCGCGGGTGCTGATGGCGTCCCGGCACAACGTTCTCACCGAGACACTGGCCGCCGACCTGGTCGTCGGGGCGGTGCTGGTTCCCGGCGCCGCGGCGCCGAAACTCCTCACCCGCGACATGGTCCGGGCGATGCGGGATGGCGCCGCGCTGGTCGACATCTCCATCGACCAGGGCGGCTGTTTCGAAACCAGCCGGCCGACGACCCACGACGATCCCATCTACGTCGACGAAGGCGTGGTGCATTACTGCGTGACCAACATGCCGGGGGCGGTGGCCCGCACTTCCACACAGGCACTCAACAATGTCACCTTGCCCTACGTCAGGGCGCTGGCCACGCACGGCTGGCGCGAGGCATTCCGCCGTGACGCCGGATTTGCCGCCGGGCTGAACGTTCACGATGGCGCGATCCGGCATCCCAAGGTGGCGGAGGCGCTTGAACTACGGCTGGTTGCCGAGGCTGCCTGATACCCACGCCAGGTTCGTTCCCGTACAGGTGTGGCCAGGTTGTCCCCGGTTGCGCGTGCCGCGCTGTTCCGCGCTAAACTGCGCCGGGTTGATGTCGATACGTTGGCGGAGGGCGTTCCGGTCCGGACCGGTTCCAGAAGCTGTAGCGGTCCGTATCGACAGGCGAACGGGTTTGACGCCGCGCCGCCAACAGCCCACACAGACTACACACAGGAACACGGATCATGGCGGAACCGCTGCATAACGAATTTCCTCCGGGCTCGCTTGAGGCGAAGGATCTCAAGCATCTGCTGCACCCCACCACCAACCTGAAGGTGCACCGGGAGAAAGGCCCGAGCGTGCATATGCGCGCCGAGGGCGTCTATCTCTGGGACAACCAGGGCAGGCAGTACATCGAAGGCCTGGCGGGCCTCTGGTGCACGGCGCTCGGCTACGGCGAGGAGGAACTCGCCAGGACGGCCATGGAGCAGATGAAGAAGCTCAGCTACTCGCAGCTATTCGCCGGCAAGAGCAACGAGGCGAGCATCCTGCTGGCCGAACGGCTGAAGGAGATGGCGCCGTTCGATGCCGGGCGGGTGTTCTTCGGCCTGTCCGGCAGCGATGCCAACGATACGCAGGTCAAGCTCATGTGGTACTACCACAATGCCATCGGCAAGCCGGAAAAGAAGAAGATCATCTCGCGTCTCGGCGGTTACCACGGCACCACCGTCGTGGCGGGTTCGCTGACCGGCCTGCCGCCGTTTCACGCGAACTTCGACCTGCCGATTCCCCAGGTGCTGCACACCGACCGGCCCCACTACTACCGGGATGCCGAAGGTGCGGAAAGCGAGAGCGATTTCTGTGCCCGAATCGTCGGCAACCTCGAGGACCTGATCGTCCGGGAGGGCCCGGAGACCATCGCCGCGTTCATCGCCGAACCCATTCTCGGCGCGGGCGGCGTGATCGTGCCGCCGGCCGGGTACTACGAGAAAGTCCAGGCGGTACTGGCGAAATACGGAATTCTCTTCATCGACGACGAGGTGATCTGCGGGTTCGGCCGCACCGGCAACCCCTTCGGCGCGCAGACCATGGGCATAAACCCGACGACGATGAGCTTCGCCAAGGCGTTGAGTTCGGCCTACCAGCCGATTTCCGCCGTGCTGATTCCCGAGTTCATGTACGAGCCGTTCATCGAGGCGAGCAACAAGGCGGGGCTCTTCGGTCACGGCTTTACCTATTCCGGCCACCCGGTTTGCGCGGCGGTGGCCCTGCGCACCCTGGAACTCATGGAAGAGCGGGATGTCTTCGCCCATGCAGCGCGTGTCGGGGAGGTGTTCCAGGAACGGTTGCAGCGTCTTGACGAGCATCCGCTGGTGGGCAACGTGCGCGGCGCCGGGCTCATCGGAGCCGCGGAGCTCATGGCCGACAAGGAGGCGCGAACGCCCTTCCAGCCAGCCAAAGGTGTGGGCGCCTACTGCAACGAACGGTGCGAGGCACACGGCCTGATCCTGCGCAACCTGGTTGATACCATGGCCATCTGCCCGCCCCTGATCGTCACTGAAGACCAGGTCGGCGAGATCTTCGACAAGCTGGAACGGGCGCTGGACGATACGCTGAACTGGGTGAACTGACAGCGCCCGCCTCTAGCCGCACCTATTCATGAATAATCTACTGCGGTCGCCAATAGCAGCGAAAACACAGGGCGTGCTCCCGCCGCGTGCTCAACGTGCTGAAAGCACGCCTGTGCGCGCTCTGGTCCGCGCCACCCTGCGTTTTCACTACTCTTGTCAACCTCGCTACGATCATTCATGAATAGGTGCGGCTAAGTGACGCATTGATTCCCTGTCGGGTTGACGCTGCCCGGCAGCCACGGAGGACATCCGGCCAATGGCCCTATACGATCGATTGTTCGAGTCCGTACAGGTCGGCCCGATCACCATTCGCAACCGCATCGTGCGCTCGGCGCATTCCACCGGGTTGAGCGAAGAGGCCTTGATCGCGTATCACGAGACCAGGGGCCGGGGCGGAGTGGGAATGTCGACGATCGAAGCGACCAGTGTGCATCCGCTTGCGCCCGGGCGCATTCCGCTTTGGGATGACGCCTGCCTGCCGGTTCTCAGCCGCATTGCCGAACGCATACGCCCGACCGGCATGAAGCTCCTGCTGCAGCTTTACCATCCGGGTGCGGGCTATGCCGAGGCGGCGGGCATGCCGGAGCACTGGTCGGCAAGCGCGGTTCCCAATCCCATGGCCGGCGTTGTGCCCATCGCCATGACCCGCTCCATGATCGACGAGGTGGTGGAGCACTTCGCCGACGCGGCGCGGCGCTGCCGGGATGCCGGGTTGGACGGGGTCGACATTCACGCTTCCAGCGGCTACCTGATCCACGAATTCCTTTCGCCGGCGCTCAACAAGCGGGAGGACGAATACGGCGGCTCGTTCGGGAACCGGCTGCGCTTCCTGGAGGAGATCGTCGCCGCCGTGCGCGATGCCGTCGGCGAAGCCGAGTTTGCCGTCGGCGTACGCCTGCCCAACGAGGACCATGTGCCGGGCGGACTGACGGCGGCGGACAACGCCCGCATTGCGCAAGCCGTGGACGGCCGGGTCGACTACGTATCGCTGCACATGGGCGCCTACTGGCGCTTCCACAAGCTGATTGCGCCCGCCGATGATCCGTTGGGCGCGGAAATGCCAGCGAACGAGGTCATCGCGCCGGACCTTGCGAGCCCCGTCATGGTTGTCGGGCGGATCATGACCCTGGATCACGCGCTGCACATCGTCGACAGCGGCGCCGCGCAGATGGTGTCCATGGTGCGGGCGCTTATCGCCGACCCGGAACTGGTCAACAAGGCGCGGCGCCGGGAGGAACATCGCGTGCGCCCCTGCCTCGGCACCAACATGGGTTGCGTCGGCCAGTTGATGACGAACGGCCGGGTGAGCTGCGTGGTCAACTACACCAACGCCCGGGAAAACGCGCTTTCCTACGAACCGGAAGATCGCGTGCAAAAGCCGAAAAAGATCCTGGTTGCCGGCGGCGGCCCGGCGGGGCTGGAGTTTGCGCGCAATGCGGCCTTGCGTGGCCACGAGGTGGAACTGCGCGAGGCCATGCGGCGCCTGGGCGGCCAGGTGGCCATAGCGGCGAGCGCGCCGCACCGGGCGGATGTCGGAGCCATCGTGGGGTGGCTTGAACAGGAGATCGAGACGCTCGGCGTCAACGTGCGGCTGAACTCACCGGTGGACATGGCGGCAGTGGAGTCGATCGGTCCGGATGAAGTGGTCATCGCCACCGGTACCACTCCCCGCAGCGACGGCTTTCAACTCTCCACGCCGGCGGCACCGGTAGCCGGGTTCGACCTGCCTCATGTGCACGCATCCTGGGATTTCTTTGGATTCGGCCCGAGGCCGGAGATTAGCGGCTCGGCGGTGGTTTACGACGACACGGGATCGTTCGAGGCCATTTCGGTGGCTGACGTGCTGTTGCAGGCCGGCGCCCGGGTCACGCTGGTTTCCCGCTTCGACAGCATCGGCGGGTCGTTGCCCTTTCCCGCGGTAACGGCCGGCGCGGCCCGGGAGCGGCTGTTCTCCGGCGACTTCGACTTCATCGGCGGGCACTACCTGCGCGGCATTACGCCGAAGGCCGTGGAGATCGGGGTTCTCTTCACGGACCGGGCACGGTACCTGGAAGCGGCGCTGGTGGTTCTTGTCGGCTACAACGAACCCAACCGCGAACTCGCCGGAGAGTTGGCCGAATCGCCGTTGCCCTGCCATCTGATCGGCGATGTGCGGGGCCGCAACAGCATCATGAGCGCCATGCATGCGGGCGCGGCGCTCGGGCGTGCGATCTGAGTGCGAGTCGATGGGGTGAGTGCGTGCCGTTCGCTCGCATGGAACAAAATGCAAGCCGTTGATTTTAAAGAGATTTATATTTAACATAATATCGTCAGTCTCACCAGCGAGTTCGCATACGGCGCTTCCCTTTCGGCGCACGGCCACATTGTCCAGCGGCACGCAAGGCTTTCGGACGAGCTTAACGCGCCGAAAGGGAAGCGCCGCATGCGAACTCTTTCCCGAGATTCGGCGTTGTTCCTTGCGCGTCCTCGTCCCGGCGCGCCGGGTTGCCGACTCGTGTGAAACTAAAGTTCAACCTATTGATTTAAAACGGATTTATTCTTGGGCACCGAAGTGCCAGGCGACACCTTCGATCAGATGCCGGGAGCAGGTATGCGGTACGGGCATCCGGCACGTCAGGCGGAACAGGGTTATTCAACGACATGGAACTCTTGCAGACATCGGTATACTTCCAGCCAATCGCCCGGATTGATCTGACGGCAGCTGTTGGACGAGTGATTCTGGCGGAGATTGAGTTGAGAAGGAGAAGAGCGGATGTGGTTGCGTTTGCGGCAGATTGCCCTGGTTGCGGAAAAGCTTGGGCCGGTGGAGGAGGAACTGGGCGACGTGCTGGGCATCGCGGTGGCGCACCGGGATCCGGGGGTGGGGCACTTTGGGCTCGAGAACGCCGTCCTGCCCATCGGCAACCAGCTCCTGGAAGTGGTGGCGCCGGTTCGGGAGAACACCGCGGGCGGGCGCTATCTGGAAAGGCGCGGCGGCGACGGTGGCTACATGGTCATCACCCAGTGCGACGATCATGTCCCGCGCCGGGCCCGCGTGGAGGAACTGGGCGTTCGCATCGTGGGGCAGTTCGAGAACCCGGAATTCCGCCACATGCAGATGCATCCACGGGATACCGGCGGGTCTTTCTTCGAAATCGACGAACAACTCGGCTCCCGCGCCCACGACCCCGACGGCCCCTGGGAGCCCGCGGGGCCTGACTGGCAGCAATTCCGGCGGCTGGAGCGGGTTACCGGTATCGTCGCGGCGGAGGTGCAATGCGACGATCCGGGCCGGATCGCGGCACGCTGGTCGGAAATCGCGGAGATTGCGCTTGCCGGCAATGGCGATCCGGTGCTTCCCCTGGCCAATGCGGACGTGCGTTTCGTGTCTTGCACGGACGGGCGTCCGGAAGGTTTGGGTGGCATCGATGTGACCTGTGCGGATCCGCGGGCGGTGGTCGCGGCGGCGGAGGCGCGCGGCAAGCGCACCGGCGAGAACCAGGTATATCTGTGCGGAATGCGCATCAACCTGGTCTGATCGGCCCGGCGTGGTATCGCCCCGGCGCTCGCGGTTAGAATACGCGCGCTTCCGCCCGCGCTTCCGCCGGAACCATGGAGAACCGATAGATGAAACTGGCCCTGTCCCTGCTAGTCTGGACACTGATCGCACTGGGTGCCCTGTACGTGCTCGGCCCCGATACAAGCCGAGAGCTGCCGAAGCCCAAACCGCCGCCTTCACAACCGAAAGAACACGCTTCGCTGCCCTTGCCCGGTGGGCCCGGCGTAGTGTCCGTAGCGCGAATCAGGGTCGATTCGGCGCCGGCGGTCTTCTGCTGAATGACATTGCCCGCATCGGCACCCTGCGCCGGTTCCCGGCAGCGCGGCGATAAGGGAGCACTTCGTTGAGAAACAACACCTCAAGGCTCTTGCTGGCAATGGGCATGGTGCTCATGCTCAGCGCCTGCGAACCGCAGGACCAGCGGCCCGGTCTGTGGTTGAGCGGCGAACTGCAGTCTTATCCGGAGGACTGGAGCTTCACCGACGAGCACCTCGAGATCGCCATCCAGGTCGCCGCGCCCTATTTCCTTCCCCACTCCATCACCATCATCTGCGCCTCCTTCGAGGGCGATCTGTACGTGGCGGCCTATCGCCCGGAAACCAAGAACTGGCCCGCCTGGGTCACCGATGACCCGAACGTGGTACTGAAGATCGGTGAAAATCTCTACGAAGCCAGGCTGACCCGGATGGAGGATCCGCTCGCCATCGCCGACACCCTCGGCGCCTACGCCCGCAAGTATCGGCAAACCGGGTCGATACCCACCTCGGTCTGGTTCTGGCGGGTAGACCCGCGGGCCTGAGCGTCAAGCTCCCGCGGAGCCGGCGGCCGCTCATGATCTCCATAGCCGTACTGGGACTGGGGAATTTCGGGACGGCGCTCGCGCGCATCTGGTCGCTGCACGGTAACCGGGTGTGCGGCTGGACGGTGGAAGAGGAGGTATTCGCAAGCATCCGCGAGACGGGCGTCAACGCAAAATACCTCCCGGATGTGGTGCTTCCAGGGGCCGAAGTGACCATGGACCTGGGCGTCGCCCTCGACGGAGCGGAAGTTGTGGTGCTGGCGCTGCCTTCCCACGTGATTCTCGAGGTCGTTGACGATATCGGGACCATTCTGGCCGACCGGCAGATTCTGCTGGACCTGGCCAAGGGCCTGGCGCCGGGTGAGCGGCTGGTGTCCGAAGCGATCAAGGAAAAGCTCGGTGCAGCGGGATGTGCAAGTCCCCTGGCGGTGATGACCGGGCCCACGATCGCCCGGGAGGTTGCCGCGGGCGTGTTGACCACCGCGCTGGTTGCCTCGGAAGAACTCTCCATCGCGCGGACACTTGCCCAACGCCTTTCCACGGACACGCTGAAACTCCGGTTTGCGAACGACCCGCTCGGCGTGGAACTCTGGGGAGCGTTCAAGAACGTGATTGCGCTCGCCTGTGGAGTCTGCGACGGGCTCGGCGGCGAGAACGGCGCCGGGGGAGACAACCTCAAGGCGGCCGTCTTCACCGCCGGTTTCCGGGAAGCCTGCCGGCTGCTTCAGGCCATGGGAGCCCAGCCGGAAACGGCGCTCAGCCCGGCGGGCGTCGGAGACCTGTTCGTAACGGCCACCTCGCCTCATGGCCGCAACCGGCGCACGGGCGAACTGCTGGGCTCGGGGAAGCCCCTCGACGAAGCCCTGGGGAGCACGGTCATGGTGTCCGAAGGCGTGCGGGCCACCCGCATGTTCGCGGCGCGGGCCGCGGCCGAAGGCCTCCCCGCACCCTTTGTGACCGGAGTGCTTGAACTGCTCGACGGCGCTGTCACCGCTCCGGATTGCGTGCAAGCCCTTCTGCAGATCGACGCCTGACAATAATCCGCCGGGACAAGCACACGCAAGGAACTGCATTGCTCGGTTGTGGGATGAGAGCGGGTGTGAGGTGCGGGCCTCCGGCACCTTTGAAGCAGTTCAGGACGCCTGAATCCACCGATAACTCCTCCGCTTGGCGTGCCGGAGGCCCGCACCTCATGCCCGCTCAGCGGTCGGAAACTGCGCTACACTGACAGGGAAGCGCTGTATGCGAACTCGCTGCCCGTTTCTGGCGGTGGTTGCAAGGAAGTCGCCCTTGGATCATCGCTTGAAATGGTGGCGGGGATTCCATATATAAGCGTAGAGACATCAACTATCGAGGCACCGAAGTGGCAGAACCCAACCTGATCTCCGCCCGCACCCGTACTGCAACCGCCGTCCAGGTCAACAATGTCCTGCGCAACACCTATCTCCTGCTGGGCATGACCCTGGCGTTCAGTGCAGCGACCGCGCTGGTCTCGATGGCGATGAACGCACCCTACCCGGGTTTTCTCATCACGATCATCGGCTTCTTCGGGTTGCTCTACGCGGTGCACAAGACAGCGGACAGCGCGCTCGGCATCGTGTTCGCATTCCTGTTCACGGGCTTCCTGGGCTTCACGGCGGGGCCCATCCTGAATGCCTACCTGAGCCTCGCGAACGGGCCCAACCTGGTTGCCTCGGCGCTTGGAACCACCGCTGCGGCGTTCGTCGGCCTGTCCGCTTACGCCGTGATCACGCGCCGGGACTTCAGCTTCCTGTCGGGGTTCCTGGTCGTCGGGTTCTTCGTGTTGATGGGCGCGGTGGTGCTGAGCTGGCTCTTCGACCTGTCGGCCTTCTCCGTCGCCATCTCCTGTGGCTTCGTGCTCTTTGCCAGCGCCGCCATCCTGTGGCAGACCAGCGCCATCGTGCACGGCGGCGAAACCAACTATATCCGCGCCACTGTCACGCTGTACGTTTCGTTCTATAACCTGTTCATGTCGCTGTTGCACATTTTCGGGGCGATGGGGGACGACTAACCGAACCGGCGACCGCAAGAGGCCGCTGCCTCGCCATTCGGGGCAGGTCGCCCGGATGAGCGAGGATACCGATCGTCTGCTCGAGGCAACCACGGCGCTGATTCCGCCGTTGCTGACGGCGCTGGAAGCGTTGGAGCACGCGAGCCGCCACCTCCATCCGATCAATATCGCGGGGCTTGCGGCATCGGCAGCGGAACGCCGGCAACCGCTTGTCGACGGGCTCGCAGCGTTCGAGTCCGTGGAATGGCCGGAGCGCCTGCAACGGTTCGCGAGCTACAGCGGCGAAGCCGCCCTTCATGCCATTCAGGCACTTGAAGGCCTGACCGGTGCCGCTGGCCTCGACAACCCGGCATTGGGCGCCTACCGGGCACTCGGCAAGTTGAGCCGTGCAACGGAAGCGCTTTATCCGGTCTCCGCCATGCTGCCGGCGGTGAGCCGGTATTTCGTCCATCCGGACCATCGCGACGATGACTCGCTTGCCGGAAAGCTGGCGAGTGCCGATCCCGGCAGGGACGAGGTCGGGATCGTCCATTCCGGCAATCGGACCGACCAGCGGGGTGGATTCTCAGTCTACGTGCCCGAGTACTACAGCGGTGAGCCTTGTCCGCTGATAGTCGCGCTGCACGGAGGCAGCGGCCATGGCCGCCCTTTCCTGTGGACCTGGTTGCGCGATGCGCGGAGCCGCGGAACGATACTGGTGAGCCCGTCGTCACGGGCGGCGACCTGGTCGCTGATGGGGCCGGATATCGACAGCCCGAACCTGGACGCGATGGTCGAGCAGGTCAAGGCGAACTGGAACGTCGATGAGGAGCGCGTGCTGCTCACGGGCATCTCCGACGGCGGGACCTTCTGCTACCTGTCCGGGTTGCGCGACGATGCGCCAGTCACGCACCTGGCGCCCTGCGCCGCCTCGTTCCATCCGATGCTGCTCGAGGCGGCAAGCAGGAGCAGGCTGGACGGGTTGCCGGTTTACCTCGTACATGGCGCCCTGGACTGGATGTTTCCCGTGGAAGTGGCGCAGACCGCGCGGGATGCGCTATCCGCGGCGGGGGCGGAAGTGGTGTACCGCGAAATCGAGGACCTGTCGCACGCCTATCCCCGGGAGGAGAACGACCGCATCATCGACTGGCTGAACGGTTGAATGCGGGCGGAAACGGAAGTCAGTCTCAACAGCGAGTTCGCATACGGCGCTTCCCTTTCGGCGCACGGCCACATCATCCTGCTGTATTCAAGGTTTTCGGACGAGCTTAACGCGCCGAAAGGGAAGCGCCGCATACGAACTCTATCCCGAGATTCGGCGTTGTTTCTTCCACGTGGTGGTCCCGCGCGCCGGGTTCCCGACGCGCATGGAACGATTCTTCAAATCTCTGCTTCTGTAGAGCAAATGCCAGTAGTGGGCAGCGAATTCGCATACGGCGCTTCCCTTTCGGCGCACGGCCACATCATCCTGCTGTATTCAA
>JAPPHD010000051.1 GCA_028821125.1 Gammaproteobacteria bacterium
CGCTAGAATCCGCTAGAATCCCGCTCCGTCACGGGACGACCGAACGCTTACTCGCCTAAAATCGCATTTCGGTTCGAAAGGGCGCTTCCGGACTCCCCGTCAAAGGGCAGCACAAAGCAGTACCAATTCTGGACGCTTGGCAATAAATGTTGTTAAATCAACAGGTTGATGGATGCGTTTCGTCGTTTCCACGTCCTCATCCCGGCGCGCCGGGTTTCCGACGTTCATTGATCAGATGTCGAGTGTCGTTCTGGCAGCACCGCGGCGAGGTAGCGGGTGGTCGAGGCAACCGGGTCGGCGGCGCCGGCTATTCCGGACAGCACGGCGATGCCGTGGGCGCCGGCTGCGAGGCATTCGCTTACCTGGTCGGGACCGATGCCGCCCAGGGCGTAGACGGGCAGGGGTGAAGCCTCGGCGCAATGGCGCAGGGCTGCGAGGCCCACTGGTTCGGCGTGTTTCCAGGTGGGGGCGAACACGGGCCCGTAGACCACGGCGGTGGCGCCGGCGCGGTGGGCGCGGCGCACCGCCTCAATGGAGTGGGCCGCGGCGGTCCGGATTGCAAAGTTGTGGGACTCTGCCGGTGCGCCGGGGATCAGGGCTTCCGGCCAGTGTATGCCGTCGTAGCCGAATTCGGCGGCCAGGGCTTCGGGCCCGTTGAGCATGAGCAGCGCCTCTTTGCCGACGGCTTCGCGGCTCGTGCGGGCGAGGGCGACCAACGCGGGCGCGGACGCCTGGCGGGCGCGTACCTGTATCGCGAGTTGCGATGGGTGCAGGCGGGCGGCCTCGGCAAGGGCGGCGATGCAACGGAGGAATTCGGCTTGACTGCCCGCGTAGGCGAGATCGGCGATGGCGTAGAGCCGGGGGAGGTCGCCGGGGCTCACGCGCCGGGCGACCGCAGCGCGGCGTTCAGGGCCGCAGCGCATTCCCGGGCGGCGTCACGGGGTTCGTCGGCCGCCGCGACGTAGGAGAGCACCGCTACGCCATGGGCCCCCGTGCGCAGGATGTCGGCAATGTGCCCCGGCCCGATGCCGCCGATGGCGATCACGGGTTTGGGCGAGTCCGCCGCGATGCGTGCCAGTGTTTCGAGGCCCATGGCCGGTGCGGGGTTGGCTTTCGAGCGGGTTCCGTAAACGGGGCCGACGCCGAGATAGTCGACATCGGTCTTCCAGACCCGCGACGCTTCGTCGTAGGAATTTGCGGTACCGCCGATGATGGCGGTTTCGCCGAGAATCCTTCGCGCGGTAGCCGCATCCAGGTCGTGGGCGCCCAAGTGTACGGCGCCGGCGCCGAGGGCGAGCGCGATATCGGCCCGGTCGTCGATTGCCGCTATGGCGTCCGCGGCGCGGCAGGCCTCGACCACGGGGCGTGCGCATCGGACCAGTTCGACGGTTGTCATCGGACGTTTTTCGCGAAACTGCACACAGTCCGCGCCGCCGGCGAGTGCCAACCGCGCAAGCTCGCCGTGGCTGAAGCGCGGCTGCAGGCTTTCGTCGGTGATGACATGCAGCCTCGGTATTGACTTCATTGGGTCAACCTGGTGGCCCAAGCGGACAACGTCGGCACAACGAAATAACGAACCATAAACTCCGATTGAATCTTTCGACGATCCCATTGTCCAACGTCACCGGTCGGCAAGACCCGCACGTCAACCATCTGGATGAGTCGCCATGTATCGAATACCAACGACCAACAACGTAACCCCGGTCGGCGGTCAGGAAACGGCGGTGGGCCCTATGGCCCGTATGCCGCAAGGCCGTTTCGGCGATCGGCGGGTGTCGGAAGCGCCGCGGATGCCGGGTTTGCACCCCGGCGAGGGGCAGGCAACGGGAAGCGGCAGTGCGCCCGCGGAAGAGCGTCGGCGTATCCGTTTCGGAACGGCGGCCGAGGTTTCCTCCTGCAGCCGCCTTTCGGTCGCAACCCCTGTGGAGCAACCCGGCTTCGGGCAAGGCGTTCCGATTCGACGGTCACCGCCAGTGGGTCCGCCGGCAGGGAGCCCAGGCGCACCGCATGGGCCGGCCGGGAGCACAATCAGATCCGGCGTCGTTTCCCAGGCGACGTTACCTGGCGCGTCAGCGGCCAGCGACGTTCGCGAGCGCCCGGGACCCCTGCCGGAGCCCGCCCCGCGGTCAAGTTACCGCTCGCCTTGGAGTACATTCGTCGACTGGTGCGAAGTACGCAATGTGCCGCACTGGCCGGCCAGCTCCGAAACGATTGCCGACTATCTCAATCATTGTGCGGGGCGGAACAGCCTTTCAACATTGGAGACTAAAAGTCGCGCGATTGCGCACACGCATTGCTTGGCTGGGCTCGATGACCCGTGCGCAACCCACCTCGTCAAAACGACGCTCAGCATTTTGGCCCAAGCCAAGGGGGCGCGACGTGAGAGGACCACTGATATAAGTGGGAGTACGTTCGATGCGGCCGAACTCGACGTGATGCGAGCAGCCGCGGTTAGCCGCAAGCGGCAAGGCGTGGGTCTGGAATCCCCGGACAACGCCAGAAGCCGTAGCCAGGTTGACCTTGCGCTGTGCTCGATGGTTCTTGAAGCGGGTTTGCATTCCCGGGTGGCGGCGGCGCTCGAATGGCAGGACCTGCAGGTGG
The DNA here is from genome assembly GCA_028821125.1 of Gammaproteobacteria bacterium. Classification (GTDB taxonomy): domain Bacteria; phylum Pseudomonadota; class Gammaproteobacteria; order Pseudomonadales; family Azotimanducaceae; genus Azophilus. The sequence continues at coordinate 2,602 of JAPPHD010000051.1, forward strand.
ACGAAAATGGCAGGCCGGTGATCAGGGTCAGGTCAAGGTCGTCCGATGCCATCGAGGTCATCGGTATCTCCGGGCGAGCGTTTGCGGATCTCGAGGCGATCGCGCGTGATAGCAGGGAGGAGAATCAGAGGATCTTTCCAATGACTGCGCAGTGCATCAGTACCCGAATCAGAGCGGTCGCGCAAACTGCGGGATTGGAAGGCAAGATCACCAGTGCAAGTAGTAGCCGTGGTTCCAGTGTTCCGTATCCAGGTGTGAGTTCAGGCGCGAACACAGGACCACTCGAGAAAGTGAATCGCAATCACGATAGCCGTTGGCGGGCGTTTTGTGCCTGGTGCAACGAACGCAATCTGGTGAACCTGCCCGCGAGCGCTGTCACGGTCGCTGCATATCTGAGGGAATTGTCGGAATCGAAGAGCGCGGTCTCGGTTCGGGCGTATCTGGGCGCCATCGCGTATGCACACCGCGTGGCCGGATACAACAACCCGAGCGCAACCGGTCTCGTCAAGACAACGATGCGGGAGATCCGCGGGTTTCGCTTTGCCTGCGATAGGCTGAATTCCGCCTCGCTTGCAGCGATCCGGGCGTATGCCATGGTGCCTCGGCGCCGCGGGACGGGCCTGGAATCTCCCGAGAATTGCACGAGACGCGGGCGTGTAGACATTGCACTTTGCTCGATCCTGCACGCCGCAGCGATGACGCCTTCGCAGGCATCAGTGCTGCAATGGCGGGACGTGGAGAAATTCGGCGAGGATGGAATGAGGCTGACCATCAGGAACGAGGCTGCTCCCCGCCGCGGTGAGCAAGTCCGGGTGATCAGCGGGGAGGCCGTTCGCGATCTCGAGTCGATACGGGGTGACGCCAGGCAGGAAGACAAGGTGTTCGGGCTTACTGCCAATGCGATCTACGATCGTATCAGGGAAGCGATGAGAGTCGCGGGGCTCGCCTGACTTTCCGTCTCATCGGTTTGTGCTACTTCAGCGCGCCGCGCAAGGCGTAAAAATGATCCATGGGGCCCGCTCCGCGGCCGACCGCCGGCCCACCCCGAATGGCGGCCGTGACGTAGCGCTTTGCCTTGTCGATGGCATCGATCAGGTTCTCGCCGCGGCCAAGGTGGGTGGCGATGGCAGCCGAATAGGTACAACCAGTGCCGCTGGCGCCCGACGTGGGAACGAATTCGCCGGCGAATACCTGTTCCAGGTCGGGCGTGACGAGCAGGTCGGTGGCCGGCGCCTCGGCGAGATGGCCGCCCTTGACGAGTACCGCACGGCAGCCGCCCTCGATCAATGCCGCTGCGGCATCGCGAGCGTCGCTCAGGGAGCGCACGGGCCGGCCTGTCAGCAACTCGGCCTCCAGCGCGTTGGGCGTTACCAGTTCCGCCATGGGAGCCAGCTCATCGAGTACGGCAGTGACGGCATCCGGTTCGAGCAGCGGATAGCCGGAGCTTGAAGTCATCACGGGGTCGAGCACGTAGTGCGGCGCGGCCCTGGCGCGAAACGCGCCGGCAACGGCGGTAACCCGGGTGCGGTCGACAAGCATGCCGCTCTTTACCGCTGCGATTTCAAATCCCTCGAACGCAGCGGCGATCTGGGCGGCTATGACATGCGCGTCGACAGGCATGCAGGCGGTGACCGCCCCCGGGCTCTGTGCAGTGACCGCCGTCACCGCCGTCAGCCCGTAGGCGCCGTTGGCGGCGATGGCCTTGAGGTCCGCCTGGATACCAGCGCCGGCGCTGCTGTCGGAACCCGCAACGGTGAGGATGGCCGGAATTGTTTGTTGCGTCGCCATCCGTCTGTGCTCGAATTGTCCGTTCACACCTTGTTCAGTCGGTCGGGACCGGTATTTTCGCGTGGCACAGGGGTCAGCGGAAAGGTCTTTTCGATGGTGTAGCGGGCGCCGGTGGGATGCAACTCGCTGGAAAACAGGTGAAAACACTCGATATCGGAGGGAGCGGTGCGAAAGCCGGCGTTGGCGGCAAGGTAGCGCTTGAGTTCGGCGCCGGGTGGGCGTTGGCGAAACCGGGCGATGGTGATGTGGGGCAGGAATCCGCGACGTTCCATGGGCAGCCCGATGTGGCGCAGCGTGCTTCGAACCGCTTCCGCGAGGGCCGCAATCGCCGCTTTGGGCGCAATGCCGACCCAGAGCACGCGGGGCGCTCCGCGCGGTGGAAAACGGCCGAGCCCGCACAGTTGCATGGGGAATCCCGGCGCGCTGACCCGCCGCAGCCCGGTTTCGATCCGGTGCTGCGCCTTGTCGTCCACATCGCCGACGAAGGCAAGCGTCAGGTGCAGGCCATTCGCATTCAGCCAGCGGGCGTTCGGCAGTCCGGACTGCAGTTCACGCACAGCTTCCCTGAACGGGTCCGGCAACCTGATTGCGACGAACAGACGTGGCACCTTTGCTCCGTAGTTGGTGAAACGGCTGTCAATCGTATCCATTAGCGTTTGAACCGCCAAAGTCCGCCTGTCTATCCAGCCGTCCGAGTGGCCAATCTGTCGTCGTGTGGCGAACGAACGGCGATTTCCCGGCGCGAAATCCATTCGGTGTTCGCTGGATGTACTGGCGGATTCGTTCCCATGCAGCCAGCCAGGGCGTAAAGTGTTTCGCATGAAAAACACTCCCTGTCTCACGATTCTTGTCGCCATGCTGTTGATAAGCGGCTGCGGAACCGGCGTTCGGCAAGCAGACCTGATCTTCGTTTCCGGCCGCGTCTACACCCTGGACGATGCCGCGCCCTGGGCAGAGGCGGTAGCCGTTAGGGACGGGCGCATCGCCGCCGTGGGCTCGGACGCGGAGGTCACCGGCGCCTGGGCAGGGCCGACAGTCGACCTGGCGGGGCGCATGATGCTGCCCGGGTTCCACGATGCGCACGTACATCCCATGTACGGCGGCATCCAGATGATGCAGTGCGACCTGGCGGGCCTTTCGAGCGTCGAGAGCCTGTTGGGGAAAGTCGGGCGATGCGATGCGGCGCTACCCGAGGGCGAGTGGCTCGTGGGCGGCGGCTGGAACCTGTCGCTCTTCCCGGAAGCCAACCCGCACAAGGAACTGCTGGACGGCATCAATGCGGAACGCCCGATGTTCCTGCGCGGCGAGGACGGGCACTCGTCGTGGGCGAACTCGCGGGCGTTGACGCTGGCCGGCATCGAGAGCGAAACCCCGAACCCGTCGCTCGGCATCATCGAACGGGATGCCGACGGCGAACCGTCCGGCACGTTGCGGGAGACGGCGCAGAACCTGATCGAGCTGATCCTGCCGCCGCTGACCCTCGAACAGCGGGTGGAGGGGCTCCGCGCCGCCGTGCAACTCGCCAACCGGCTGGGCGTCACCTCCATGGTGGAAGCTTCGGTGTCCGATTGGGAATTGCCCGTCTATCGCGCGCTGGAGGCGGAAGGGGATCTCACGGCGCGGCTGGTTCTGTCGATTACCGTCGGCGAGGCGCCTGCGGGTACGACGAATCCCGGCCTCATTGCGCCGGAAGACCGGGGGTCCGGCAAGCGCCTGCGCCTCGATGCGGCAAAGATCTACGTCGACGGGGTTCTCGAAGGCGAGACCGCCGCGCTGCTCGAACCCTACATCGGCCGGGACGGCGCGTCCGGCATGCTGTTGCAGCCGCAGGAGGCACTGAACGAAACGGTGGCCGGCCTGGATGCGCGCGGCATACAGGTACACTTCCACGCCATCGGCGACCGCGCCGTGCGCAGCGCCCTGGACGCGGTGGAGAACGCCCGCCGCGAGAACGGCGTGCGGGGCAACCGCCATCACATATCCCACCTGCAACTCATCCACGCCGAGGACCACGGGCGCTTTGCCGAACTCGGCGTCGGCGCCAACTTCCAGGCCCTGTGGGCGTATCCCGACGGCTACATCATGGATGTCAACCTGCCGGCGGTCGGGCCGGAGCGGGTGCGGCGCATGTACCCCGTCGGCTCGATCGAGCGGGCCGGCGGCCTGATCGTGGGCGGCAGCGACTGGTCGGTCTCGTCGCTCAATCCCCTGGAGGCGATCGAGACCGCCGTCACGCGGCAGGACGCGAGCGGCGCCATCGACGGGGTTCTGAATCCGGACGAGCGCGTGCCGCTGGCGACGATGCTGGCGGCCTATACCAAGAATGCCGCATATGTCATGCATCACGAGGACGAGGTGGGCACGATCGAACCGGGCAAGCTCGCCGACCTCGCGATTCTCGAACGCGACCTGTTCGAGGTTCCGCCTCGGGAGATCGGCGAGGTGGACGTGGTGATGACGCTGCTCGAAGGCGCCGTCGTTTACGACTCCGGGATACTTGGCGGCCGCGCTGCGCAATAGTCCGTAGCGCGCCGGAGCGCGGGGTTCCATCCCGCGGCGCATCAATCCTCGATCTTGTCCGGAAACTCGCAGAGATCCTCGATCAGGCAGGCGCCGCAGCGGGGCTTGCGGGCCGTGCACACGTAGCGCCCGTGCAGAATGAGCCAGTGGTGGGCGTCTTTCAGGAAGGGTTTGGGAATCCATCGCACCAGGCGGTCCTCCACCTGCCGGACGTTTTTGCCGGCGGCGATGCGGGTGCGGTTGGCGACTCGGAAGATGTGGGTGTCCACGGCCATGGTCGGCTGGCCGAACGCGGTGTTCAGCACCACGTTGGCCGTCTTGCGGCCGACGCCGGGCAATGCCTCCAGCGCCTCGCGGTCGTCTGGGACTTCGCCGTTGTGCTTCTCGATCAGGATCCGGCTCGTCCTGATGATGTTCTCGGCCTTGGTATTGAACAGGCCGATGCTCTGGATGTGCCGTTTCAGCTTCCCGACACCCAGGTCAACCATCGCCTGCGGCGTGTTGGCCACCCTGTACAGCGCCTCCGTCGCTTTGTTGACGCTGACGTCGGTGGCCTGGGCGGAGAGGATGACGGAGACAAGCAGCTCATAGGGTGTGCGGTACTCCAGCTCCGTGGTCGGGTCGGGATCGTTGGCCTGCAGCCGCTCGAATATGCGGGTTCGTTTTTCCCTGTTCATGCGCGGGCGATGCGTATCCAGTTGGCCAGGCCCAGCAACAGCCCACCTACCAGGAAGGCGCCGGGGGGCAGCAGCACGACCAGCAGGCCCCCGTTTGCGACCACCTCGACGGTCCAGGAATCCGCGGCCGGGCCGAACAATTGCGCCATGCCGGCGAACAGCGTTCCGTTGCCGAGGAGTTCGCGCACGCCGCCCAGCACGATGAGTGCGATTGCGAATCCACAGGCGGTGCCCAGCGCATCGAGCGCGGCCTGCCCAGGCGGCTGGCGGCTGGCGAAGGCTTCGATGCGGCCGAGAATCATGCAGTTGGACACGATGATCTGGATAAAGAGCGCGACGCGAAGGTACAGGTCGAAAGCGTGCGCTTCCAGCAGCAGCACGCTCATGGTCGTAAACGTGGCGATAACCAGCACGAAACAGGGCAGGCGCGCGGCATGGGGGATCCATCCGCGCAGCAGCGAGATCGTCAGGCTCGAGCCCAGCATCACGAACCCGCTCGCCAGCGCCAGCCCCAGGGCATTGACCAGGCTGTTGCTGACGGCCAGCAGCGGGCACAGGCCGAGCAGTTGCGCCCAGGCGGGGTTCCGCTCGACGGCGGCGGTGGCGAAGGTGCCGGCACTCAAGGCCTTTCCTCCGATGCTGTGCGGTTGGTGCCGGGCCTGCTCCATTCGGTTTCGACTTTTTCACGCGCCCGAGCGGCCTGCGACGCGGTTCCCGGGGCTGCCCACACCGTCCGGAGAGCGGTTTCGGGGGCTGCCGCTGCCGATTTGGCCCGGGCGGCGGCCTCCGGGACCGATGCTGTCGGCAGGGCCTGCGTAAGGGGTTGTTGTGGCTCCGGTGGGGGCATTGCCTCGCTGCCGGAGCCGCCGGAATCACCGGAGTTGCCGGAACGCACGGGCTCCGCCATGGACCGCAGCAGCGCCGATACGCCCCGTTTGACCGCTTCGCTGGTAATTGTGGCGCCCGTCACCGCATCGACCTCCTCGGGCTGCCTGCCTGAAAACCGATGGATCCAGGGGCTGCGCGCCGTATCGATGAAGTCTCCGAGCCCCGGTGTTTCCCGGTGACCGGTGACGCGCACGCCCGCTAGCGAATTCGCCCCGTTCCGGCCAGGACGGAACGCGGCGATAAATTCGATCTCGCCGGCGTAGCCGTTGATCGAGGAGCGCAAGAGCCGAACGCCGTCGGGCAGGTGGAGGCGGTCGCCGTCCCAGTGCAGGCCCGCGGTGGGGAACTCGGCGCCCACGAGATCGAAGGCGACCCGCCAGGCATGAGCATCTCGGTTGGCCCGAATGTCGTCGGCGGTGAGCCGGTGGGTGCCCGCCAGCAACAGGGCGCAGAGCGCGCCGATAGCGGCAAGGCTTGCGAGCGGCTTCATCGCACCCCCACCCAGCCCCGGCTGCGCGCGTCGATTGCGGCGGGGTTGGGCACTGGCTTCATCGTGCGCTCACCCGTCCCCGGCCGAGGGCATCGAGAAACGGGGTGGCCGCGTTGGCGATCAGTACGCCGAAGGCGATGCCGTCCGGGTAGCCGCCCCAAGCGCGAATTGCGAAGGTGATGCCCGCCGCCAGCGCGCCGAACAGCCATTGCCCGGCTGGGTGGCCGGGGTGGGTCACCGGGTCGGTCACCACGAAGAACGCAGCCAGCATGGTTCCGGCCGAGAGGTAGTGGAACAGCGGCGAACCGGCGCTTCTGGAACTGCCCCCGTCGTGGAAAACGAGCGCGAACAGGCCCAGCACGATGAGGAAGCCCAGCACGACACGCCAGGCGATCAGTCCGAACCCGGCGGCCACCAGGCCCCCGAACGCGAAGGCGACGTTTGCCCATTCCCAGCCGTAGCCGCCGAGTTGGCCGAACGCCGGGTCGGCGGCAAAGGTCTCCATGGCGGTCAATCCTTCCCGGTATCGGAACGCCGTGAGCGCGGTGGCGCCGGTGTGTCCGTCCACCAGCGGCGGCCAGGTGGCGAGCGCCACCGGGAAACAGATCAGCGCCAGGGCGTAGCCGACCATGGCGGGGTTGAAGATGTTGTGGCCGAGCCCGCCGTACAGTTGGCGCGCCAGCACGACCATGCCGAAGGTGGCGAGCAGAAGAACGTGCCAGGGCATGCCCGGCGGCAGGGCCAAGGCCAGGATGAGTGTTCCGAGGAAAACCGAGCCGTCGAACGAAGCAGGGGGCCGGGTCACGTGAACGCTCCCCGGTCCGCCGGGCGTGATGACGCTCTCGGGGCCGCCGCCTGTACGGAAGCTCTCCGGATCAGCGCCCCTGCCTCGCCCCACGATGAACGCCTTCCCGCCGCGGTCGCGATGCCGGTCGCCGCGTGAGGTGGGCCTTTGGCGGAACCCTGGCAGCGGTTGTCCACGCAGGCGCAGGCAGGCGAAGTCGAATGCGTACGCCAGCGGCAGGGCGATTGCCAGGTTGCGCAGGTATCCCCAGCCGTAGAACCAGGAGAGCACCGCGAATCCGGGCGCCAGTGCCAGCGCGACCGCCCACATGATGCGGTTGCTGTTCACTGGAAGGCGGCCCCGTCCTGTTGTGTTTGGCGTTTTCGTCGGGCGAGCCGTTCGGCGCGCCTCGCCCTGGCGGCGTCCTGTTCGGCGGCGAGCCTTTCGGCGCGCGCCTCGAAACGGGCTTTGGCGTGGGCGGCCCGTGCGTCTCTTGCGCCTCTTTCGGCCAGTACCCGCTTGCCGCCGGCGAATATGTGCGCGAGGGGAATGTCGCTCGGGCAAGCCCGGTCGCACAGGCGGCATTCGATGCACCGGTGCAGCCCGAGTTCCCTTGCCCCGTCCCACTTGCCGGCGGAACTCAGCCACAGCAATTCCCTGGGGGCGAGATCGGCGGGGCAGACGGGTTCGCAGCGGTTGCAGCCGATGCAGGGCTGGCCGCCATGAGCCGTTCCCGGGAGCATCTGTGGCCGCGGCCTTTCCTCCCGGAGAGCCCCGCTTGCGTGGATGTCCGCGTTTTCCGCCGTATCGGTGATGGCCTCGGGGGCCGGAACCAGATCGATGCAATCGACGGGGCAGGCGGGCAGGCACAGTTCACACCCGGTGCACTCGTCCTCGATCACGGTGTGCATGTAGCCCGGCGCGCCGATGATGGCGTCCACCGGGCAGGCGCGGGTGCAGAGAAAGCAGCCGATGCATTCTTCCTCCCTGATTCGCGCGAGTACGTTTTCCGGGGCGGGCGGCGAGACGCCCCCGCTACGGCCGAGCAGCGAACCGAGCGCCTCGAATGTCGCGTTCCCGCCGGGTGGGCAGAGATCGATTGCCGCGCCCCCGGCCACGGCTTCCGCATAGGGCCGGCACCCGGGATAGCCGCACTGCGCGCACTGGGTTTGCGGCAGCAGCGCGTCGATGGCGTCGATGAGCTCGTTGTCGTCGCCCTTCAAGCGGGCGTGGGCAGATAGTAGCAGCCAGCCCAACCCCAGCGTGACGCAGGTGAGAACGATGACCGTCGAGATCAACTCCACCGGGCAGTACCTGCGGACTCGACGTTCCGGCCGGACCGGTGAACGTCGAACACGTTTAACCCCGGAACCCGGACATCCCTCTCTGCATACGGGAGGTGTGGCGGAGCCGCGTTCCTCACGTATCAAGCCCCACGAATCCCAGGAAACCGAGGCTCATGATCCCGGCGGTGATCAGTGCGATGGGCGCACCCTTGAACGGGGCGGGCACGTCGGCGCCTTCGAGGCGTTCGCGGATGGCGCCGAACAGCACCATCACCAGCGAGAAGCCGGCCGCGGCTCCGGCGCTGAAAAAGATGGTGCCGGCAAACGACAGGTCGCTGCCCACCGCCAACAGGGCCACACCCAGCACCGCGCAGTTGGTGGTGATGAGGGGCAGATAGATGCCGAGGTTCCGGTGCAGGAGGGGGCTGGTGGCCCGCACGTACATCTCGGTGTATTGCACCACCCCCGCAATCACGACGATGAACACGATGATGTTCAGCCAATCCAGGCCAAGCGGCACCAGCAGGCCGTGAAAAACCAGGAAACAGACGGTTGCCGAAAGCGTCAGAACGAAGGTCGTCGCCAAACCCATCGCCAGCGCGGTGGACAGGCTGTTCGTCACGCCCATGAACGGGCACAGCCCCAGGAACTGCGCCAGCACGAAGTTGTTGACCAGAAGCGCGCCGATGAGGATCAGTGCGAGTTCGCCCATGCCGGGAGCCTAGAACTCTATTTCATGGATTTCCAATGCTTCAGCGCACCGCACACCCGCTCTCGGTGCTCAATACCGCAGGCTTGAATGGAACAAGATCCCAAGCGATTGATTTGAATATGACTTTTGGCATAGACGTACCAAAAGATAGCTTCGATCGGGCACCGAGAGCAGGTATGCGGTACGGGTATCCGGCACGCCAAGC
>JAPPHD010000016.1 GCA_028821125.1 Gammaproteobacteria bacterium
GGTCGTCGACACACGCGGGAAGGAACTCCAAGCGTTCCAGTTGGCTGCCGATGCACAAGGCGACTGCCGCATGCTCACCCTGGCGCAAGGCCAAGCCGCCGGCGTCCGGATCTGGGCCATCGAAGGTGCCGGCGGTTATGGCCGCGGGTTGGCCACACACCTGATCGAGCAGGGTGAACGGGTCGTCGAGATCGACCGACCGAAACGTCCGGCGCGACGAAACGGCGCGAAGAGCGACGCCCTTGACGCAACCCGGGCGGCGCGTGAGTACCTGGCCCGCGAGCAACCCGCGGAGTTGCGCTCTCGTGGCGCTCGGGAGGCAGTCAGAGTGGTTCTGCGTACACGAGAAAGCGCGGTGCGAGCGCGTACCCAGGCGCTCAACCATCTGCAGGCGATGGTCACTACCGCTCCGGAGCGTCTGCGCCAGAAGCTCCGCGGACTCAGGTCGCAGCCGCTCGCGCGCCGCTGCGCAAGGCTGCGGATGGCCCCGGCACACACCGATGAGATGCGCGCCACGATCATTGCGCTTCGTGCGATCGGGCGCCGCATCCGGCAGCTTAACGACGAGGTCGAAGAACTCGATGCGGAACTCGAACCGCGCGTCCGCGAGCTTGCCCCTGCGCTCCTCGATGAAGCTGGCATCGGGCCAATCAATGCGGCCGAGATAGTGTGCGCCTGGTCGCACCCAGGGCGGGTCCGCTCCGAGGCCGCGTTCGCCGCCCTGGCCGGCGTCGCGCCGATCCCCGCATCGTCTGGCCAGACGGTCCGCCACCGGCTCAATCGATCCGGTGACCGCAAGCTCAACCGCGCCCTCCACAGTGCGGTGCTCATCCGTTGGGCCCGTCACGAAGAGACGCAACGCTACGTCGAACGCAGGCGGGCGGAGGGCAAGACGGACCGTGAGATCAGACGTTGCTTGAAGCGCCACCTCGCCCGGCGTGTGTTCAAGCTGCTCGAGGCCGGTACACGACATTCACCTGCCGCCTGATGGTTGCACGCCGGCCACCCATGGCCGGAAGCCTGCTTACGGCCATGGTGAACAGATACGCCGCGCGTCGCGCCGTGTCACCCGTAGGGCCGCAGCGCAGCGGAGGAGCTGCGTAGCAGCTTGACACGGCGTGGCGTGCGGCGTTGCCGGCGGCTGTACCTTGGCCGCATGACTACGCCCCTCGGCTAAATCGAATCGGCTTCCGTCGAAGGTGGTTGACAGATATAGAAGCATCACTTTGCCGAATAGCGGACTTCGGTGGGCATCGACTCAGCGCCGATGGTCGTGAGTATGGAACCTGCAGTTCGTGGGTGTCCTTGACTCTCCGTGGGTGTCCAGGACTCCGACCATTTCTTCCCTCGTGGGTGTCCAGGACTCTCCGTTTCTTAGTTTTGTGTGGGTGTCCCGACCATTGAGTATGGAACCTGCAGTTCGTGGGTGTCCTTGAGTCTTTGCAGTTCGTGGGTGTCCTTGACTCTTTGACTCTTGTTCCGACCATAGTTTTGTATGGGTGTCCCGACCATTTCCTGACTCTTGTTCCGACCATAGTTTTGTGTGGGTGTCCCGACCATTTTGTGTGGGTGTCCCGACCATTTCTCTGACCATTTCCCGACATTTGTTTCCCGACCATTGGAGTTGATGCCCATCGTAAACCTGGCGGTGCTTGTCGCGGGGATGCTATTTTCCAATTCCATGAACACCATAAGCCCTACTGCAGACCGGTTCGAGGCGGAACTCGGTCATGGCGTCCTGCGAAAGGAGGCACGTCGCGCCGCTCTCGATGCGGCCCGGATCCCCCAGATCAACGCGCTGTTGGCGGTGGGCCTGGTGGCGCTGCCGGGCATGATGACCGGCCGGATCCTTGCCGGCCCACTCTTCGTCATCATGAAGAAATGACCATGGCGGGAGATACCACCACCCGGCGCTCCGGACCCCTGAGCGATCTGGTCATCGTCGACTGCACGATGGCCCTGGCCGGCCCCTTCGGCACCGCACTGCTGGCCGACATGGGGGCGGACGTCATCAAGATCGAGCCACCGCACGGCGACGGCGCCCGCTCCGTAGGGCCGCTGCCGCCCGACTATGCCAATCCCGGGACGGAACCTGCCGCCGGCGTCGATTTCGGCGGCTACTTCGCCAGCATCAACCGCAACAAGCGCAGTGTCGTGCTCGATCTCAAGCAGGAAGACGACCGCGAGACCCTGCTACTGCTGTGCGAACGGGCGGACGCCATCGTCGAGAACATGCGCGTTGGGGTGATGGACCGTCTCGGCGTCGGCTACGAGGCCGTCAGGGAACGCAATCCAAAGATCGTGTATGGGGCGCTGCGCGGATTCGGCGACCCCCGAACCGGCGAGAGCCCCTATGCGGACTGGCCCGCCTATGACATCGTTGCGCAAAGCATGGGCGGGCTGGTCGGCATCACCGGTCCGGCGGATGGGGGCGGCTATCCCTCGGGCGTCAGCGCCGGCGACATCTATCCGGGCACGCTGCTGGCTCTGGGGCTGCTGGCCGCGGTGGGGCAGGCACGCCGAACCGGGGAGGGGCAGTTTTTCGATGTGGCCATGTACGATGCGGTGCTGGCATTCAGCGAGACGGTGGTGGCGAATTTCGGGTACAGCCGGGCCGAGCTCCCGCCGCGCGACCGGCATCACCCCAAACTGGCGCCGTTCGGCATATTCCCGGCGGCGGACGGCAGTGTCGCCATCGCCGCGCCGGGGCCGGCGCACTGGCGGATTCTCTGTGAGGCGATGGCCCGCGAGGATCTCATCGACGATCCGCGCACCAGCAATCTGTTTGTGCGCAGTGACAACCAGGAGTTCGTCGAGCAGGCGATTTCGGAATGGACTTCGGTTCGGACCAAGCGGGAAATCATCGCTGAATTGGGCGGGCGGGTTCCCTGCGGCCCGGTCAACACCGCGGCGGACATCTTTGCCGACCCGCATGTGGCGGCACGAGACATGATTACCCGGTTCCAGCTTCCGGGGAACAACCCGGAAGTTGCCATTGTCGGCAATCCCGTCAAGTTCCTGGAAAATCCGACCGCGTTCTATCGCCGGGCGCCCAGGCTGGGTGAGCACAACGCTGAAGTGTTGCGCGAGTTCGGCATAGGCGACGGTTCGAAATCCGGGACCTGACGCTTCCTGTCAACAATGCCGAGGCGATTGCCGGGGTTTCGAAGCGCCGCCGCCGTTACGTTGATCAAGGCGCCTCCACGAAGAGCATCGACAGGTCAAGCGGCCGGACCGCCTTGGTGAGGCTGCCGACGGAAATGTAGTCCACCCCGGTTCGGGCGATGGCGGCAAGCGAGTCTTCGTCGATACCCCCGGATGCTTCGAGCTTCGCCTTGCCGCCTGTCCTGACGACCGCCTCGGCGCATTCCTCCGCCGAGAAATTGTCCAGCATGATCAAATCGGCACCGGCGTCGACCGCTTCGTCGAGTTCGGCGAGCGACTCCACTTCCACCTCCAGCCGGACCTTCGGGTTCAAGCTGCGCGCCGTCGCCACCGCGGCCCGGATCGAGCCGGCTGCGACGATATGGTTCTCCTTGATCAGGTAGGCATCGAACAGCCCCATGCGGTGGTTCTCGCCGCCGCCGCACCGGACGGCGTATTTCTGGGCGAGACGCAGGCCCGGCACGGTCTTGCGCGTGTCGAGCAGCCTGGCGCGCGTACCCTGCACCAGCTCGACGCAACGTCGGGTTCTCGTCGCGACGCCTGAGAGCAGTTGCGCGAAATTCAGCAGGGTTCGTTCCGCGGTGAGCAGGCCGCGCGCGGGGCCGGCGAGTTCCAGTAGAACCTTTTCGGGGGCAATGTCGTCACCGTCGCCGGCAAGCCATTGCAGTTCGATGCGTGGCTCGATCTGCCTGCACGTCTCGGCGATCCAGGGCTTTCCGCAGAATACCCCGGCTTCGCGGGTGAAGACCCGCGCCCGGGCCGAGGCTGACCCTGGCACCAGCTCCGCGGTGATATCGCCGGAGCCGACATCCTCTTCGATGGCAGCCCTGACGTGCGCTTCTAAGGCAGCCTGGAAGCGGTGGTCACTTTGCATGCGGTTCTAGCCCGACCAGTTCAGGAATAAACTACCGCGGCCTTCAATAGCAGCGAAATCACTGGGCGTGCTCCCGCCGCGTGCTCGACGTGCTGTCAAGCACGTTAAGCGCGCGCTCTTACTCGGCGTACCCGGTGCTTCCACTACTCTTGCCAGCCTCGCTACGTTCAATCACAAGTGGGTCGGACTAAACTTCCTGATCGTGGATCAGGATGTCAATTAAATCAGATTCGCACCCGGTCAACGCTGTCACGTCGGGCTGGGGCATCGCCCCGTTGGTCCTTGTTCCGCGCTCCTGCCGGGAGATAATGCCCGTTGAACGTTCCGAAGCGAAGGTTTGGACGCAGGACCGGCGGGGCGGCGCCGCGGCTCGGCGCAACGGTGGCAACCGGGTACGATCCTCACTGGATTGACAACCGTTGTCCGCAGGCAAGGAAGGCAGAGTGCTGATCGATTCGGAGCATTGGCTGGAAGGGGCGAACAGGGTGCCGTCCCCACACCAGGACGACCGGCCGCAAGGGCAGGGCCCGAGCCTGATCGTGCTGCATGGCATCTCGTTGCCCCCGGGCGAATTCGGCACGGGGCTGGTCGACCGGCTGTTTTCCGGTTCGATGCCGGCCGATGTGGCGGACGCTCTCAAGTTGTCCGGGCTTCGGGTATCAAGCCACGTGCTGATCGACCGGCTTGGCGCCTGCACGCAGTACGTGCCTTTCGACAAACGCGCCTGGCACGCGGGCGTTTCCCGCTGGCAGGGCCGGCCGAACTGCAACGACTACGCCATCGGCATCGAACTCGAAGGCACGGATTCCCGGCCCTACACCGACGGCCAGTATCGTGTTCTGACCCGCGTTACCAGGTTGTTGCTCAAGACCTATCCGCGTCTTACCGTGGAAGCCATCGTCGGCCACAACGAAGTGGCGCCGGGCCGCAAGACCGACCCCGGCCGAAGCTTCGACTGGCATCGATATCTCACGACGCTCTACTGAGCCGGCCTTGCGGGCGTTTGCGGCCGACCCGCCCGGAACCTTCCGGAACCAGGCACGCCCCGGGGTTCGAGCCGCCAGGGGCCGCCTCGACCCGGCAACGTCAATGCGGCAGCGGATAGGCTAAAATCCGACTGTGACGGGCGATGCCGCGCCGCGGGCGCAACGCCGCCGGCGCACTCCCGGAGTCGGAGAAACAGCAGCATGGCGGAACCGACAGAGCAGATCGACACCAGCCGGGAAGAGACCCGCGAATGGCTGGACTCCCTGGAATACGTGCTGGAAAACGACGGCGTGGACCGGGCCAACTTCCTGCTCGAGCGTCTTTCGGCCCGGATGACCAAGACCGGCGCGCGCCTGCCCTATACGATCACCACACCGTACCGCAACACCATTCCGTCCAGCCGCGAAGCCTTCATGCCCGGCGACCTCTTCATGGAACGCCGCATCCGCTCGCTGATCCGCTGGAACGCGCTGGCCATGGTGGTGCGGGCGAACAACCGGCCCGGGGACATCGGTGGCCACATCTCCACCTTCGCGTCGTCGGCCACCCTCTACGATGTGGGCTTCAACTATTTCTTCCGGGGCTCCGATGCGGATGAGGACGGCCGCCCCACCGGCGATCTCATCTACTTCCAGGGCCATGCCTCTCCGGGCATCTATGCGCGGTCGTTCCTCGAGGGAAGGCTGACGGAAGAGCAGCTCGACGAGTTCCGCCGGGAGGTGGGCGGCAGCGGGCTCTCCTCCTATCCGCACCCCTGGCTCATGCCCGACTACTGGCAGTTCCCCACCGTCAGCATGGGTCTCGGTCCGTTGCAGGCCATCTACCAGGCCCATGTCATGAAGTACCTCGACAGCCGGGGGCTCGTGCCCATGGGCAACCGCAAGGTCTGGGTATTCGTCGGCGACGGCGAATGCGACGAGCCGGAGTCCCTGGGCGCCCTGTCGCTGGCCGGCCGGGAACGGCTCGACAACCTGATCTTCGTGGTCAACTGCAACCTGCAGCGGCTTGATGGCCCGGTGCGCGGCAACGGCAAGATCATCCAGGAACTTGAAGGCTATTTCCGGGGCGCGGGCTGGAACGTCATCAAGGTGGTGTGGGGGCGCTTGTGGGATCCGCTCTTCGCCAAGGACGATACCGGGCTCATGCAGCAGCGCATGAACGAGACCGTGGACGGCGAGTACCAGAACTACAAGGCGAAAGGCGGCGCCTATGTGCGCGAACACTTCTTCGGGCAGGACAAGGACCTGCTCGGGATGGTCGACAACCTCACCGACGACGACATCTACCGGCTGAACCGGGGAGGGCACGACCCGTTCAAGGTCTACGCCGCCTATCACTCGGCGGTGCATCACCGGGGCGAGCCCACGGTGATCCTGGCCAAGACCATCAAGGGCTACGGCATGGGCGATGCCGGGGAGTCGGAAAACGACACCCACCAGGTAAAGAAGCTCGACCTCGACGGCCTGAAGCACTTCCGGGACCGGTTCGACATCCCGCTGACCGACAAGGAGCTGGAGAGCATTCCCTACTACCGGCCCCGGGAGGACGACCCGGAGCTGCTGTACATGCGCGAACGCCGCAAGCGCCTGGGCGGGTTCATTCCGAGGCGCAGCGAGTCGCGGGAATCCCTGGAGATTCCGGGGCTCGATGCGTTCGGGGCGCAACTCAAGGGCACCGGAAGCCGGGCCAACTCGACGACCATGCAGTTCGTTCGAATGCTGGCTACCCTGGTGCGTGACGGGAACATCGGCAACCGCATCGTGCCGATCGTGCCCGATGAGGCGCGTACCTTCGGCATGGAGGGGATGTTTCGCCAACTCGGCATTTATTCGTCCAAGGGCCAGCTCTACGAGCCGGAGGATTCCGGCGAGATCGCGGCGTACCGGGAGTCCAGGGACGGCCAGGTGCTCGAGGAGGGCATCAACGAGGCGGGCGCCTTTTCCGCCTGGCTGGCGGCGGCCACCTCTTACAGCACGAACCGGTTCACCCTCATTCCGTTCTACATCTTCTATTCGATGTTCGGCTTCCAGCGCATCGGCGACCTGGCCTGGGCCGCCGGCGACATGCAGGCGCGGGGGTTCCTGCTCGGCGGCACCGCCGGCCGCACCACCCTGAACGGCGAGGGGCTGCAGCACCAGGACGGCCACAGCCACGTGCTGGCTTCGACCGTTCCGAACTGTATCTCCTACGACCCGTGCTACGCCTACGAACTGGCGGTGATCGTGCAGGACGGCATGCGCCGCATGTTCGCCGAGCGGGAGCGCATCTTCTACTACATCACGGTGATGAACGAGAACTATCCCCAGCCGCCCATGCCAGAAGGTGCGGAAGAAGGCATTCTCAGGGGCCTGTACCGGCTGAGCGAAGCCGGAGACGGCAAGGGGTCGCGGGTGCGCCTGCTCGGCAGCGGCACCGTTCTTCGGGAAGTGGAAGCCGCCGCCGCCATGCTCGCCGAGCGGGGCGTCACGGCGGAAGTCTACAGCGTCACGAGCTACAACGAACTGGCCCGCGAACTGCGCGATGCCCAACGCTGGAACCTGCTGCATCCCGAGTCGGAGCCGCGGACCAGCCATCTCTCGACGGTACTCGCGGGCGAGGATCCCGTGATTTCGGCCAGCGACTACCAGAAGTCCCTGGCTGAACAGATCCGCGGCGGGCTGACGGCGCCGCTGACCGTTCTCGGCACCGACGGCTTTGGCCGCAGCGATACCCGTGAGCAGTTGCGCAATTTCTTCGAGGTGGACCGGCGTTTCATCGCCCTGGCGGCGCTGTCCGCGCTGGCCGGGCAACAGCGGGTTTCTCTCGACGCGGTACGCAGCGCCCGGGAAGAGTTCGGCATCGATCCCGAGAAACCCAACCCGCGGCTGGTGTAGCCCGAGGGCCAGGGATACATGGCGGAGATCAGGATTCCCGACATAGGCGACGCCGAGAACGTCGAGGTCATTGAATTGTGCGTGGCGCCAGGTGATACGGTCGGCCCCGACGACGCCATTCTGGTGATCGAGTCCGACAAGGCATCGATGGAAGTCCCGGCGGGCATTGCCGGAACGCTCCAGGAGTTGCTGGTCGGTATCGGCGACCCCGTGGAGGAGGGGCAGTTGATCGCCCGCCTGAGCGATGCGGAGCAGGCCGGGGACAGTCCGGGCGAAGCACGCCCACACGCAACGGCGAGCCCGCAAGAAGCGGAGTCCGCCGACTTGCCGGGCCCGCCCGAAGCGCCAACGGCAAACGAGGAACGGGCCCGGGAGCCGGAGCCTGTCACCGGCAGCGAAATGGTGGTTTCCGTTCCCGATATCGGCGATGCCCAGGATGTGGTGGTCATCGAGGTGGCCATCCGGCCGGGCGACCGGGTCGACGAGGACGGCCTGGCGGTGGTGGTGGAATCCGACAAGGCGACCATGGAGATTCCCGCCGGCGCCACCGGCGTCGTGACGGCGGTGCACGTGCGGGAAGGCGACCCGGTTGTTGAAGGAACCCGGTTGTTTACCCTGGAGGCCGCCGGGTCCGCCGCCGAACCGGCGCGGGCGGGGCCGGACAGGCCGGCACGGCCGTCTGCGCCGGACGAGCCGTCACGGTCGCGGGAAGGTCGCAAGCCTTCGCCTCCGCTCGCGCCGGCCAAACCCCCCGGTTCCGAGATTCCCGAAGAGTACAGCCCCGGCGCCAAGGTCTATGCCGGGCCGGCGACGCGCCGCCTGGCGCGGGAGCTGGGCGTCGCGCTTGCCGAGATCAACGGCACGGGAGCCCGGGGCCGGATCGTCAAGGACGACGTCAAGCACTTCGTGAAACAGTCGATGTCCTCCCCCCGGGAGGGAAGTGAGCGCGGCCCAACAGGCCTGCCTCCGGTTCCAACCGTGGATTTCGCCCGGTTCGGGCCGGTGGAAAGCCAGCCGTTGACCCGGGTACGGGCCGCCGGCGCCCGAAACCTGCACGCAAGCTGGCTGAACGTCCCCCATGTCACCCAGCACGATGAGGCGGACGTAACGGAGCTGGAGTCGTTCCGGGGGTCGCTGAAGACGGAAGCTGCCGAGCGGGGCGTGAACCTCACCCCGCTGCCCTTCATCGTCAAGGCCTGCTGCTACGCGCTGAAGGAATTTCCCACCTTCAACGCATCGCTCGACGCCAACGCCGAGAACTACGTGCTCAAGCGCTACTACAACATCGGCTTTGCGGTAGACAGCGACCAGGGCCTTGTGGTGCCGGTGCTGAAGGACGCGGACCGCAAAGGCATCTGGGACCTCGCCGCGGAAATCGCCGAACTCGCCGCCAAGGTGCGCGAACGGCGCCTCGGCATGGACGACGCCCAGGGCGGCAGCTTCAGCATCTCCAGCCTGGGCGCCCTTGGAGGAACGGGATTCACCCCCATCGTCAACGCGCCGGAGGTGGCCATCCTGGGCGTGGCGCGCCTGGTCACCAAGCCGGTCTGGGACGGTTCCGAGTTCCAGCCGCGCAAGATCCTGCCCCTGTCACTCAGCTACGATCACCGGGCCATCAATGGCGCCGAGGCAGGCCGCTTCGTCGCCCACCTCGCCAGCCTCCTGAACGACATCCGCCGGCTGAGCCTTTAGTACCACAGCGCCCGCCTACTCGGTGCCCGGGACACTCTTGTCTCCAACCGTTCGTTCGATTGGAGCATTGGCCGTCTATCGCCGCATGCGGTGAAACTTCTCCACCCACTGCAGCAGCCCTTCCGGGGCGTGCCCCTTGCGCCAGGTGCTCGCGGCGAACTTGTTCGCCTCCGCAAGCGTCGGATACACGTGGATAGTGCTCATGATCTTCTTCAGCCCCAGCCCCCACTTCATGGCCGTGATGAATTCCGAGAGCAGGTCTCCGGCGTGATGACCGACGATGGTGGCGCCAAGAATCCGGTCCTTGCCCGGCGGGGTGAGCACCTTGACGAATCCCCGGCCTTCCCCGTCGGCGAGGGCGCGGTCCAGGTCCTCCAGGTCGTAGCGGGTGACTTCCACGGGAATGCCCCGGCTCTCGGCATCCTGTTCGTTCAGGCCCACCCGGGCCACTTCAGGATCGGTAAACGTCGTCCAGGGAATCACCGAATAGTCGACCTTGAACCGCTTGAACGGCCCGAACAGCGAATTCACCGATGCATACCAGGCCTCGTGGGAAGCGGTGTGTGTGAACTGATAGGGAGCGATCACGTCGCCGCAGGCGTAAATGGTGGGAACGGTGCTGCGCAGGAATTCGTCCACTTCCACGCCGCCCCGGTCATCGGTGGCGACGCCGATGGCATCGAGGCCAAGCCCATCGGTGTTCGGACGCCTTCCGACCGCGACAAGCAGAGCATCGAAGGGCGCGCCGACCTCGTTTCCGTCCGCGTCGCAAGAGACCAGTACATGGCCTACACCGCCAGATTCGACGCGCAGGGCACGATGGTTGGTGAGAAGCCGCACCCCGTCGTCGGTGAACTGCCGGCCGAGCAGCTCACCGACATCGGGATCTTCACGCATCAAGAGGCGCGGCGCCTGCTCGACCTGGGTCACCGATGCGCCGAAGCGGCAGAATGCCTGGGCGAGTTCGCTGCCGATGGGGCCGCCGCCGAGAACGACAAGTCGGCGCGGCACGGTGCGCAGGTTCCAGATGGTGTCCGAGGTGTAGTAGGGGACATCCATCAGCCCAGGAATCGGTGGAACGAATGGCGTCCCTCCCGTGGCGATGACGATATTGCGCGTCGTGATCTCGCTGCCGTTTACGCGCACCGACCAGGGCGAGGCGATGGTGGCGTCGCCCATGACGCAGTCCACCCCGAGCCCGGTATAGCGCTCCACGGAATCGTTCGGCTCGATGGCCTTGACGATGCCCTGCACCCGTTCCATGACATCGGCGAAGTCGAACTCGGCGTGCGCGCTTTTCAACCCGAATTCCCGCGCCCTCGCCACATACGAGAGCATCTTCGCCGAACGCAGCAGCGACTTGCTCGGCACGCAGCCGGTGTTCAGGCAGTCGCCGCCCATGCGGTGCCGTTCGATAAGGGTGACCCGTGCCTTGACGGTGGCGGCGATCAGGGCGCTGACCAGCCCCGCGGAGCCGGCCCCGAGCACGACAAGGTTCGTATCGAATCGCCGGGGCTTCCTGAAACGGCCCAGGGCCCTGCGCGCTTTCAGTTGGGCCAGCACCTTTTTCGCAATCAGCGGAAACAGGCCCAGCAGCGCGAACGAGGCAATCAGCTCCGGCGTCAATATGCCGCTCAGGCTCAGGGATTCGATCTGCCCCAGCTCGGCGCCGGCGTTCACGTAGACGACGGTCCCGAGCAGCATGCCCACCTGGCTGACCCAGTAGAACGTCCAGGCCCGGATCGGCGTGACCGACATCGCCAGGTTGATGGCGAAGAACGGGAAAGCGGGCACCAGCCTCAAAGCGAACAGGTAGAACGCCCCGTCTTTTTCGATACCCTTGTCGATCGCGACCAGCGCGCGCTCGAATCGCCGGCGCACCGCATCCCGGGACAGGTATCGGGCGATGGCGAAGGCAAGCGTCGCGCCGATGCTGCTCGCGAACGACACGATTACCACACCGGTGACCAGGCCAAACAGCGCGCCCGCGATCAGCGTCATCAGCGCGGCTCCGGGCAGCGACAGGCCAGTGATGGCCACGTACGCGACGAAAAACAGGGCAGCGGCAGCCCAGGTATTGCTGTCCTTGAACGCAACGATCGCCTCGCCCTGCGCGCCCAGATACTCGACAGACAGGACTCGCTGCAGGTCGAAAGCGAAGAAGAGCGCAATCAGCACGACCACCGCTGCCAACAGGGCCAGTCTCTTGATATTCATGTCATCTTTCCATGTGAGTGTTCCCCCGGCGTGCCGGGACGCCGACGTGCTGGGAACAGAATTCCGCTGGGAGAGAGTGGGTGTGCGGTGCGGACATCCGGCACCTTTAAAGCACCCCT
>JAPPHD010000188.1 GCA_028821125.1 Gammaproteobacteria bacterium
AGCTTAACGCGCCGAAAGGGAAGCGCCGCATACGAACTCTTTCCCGAGATTCGGCATGGTTCCTTCAACGTCCTCGCTCCGGTGCGGCAGCCGCAATACCAGGATCTTTTTCAGGTAGCGGGTTGCCGGGATGTGCCCTCAGGCGGATGATAAACGGTACAGGGCAGGGCCCGCCCGGGCTAGCGCCCATTCGTCCGGTGCGGGCCGGCGCGGATTGGTTCGGAGAGGTGTACCGCGCTCAAGGAGGCTGCGATGTGGGACTTCGACTTTGGATTGGGGGAAACCCTGGACATGCTCCGCGACAGCGTACGCGAGTTCGCCGCCGCGGAGATCGCGCCGCTCGCGGCCGAGATCGACGCGACCAACGAGTTTCCCCGGGCGCTCTGGCCGAGGCTCGGTGAACTCGGCGCGCTCGGCATCACGGTCGAGGAGCGTTACGGCGGAACGGGGCTCGGTTATCTCGCGCACTGCATCGCCATGGAGGAGATCAGCCGCGCTTCCGCTTCCGTCGGACTCTCCTACGGCGCCCACTCGAACCTGTGCGTCAACCAGATACGCCGCTTCGGCACCGGGGAACAGAAAGACCGCTATCTACCGAAACTGATTTCCGGGGAATACCTCGGCGCCCTCGCCATGAGCGAGCCGGGCGCCGGTTCCGATGTGATGAGCCTGAAACTCAGGGCCGTGGAGGACGGCGACGGCTGGCGCCTGACCGGCAACAAGATGTGGATCACCAACGGCCCCGGCGCCGACGTGCTGGTGGTCTACGCCACGGTGGACCCGGACGCCGGGTCGAAGGGCGTCACGGCCTTCCTGATCGAGCGGGGCATGCCCGGATTCAGCACCGCGCAGAAGCTCGACAAGCTCGGCATGCGCGGTTCCGACACCTGCGAACTCGTTTTCGACGGCTGTTACGTCCCGGGCTCCCACCTGCTCGGCAGCGTCGGCCAGGGCGCCGCCATCCTGATGAGCGGGCTCGACTACGAGCGCGTGGTGCTGGCCGGCGGCCCGCTCGGCCTCATGCGTAGCTGCATGGACCTGGTGCTGCCCTATGTCCACGACCGGGAGCAGTTCGGGCGCCCCATCGGCACCTTCCAGCTCATGCAGGGCAAGGTGGCGGACATGTACACCACCATGAACGCCTGCCGCTCCTACGTCTACTCGGTGGCAGCGGCCTGCGACCAGGGGCGCACGACCCGGTTCGATGCCGCCGGATGCATCCTGTACGCTTCCGAGAAAGCCACCTGGATGGCCTGCGAAGCGATTCAGGCACTCGGCGGAAACGGGTACATCAACGAGTATCCGGCCGGCCGGCTGCTGAGGGACGCCAAAGTCTACGAGATCGGTGGCGGCACCAGCGAGATTCGCCGCATGCTGATCGGGCGCGAACTGTTCGAGGCGACCGGCAACCACTGACCGTCATGCACGGCGCCCTGTTGCCAGACCCCTTGTTCGCGGAGAAGCCTGTCCAATGAGTCAACTGCGCTCCCGGTCACTGTTGTCTCGTCGGGCCGGGGTATCGCCCCGCTGGTGAGTTGCGCGACAAGAGCCCCTATAATGCCGCGCTCCGCACCCAACCCGGAATGTCAAAGGTGAAGCACCTTCGTTTTCTTGCCGTCCTCCCCGCCCTTGCCGCCATGGCCGCCAATGCCGTCCCCCAGGCGGGCTCTGCCGGGGAGATTCGCGAACGCCTGCACCCATTCGGCCAGGTCTGCCGCACGGGGGAGGTGTGTCCTGCTCCGGCCGCGGCGTCGGCGCCGGCCGCGGGCGGTGAGAACTGGAAGGTCAAAGGCCTGCCCGACAACGAGGGCGGGGATGCCGGCGAACAGGGCGTGCAGAGCCCGTGGGCATCTTCCGGCATTCGCTGGCCCGAAACCTCCGCGAGCATCAGCCTCACCTCCAGCATGGACGCCACAATGCGCTTCACGCACCTCAACCTGTCGGGAGGCGAAGTGAGCCGGTACGGCGATTGGGTCAATCACTGGATAACGCTGGGGGTTGGGGAACGCCAGACGGATTTCAATGTCAGGCTGCCCTCCGGCAGTCAGGACATGCTGCTGCTGGGTGCCGGCCCTGTCGGCTTTCTGAAGAAAGCGCTGGAAGATCGGGCCGGTGAAACGCTTACGGTGCGATTGAACTACCAGGGAACAGGCGCTGTGGCGTTCAGTTTTCCATTGGCGGGGGCGGCGGAGTCCTTGCACGCCATCGGGCTGGTCGACCAATCGGTGGTTGACGCCCTGGCACGCAGCGCAGTAGAAGGCGCGCCGGCAGCCGCGGAGCCCGTGGTTGAGGCTCCCCCACCCATGAACGCACTGACCGCAGCCGCCGGAACACGCTCCGGCCAAGCCATCTACGACACCTTCTGTTTCGCCTGCCATGCCACCGGCGTCAGCCAAGCGCCGCTGTTCGGCAGCCTCGAGCAATGGCAGCCGCGCATCGACAAGGGCATGGACGAACTGGTGGCGGTTTCGTTGACCGGCCTCAACCTGATGCCCCCCATGGGTACCTGCATGAACTGCACCGAAGACGAGATGCGCGACTCCATTCAGTACATGATCGACAACGCGCTCTGAATTCCGGCCCGAACCGCTCGGCGTTACCGCATCAATGCATCAGGTCGGCAGGGGAGAATTCCTTGTCGGGCAGCGCCTGCGCGGCTACTGCCCGACCATCGCCTCCCAGTCCACCGCGCGATAGCTCAGCGCTTCGGCGATATGAGCCGCGGTCATGGTATCGGCTGCCTCGAGATCGCCGATGGTCAAACCCACCTTGATGACCTTGTGAAAGCTCCTCGCCGACAGGTGGTAGCGGTCGATGGCCTGGGTCAACAGCGCCTCGGCAGCGCTGTCCATTCGGGCGCGTTCGGCGGCGACCGGGCCGCTCAGGTGGCCGTTCAGGCGACCTTGCCTGTGCAACTGCCGGGTTCGGGCCGCGGCGACCTCTTCGGCCAGTGCCGACGTATTGCTTGCCGGGAGGCTGCGGTCCGCCAGCAGTTCCCTGGTAAGGTTCGGCAACCAGAGCTGCATGTCGATGCGGTCGAGCAGCGGGCCGGAAACCCGTGCTTGGTAGCCCCGCACCTGGCGTGGCGTGCACCGGCACCGGCCCTCCGCACAGACTCGTCCGGCCGGGCAGGGATTCATCGCCGCGATCAGTTGAAACCGGGCCGGGAAAACGACCCGGTAGTTTGCTCGCGCAATGGTGGCCCGTTGGGATTCCAGCGGTTCGCGCAGCAGGTTGAGCACGGCCGGCTGAAAGTGCGGCATTTCGTCGAGGAACAGCACGCCCTGATGCGCCAGCGACGCTTCTCCCGGCATGGCGACCTGGCCGCCGCCGACAATGGACGGAGCGCTCGCCGAGTGATGGGGATCGCGAAAGGGCACCCGGTGGTAGGAGTCGCGCAAAAGCCCCGCACTCGAATACACGGCCGCCACCTCCAGCGCCTGCGATTCGCTGAGCGCGGGCAGCAGGTTGACGACGCTGCGCGCCAGCATGGTTTTGCCGGTGCCCGGCGGACCGACCATGAGGAAGTGGTGCCCTCCCGTTGCGGCGACCTGCAGTGCCCGTTTCGCGGTCTCATGCCCTTTGACAAGGGCCAGAAAGTCCGTGGCGGAGTCTTCGGCGCCAGTCGTTGACCCGCCGGCCACATGCACCGCCATATCCGGGCGGCGCACCAGGGCCACGACCTCGCTCAAGCTTCGGCACGGGGCCAGAACATGGGAATCGACCAGCTCGGCCTCGCACCGATTGGCGTCCGGAATCACCAGCACCGTGCGCGGGTCTGCCAGCGCCAGGGCCGCCGGCAGGACACCGCGGGTATGGCGCAACGCCCCGTAGAGGCCAAGTTCAGCCAGGAACTCGAACCGGGACAGGTGCTCCGCCGGCACCTGACCGGACGCCGCCAGCAGGCTGATCGCGATGGCCAGGTCGAAGCGGGCTCCCTGCTTGGCCAGGTCTGCCGGGGCCAGGTTGACGACCACGCGCCCGTCCGGAAACTCGAAGCCGTTGTTTTCCAGCGCGCTTCTGACCCGGTCTCGGGCTTCGCGCACCGCCGCTTCCGGCAGGCCCACCAGGGTGAACCGGGGCAGCCCACCGCCGATGTGGGTCTCCACCGTGACCAGCGGTGAACCCATGCCGACCTGTGCGCGCGACCGAACGGCGATGCCGGTCGGGGCCTCACCTCCCGGAGCGGCGGGCGGGGAGGTAAGGGCAGGCGGGGTGGCGGGGGCCGTGGGTGTGGAAGCCGTAGCAGTAGAGGCCGTAGCGGTGGAGGCCGTGGAGGCGAAGGCCGTGGAGGCGAAGGCCGTGGAGGTGGAGGCCGTGGCGATCAATCGTCCTGGCTCTCCAGAGCCTCGATGCGATTCGAAAGCTCGCCAACCTGGGCCTTCAATTCGTGCAGTTCCGCCAGATGCTCGTCGAAGTCCTTCTTTGGAACCAGGCGGAACGCTGCCAGAAAATCGGCAACCACCTGCTGGACCTGCTCGGCGACGCCGGACCCGGCGGTGCCCTCGAGAAGGCTGCCTATGCGCGCCAACAGGGCTTCGAGTGGAGATTTCGGTTCGGTCATCGTAGACACTCCAGGAAACGTAGACACTCCGGGAAACGCCGTCATGTTAACCAGCGGCCGAACCCGGCTCCAGCGCCGATCGACCCTTCTGCGTGTGAGAGATCGACCAGGCCGTGTGCACCAAAACGGTGCATCACGGCGCTTCAAAAAGATGCGGGCACCGTCCGCAACGCCCTGTCTCCCTCCGACGAGCAATCGCTAACCCATTGAAATAAAAGTTTTTTCGAAACTGGCACGAATCGTGTTGTTACGCGGGCGTCGTTACGACAATCCGTTATTCAGATTACAGAGGGGTTTTGAAATGAAGAGATTACTGATTGTGCTGCTGCTGTTCGGGGCGGGCTATGCTTCGGCCGCCGAGTTTGCCGGCAACGTGGGTTACTTCAGCGACTACCGCTTTCGCGGCATCTCCCAGGGCGACCGTTCCCCGGCCATCCAGGGCGGATTCGACATCGCATTCGACGGCGGCTTCTACCTCGGCACCTGGGCCTCGAACGTCGCCCCCTGGTCCGACGGCACCATCGAGCTCGACTGGTACGGCGGCTGGGCCATGGACCTGAACGACAGTTCCGCCATCGACATTGGCGTCTGGTACTACGGCTATCCGGAAGACAACGCCGATCCGGGCCTTGATTTCGTCGAGATCTACGGCAACTACTCCTTCCAGGACTTCACCCTGGGCGTGGCGTATTCGCCGGACTACTTCGCGGAAACCGACAGCTTTTTCTACGTCTTCGGCGACTACTCTTTCGGGCTGACCGACAACCTGTCCCTGGACCTTCACCTGGGCTTCAACATCTTCAACGACAAGGAAGCGGGCGCCGCCTTCGGCATCGGCGAGGTCGGCGATCCCAAGGACCAGTACATCGACTACGCCATCGGCCTGTCGACGTCCGCGCTGGGTGTCGACTGGGGCCTGCAGTTCATCGGCACAGACCTCAGCGACGCCGAGTGCTTCGACGGCTTCAAGGGGTGCGAAGAGACGATCGTGGTTTCGGTATCGAAAAGCCTCTAATTGAGAGAGAATCCTCAGGCACACGGGTCTTCCACAACTTGCCCGCCCGCGCGGGGAACCTCCGCCAACCTCGGGGGACGTGTAAACAAAGGGTTCACAAGGAGAAAAGACATGAAACTCATTTCAGCGATCATCAAGCCGTTCAAGCTGGACGACGTCCGCGAGGCCCTTTCAGGCATCGGCGTACAGGGCATGACGGTTACCGAAGTCAAGGGCTTCGGGCGCCAGAAAGGCCACACGGAGCTCTACCGGGGCGCCGAGTACGTCGTTGACTTCCTGCCGAAGGTGAAGGTGGAGGTAGCCGTCGACGACGGGCTGCTCGACCAGGTGCTCGAGGCAATCACCAAGTCGGCCAACACCGGCAAGGTCGGAGACGGAAAGATTTTCGTCGCAACGCTGGAAGAAGTGGTGCGCATACGCACCGGAGAAACGGGGCCGGAAGCCGTCTAACACCCATGGTTCGCGGAAAACCGATGTCAAACAACTCCAGTTTGAGCCCGGTGCCGCTTACCGGAAGGGCTGAGGTAGTACCTCGTTAGCGCTTAAACCGGCAGAAAATTCGCGAAGAGTGCGGGCGGGCGCGCCCGGCTCAATCGGGAGACAAGATTGTGGAAGATCTGATTCAAACCAACTACGCACTGGACACCTTCTATTTCCTCGTGATGGGTGTACTGGTGATGTTCATGGCGCCGGGCTTCGCCATGCTGGAAGCGGGCATGGTCCGGGCCAAGAACACCTCCGAGATTCTCACCAAGAACGTGGCGCTGTTCGCCATCGCCTGCATCATGTACATGATCTGCGGTTACTACATCATGTACCCGGGGGCCGGCGAGGGCGCCTGGCTGCCGCTGATCGGGTTCGGGATCGGCGAGGAGAACACCGCGGAGGCGGTCCTCGCATCCGGCGGCGACACCTACTACTCGGTCCGGTCCGACTACTTCTTCCAGGTGGTGTTCGTGGCGACCGCCATGTCCATTGTCTCGGGGGCGGTGGCGGAACGCATGAAGCTGTGGTCGTTCCTCATCTTCGCCGTGGTCATGACCGGTTTCATCTATCCCGTGCAAGGGTTCTGGAAGTGGGGCGGCGGCGCGCTGGATGCGGCCGGTTTCCAAGACTTCGCGGGCTCCGGGGTCGTGCATCTGTGCGGCGCCACCGCGGCGCTGGCGGGCGTGCTGCTGCTCGGCCCCCGGGCCGGCAAGTACGGGCCGGACGGGCAGGTGAACGCCCTGCCCGGCGCCAACATGCCGCTGGCGACGCTGGGCATGTTCATACTCTGGTTCGGCTGGTTCGGCTTCAACGGCGGTTCCGAACTGAAAGTCAGCAACGTCGACGAGGCCAACGCCGTCGCCCAGGTATTCGTCAATACCAACATCGCGGCCAGCGGCGGCCTGATCACGGCCCTGATCCTGGCCCGGATACTGTTCGGCAAGGGCGACCTGACGATGGCCCTGAACGGGGCGCTCGCGGGGCTTGTGTCGATCACGGCCGAGCCGCTTGCCGGTTCGATTCAGCAGTCCGTCGTAATCGGCGCCATCGGCGGCGCACTGGCGGTCGGCTCGATCGTGTTGCTGGACAAGCTGCGCATCGACGACCCGGTGGGCGCCATCTCGGTGCACGGCACGGCCGGCGTCTGGGGCCTGCTGGCGGTTTGCCTCACAAACGCAGAAGCGACGCTCGGCGCACAATTGCTGGGCATCGTGGTGATCTTCGCCTGGACGTTCATAGCCGCCGGCATCGTCTGGTACATACTCAGGGCGACGATGGGCATCCGCATCTCCGAAGAAGAGGAGTACGAGGGAGCGGACCTCTCCGAGACGGGCATCGAGGCCTATCCGGAATTCGTCAAGGTTTAACCCAAGCCCTCAACGGGCATCAGGAACGCCCCGGCGGGACCCCCTCTCCCCCGGGGCGTTTCTCTTTCGCAAGCCCGCCGCTGGTCCACCCCAGCCCTCACTAGCGGTTAACATAGGCGCGCGCCGGCAGGGGGATAGCGCATGCGGTATGTCAGTACGAGAGGAGCAACCGACGCCCTGAGTTTTCAGGACGCTGTGCTGACCGGCCTGGCACCCGACGGAGGCTTGCTGGTGCCTGCTCGAATCCCTGACGTTACGGGGGATCTCGACAGCCTGGCCCAACTGAACTTCGTCGAACTGGCAAAGCGCATGCTGCCCAGATTCATCGACGACATACCCGCAGCCGACCTGGAAAACCTCGTTGACGCAGCCTACCGCACCTTCAGCCGACCCGGGGTCGTACATCTGGAATACGCCGGCGACATTCCGGTTCTGGAACTCTTCCACGGGCCCACCCTGGCTTTCAAGGACATCGCCTTGCAACTGCTCGGGCAACTCTTCGACCACATCCTGAACAGGCGCGGGCAGCGCCTGAACATCCTGGGCGCCACCAGCGGCGATACCGGTAGCGCCGCCATCGCCGGCGTCCGCGGCCGGCCAGCCATCGACATATTCGTCATGTATCCGCACGGGCGCATCAGCCCGTTGCAGGAACTGCAGATGACCACGGTCACAGACGACAACGTGCATTGCATCGCCGTCGAGGGCAGCTTCGACGACTGCCAGCGGCTCATGAAAAGCACGTTTGGAGACCTCGACTTCAAGGCCAGGTATGCCCTCGGCTCCATCAACTCGGTAAACTGGGCACGGGTACTGGCGCAGATCGTCTATTACGCCTACGCAAGCCTCAAGCTGCCCGCCCCGGTTTCTTTCTGCGTGCCCACCGGCAATTTCGGGAACATCTTCGCGGGCTACCTCGCCAAGCGGATGGGATTTCCCATTCACCGGCTGATCCTCGCCACCAACGAAAACGACATCCTGTCAGTGTTCTTCAGCACCGGGCTCTATCGCAGGGGCCAGGTGCGCTTCACCATCTCGCCGTCCATGGACATCCAGGTGGCCAGCAATCTCGAACGCTTTCTTTACTATCACCTTCAAGAAGACCCTGTCGCCCTGCGCATCTTCATGAGCACATTCGACGCCGTTGGCGAGGCTCGCCTGGCGCCTCCGGGGGATGACGTGTTCCTCGCCACCGCCGTGAATACGCGCAACACCATGGCGGCCATCCGGCAGGTCTACCGGGAGACGGGATACGTGGCAGACCCACACACCGCTGTGGGCCTGGCCGCTGCCCGGCGCATCGACGTCGACGGCACGGTTGCCTGCCTGGCAACGGCGCACCCCGCGAAGTTTCCCGAGGCTGTTGACGAAGCAGTCGGCCAACCGATTGCCCGGCATCCGGCGCTCGACGCACTCGCAAACATGCCGTCGCGCCGGACGGTATTGTCCGCCGACATTGCCGCTGTCAAAAAACTGGTCGCTGAACGTGCGCCGCAGGCGGCGCGCTGACCCTTCCAACATGGCTGGCGCCCGGTTGCCAGCGCCGACATCCGCCGCCGGGAAGCTGAACCAGAAAGTCCGGCCCCGCTTCGCCCGCCTGGGTCCGCGTTGCGGTTGGTGAGAGGGCCCAGCGCATTGTAGTTCGACAGCCGTTCCAGGTTGTCGACCGCTCCGGCGAAGAACTCGATTTCGTGGCGTGCATGTTGGAGATTGCGATAACAAACGGAACAGTTGCGCTCAAAAATGTGCGCAACTGTGATAGATTGCCGCAGTGTCCGCCAACACGGTGACGGCATGAACGGCCGGCAGTTCATCGCGAAAGCACGCAAATGGGCGAGGGCTCGGAATCTGGAGGTCCGCTTCATGGCGGCGAGAGGACAGGGTTCTCACGGGACACTTTATGTGGGCGAACGCAAGACGACCGTAAAGGACCGCAAGAAGGAGATCGGCAAGGGGCTGCTCGCCAAGATGCTCGGTGACCTGGGGATCGAAAAGGATGATTTCTGAGCGGCAAAGTGCGGGAGACGCCCGAGAATCGGAGAACCGAACCAATGTCTGACACCTTCAACTATCGCGCCCGAATTGAGCGGGATGAGGACGATCGCTACGTCGTCGCGTTCCCGGATTTCGGCTGGGGAGCGACCGATGGAGCGTCCCGTGAAGAAGCGCTTGCCGAAGCCCGGGATCTGCTTCGGGAATTGATCGCCGTGACAATGCGTGAGGGCAAGGATTTGCCGAAGCCTTCCTACGCGGTCGGGCGCTGCCCCCTCGTCGTCCCACCGGTTCCGATTGCGCTGAAGGCGGCGCTCTACGGCGCCTTCCGCGAGACTGGCAAATCGCAACGCGGTTTCGCCCACGATCTTGGCGTTGCCGAGAGCGAGGTCCGGCGCATGCTTAATCCCGACCACGCCACGAAGTCCGCCACAATTGACCGCGCTTTGCGCCAACTGGGAAAGCTGGTGAGCGTGACCGTCGGCAAGGCCGCATGATCGGCCAGGAGCCCGGCCTCTCCTCGGTGGGCCGCACTGGAACAGCGGTGGAACGGAACCGGTCTCCGACTCAGAGGCTCTCGATATATTCTATGGCGCCTTCCAGCTCGTCGAGTTCCTCGATCTCCACGGTCGGCTCAATAGTGGTGTCCGCCTCCCGCAAGACGCGCTGTACCGCCCCGTTCGCCCAAACCGTATGCATGCCGACACTCGCAGCCCCGCGGATATCGTCGACCGGGTGGTCGCCGATGTGCACCGCCTCGTCGGGCCGCACCCCGTTGTGGCCGAGCGCCGCCTCGAACATGGCCGGCGCCGGTTTGCCTATGCCGACTTCCGCCGCCGAAAAGCTGAACGAAAAATACCGGTCGAGCTTCAGCCGTCTGGGGTCCGCGTTGCCGTTGGTGAGTGAGCCCAGCGTATAGCTGCTTGACAGCCGCTCCAGGGCATCGATAGCCCCGTCGAAGAACTCGATTTCGTGACGCGCCTCGAGGAACACCTCGAACGCGCCGCGCGCGAGGCGCCTGGCAGACTCGTCGTCCCGCCCGACGCTGCGAATGCAACGGTAGGTCAGTTCTTCGCGCAGCCTGGAGACATCGTGAACGATGGCCGGCTGTTCCTCAATCAGCGCCGCGCGCAGGTCGGTGATTGCGCCGCCGTCCCTGTAGAGCGCCATCACCTCGGGTACGCGCTCCTCGAGCCAACCCGCCATGCGCCGTTCCGCGCCAGAGATAACGGGGACTACATCCCAAAGGGTATTGTCGAGATCGAAGGTGATAACGCGGATCCGGGGCATTGGGCCGTCAACTAGTGTCGTGTCACACGTCTTCCGCCCCACTTTTCGCCGCGCGCGGGTGGGCGGCATCGTAGACCTTCGCCAGGTGCTGGAAATCCAGGTGCGTATAGATCTGCGTGGTCGCGATGTCAGCGTGCCCGAGCAGTTCCTGCACGGCCCGCAGATCTCCGGAAGACTCGAGCAGATGACTTGCGAAACTGTGACGCAGCATGTGCGGATGCACCACGTTGCTGCCGAGTTGTGCGCCGCCAAGGCGCTTGAGGCGTTGCTGCACGGTACGGCGCCCGATTCTTGCCTCGCCGCGGCCGGTGAACAAAGGCGAGGACGGATCGACCGGGCCACGCGTTGCCAGCCAGTTCTCGATGGCGGCGATGCAGGGCGCTCCCAGGGGCACCTGCCGTACCTTGTTGCCCTTTCCGGTAACCGTGACGAAACCGCCCTGCAGGTCCACATCCCGGAGGTCGATGCCGACCAGTTCCGCCAGGCGCACGCCGCTGCCGTAAAAAAGTTCCAGCATCGCGAGGTCGCGCTTGTCTCGCGACGTCTTCGCCTCGAAATCGAACAGCCGCGCCGTCTTGTCGGCATCGAGGGTGCGCGGCAGCTTGTTTCTCGACTTCGGAGCCCGGGCATTGCCGGCCGGGTTCCCTTCGATGACGCCCTGTTTTTCCAGGTAGCCGAAAAAGCTCCGCACGCTCGACAGCACGCGTTGCAGGGAACGCGGACTCAGGCCCCGGGCGTGAAGGCGCGCCGTGAACGCGGAAATGTCATGTGCCCTGACTTCCGCCCACTGAACCCCGGATTCCCGCGAAAAGCGTTCCAGGTCGCGCCGGTAGGCGGTGATTGTATTCGAGGAATAGCGTTTCTCGAATGTGAGGTGATCGAGGAAGGCTGAAATCCGCTCGTCCATGCGGCCGTTTTCCCGTTTAGCCCGACCTAGTGTCCTGTGTCACAAATACGCTGCCTTTCTTAAGGGCGCAAAACCGCCGAGGGCAAGGCGCGGTCCGCAGCGAATGTCTGGACATTGGCAAGGGCCGCAACACGGCCATCGGCGGTTTTGCGCCCTCCCGAA